>CAZTDR010000045.1:0-20646 GCA_964612855.1 uncultured Coxiellaceae bacterium
CCTAATCCACCCTACGTTTCTTTGTTGTTAAAAAACTTGTGGGTAATGATATGCTTATTAGTAGACAGATCCCCGATAAAAGCATTCGGAGATGACGAAATTCGCATATTGTTAAGCTGCCGCTTTATATAAAACGACCAGCGCTGACGTTTCTACTAACCAAATCACCCAAACAATTTCCATAAACCAAGGCAGCCAACTGCGCTTTGCCAACCAATAAATAATGGCAGGAATTAATGCGACGCCAAGAGGAATAATGAGTAATGCAATTAATTGTCGTGCGATGTTGCCTGCATGCCCCCCGGAAAACACCTCTTTGAGTACATCCGAAATCCAATCATGCGCGCTGACAAGCAGTTGCAAACCATGCTGCGCATACTCAATGCCGACAATAACGAGAATACTTAAAATAATAATTGCAATAATTTGCTTCAGCATAGATTTCCTTAACTTCTTTTGAATGAACGAACAATAAATGTTAAAAATAAACCAGCCACACCCACAAAAATTAAATGCCAAGCATCATCGGATGCGAAATAATTCATGCTGTGTATTTGTAACATATAGAGACCTAAACCACCTAATCCAATAGCAAGTAGAGGAACCACTAACGATTTAGCGCTCGCAATAAGGACTTCAAAACCAATGATGATTTTAGTGCCATAATAAATATACTTGCTCCAGAGTGGAAATAATCCTTTGCTAGTAATGTAATAATACGCACCCGTCACGATCGCAATAATGATAATTTGAGGAATGATAGGAACAATCGCGAATAAACCGCGCTGGGCACCGTTATTCTTATCCGTGAAAAGCGGTCTATTATGTTTCATATCTTAGCGTCCTTTCCCTAGAAAATTATCCAGAAAGATAGCATAAAAAAAGAGGGCAGTCATGAGTCAATACGAAATTCCCAGAGCCTACGCATGAAAATTTTCTTTGACAGAAATGTAGGGTGGCGCGGCGTTTTTTTGCCGTAATCCACCAAATAAAAAGCGGCCATTTCTTATTTGGTGGGTTACGACGCAAAAAACGCGTCGTGCCACCCTACATGTTACAAAAATTCTTTATGTGTAGGCCCTGACTAAACTCCTCTTTGAAACGCTAGGCTCTCAATCCCGTTCCTCTCTGTAACAAAAACAAGCACCCTATGCATAGCGCAATAAACAACCCAAATGTTAATGACAAACCTACAGAAACAGATATTTCTGCATTGCCTAACATCCCATATTTAAAAGTATCGACTATATTTAAAATAGGATTAAACGATGACAGTGTCCGCCAAAAGGGAGGTAACTGAGAAATGGAATAAAACACACCGCCCAGGTAAGTCAGCGGTGTGAGTACAAAAGTCGGAATAAAAGAAATATCGTCAAATTTTCTGGCGAAAATCGCGTTGATTAAACCCGCGAGAGAAAAGAGCATTGAAGATAAAAACGCCATAATCAAGACAATAGACAAATGAGCAAAATGTAAATGCGTAAAAAACAATGAAACCAGTATCACAATCAATCCCACCAACATGCCCCGCAGGGCTCCACCCAGCATATAACCTAACAAAATAATATAACTAGGCATGGAAGAAACCAGCATTTCTTCGATGCTTTTACTAAACTTTGCGCCAAAAAAGGATGAAGAAGTATTGGCATAAGCGTTTGTCATAATCGACATCATCGTCAAACCCGGTACGATGTATTGCATATAGGTGTAACCATGAATATCATTAATTTGTGAGCCGATCAATTTACCAAAAATAATGAAGTAGAGCGTCATCGTGATGGCGGGTGGTAATAAAGTTTGTGACCAAATACGCATGAAACGCGTGACTTCTTTAGTCAGAATAGTTTGTAAGGCAATTAAATTTTTATTCATGTTGTTTCAATTCCTTGGCTTAGGTTTTTAGTGGGGCATTGTTGCGTAAATCAATTTTTGTAGGGGCACGGCGTGCCGTGCCCGTGTTGCATATCTCGTTGAAGCCGCCGGGCATGACACGCCATGCCCCTACAAATGCCATTTTTAGGGTGAGTTACGCAAGATCAGCTTTTTTCTTTATTTTGCATCACTAATCGTACAAATAATTCTTCAAGCCGGTTAGTTTTGTTGCGAATGCCATTCACCACAACCGCGTGTTTGCTCAGTTCACTCATTAATGAATTAAGTGATTGCCCTTTATTCAGCTCAATTTCCAACGTCATTTTATCCAACAATCGATAAGGATAATCTGCCAGACTCAACTCACTTTCAATCGGTTCATTTAAATCGAGAATGAATGTTTGTACATGCAGTCGATTGAGGAGCGATTTCATATTGGCATTCACAATAATTTTGCCATGATCGATGATAGCCACATTTTTGCAAAGCTGCTCTGCTTCTTCGAGATAATGGGTGGTCAAAATAATGGTTGTGCCTTGTTGATTTAATTCAATCAAAAATTCCCATAAACTGTGACGCAACTCGATATCAACCCCCGCGGTCGGCTCATCGAGAATTAATAATTTGGGCTCATTGACTAGCGCACGCGCAATCATCAAGCGTCGCTTCATCCCACCCGATAAGCGCAATGCTGATTGAGAACGTTTTTCCCAGAGACTTAATTTTTTTAAATATTTCTCTGCGCGCTGTTTGGCAATTTTGCGTGCAATACCGTAATAACCTGCTTGATTAGTAACAATATCCATAATTTTTTCGAATGGATTGAAATTAAACTCTTGTGGAACAACACCGATACACGATTTCGCTGCTTGTAAATCTTGATCCATGTCATGATTAAAAATACACACCCTACCGGATGTTTTATTTACCAACGAACATAAAATACCTATCGTGGTCGATTTTCCTGCACCATTTGGGCCAAGAAGGGCAAAAAAATCGCCTTGGGCGACAGTGAGATCAATTCCATCTAAAGCAATTAACCCATTGGCATACACTTTTCTTAAATTTTCAACAACGAGAGCATGCATCCTAGTATCCTTTTTACCTTTATGCCGAAGAAAGAGTTTTATCTAATTTTAATTTTTCAACCAACGCACGTAACGCTTGACCGCGATGACTGATTTGATTTTTCCGGTCGGCCGAAAGCTCGGCTGCGCTGGATTTTTCTGCCTCATCATAAAATATGGGATCATAACCAAATCCGTTCGTGCCGGTAGCTGAATACAAAATGCTTCCTTGCCAAATACCTTCACAGATAAGCGGGGCGGGATCTTCTGCGTGTTCAAGATAAACCAATGTGCAATGAAAATGGGCTCGACGATCATCTGCAGAAACATCGGTCATTTCTTGCAATATTTTTGCCATGTTTTTTTGTGCATCGTTTTTTTTGCCGGCATAACGTGCAGAATGAATGCCCGGCGCGCCATCTAATGCGCGAATGACTAATCCCGAATCGTCGGCAATGGCCGGTTTTCCACTTTGTAAACAAGCATTGCGTGCTTTAATTAAGGCATTTTCTACAAAGGTCAACCCTGTTTCTTCTGCATCATCAATACCCAGGCTTGCTTGTGGAATTACTTCATAACGATAGGGTGCAAGAAGCATTTGTAATTCATTTATTTTTCCTGAGTTACTGCTGGCAAAAATAATTTTCATAACTTTCTCTACGAAATTAAAATAATTAATAATTGTAAAATTAATAATGCGGGAATGGGGGTAATATCAAAACCGCCTACGGGTGGGATGATGCGTTGCAAAGGCTGCAACACGGTTGACGAAAGTTGTCGTAAAACTTGAGTGGCCGGCGTATCACTGGGCTTAAACCAGCTGAGAATAGCTTGCAATAAAATGGCGTAAAACAATATACTTAATAACGTTTTTATTGCCTCGACCAATGTTAATCCCATTAATGCCAAAATAGATGGGATACCAGTAGTGAGGGCGCTCAATACTATAATTTTAATTAATTCGATAACAAACACTAACACGACCGTAGAACATTCAATACGACGATAATTAGGTATGATACGACGTAATGGTTCAATCAATGGTTGAGTTAAACGAATAATTAATCGAGTGATCGGATTAAAATAATTCGCTTGTGCATAAGCTAAAATAAGGCGTATTAATAAAATTATTATATAAAATTCAAAGGATGTTTTGAATAAAAAATATAATGCGTTCATGAAATGTTCAGCCATGAGAATGCGCCTCTTTTGCTAATTCTTTCGCTCGCAAAGATGCCGCTTCCACAGCGTGGGCGAAAATATCACGAAGCTTTTCTTTTTCTAATACTGCAATGGCAGCTTCCGTTGTACCACCGGGTGAAGTGACTTGCTGACGTAAGATGTTCGCGGATTGAGCGCTTTCTAACGCCATGCGACAAGCACCAAACGCGGTTTGTAAAGTGAGCAAACGTGCCGCTTCACTTGATAATCCTAGTTTTTCTCCTGCTGCTTGTAACGCTTCAATCACGAGAAAAAAATACGCGGGCCCTGAACCTGACAAAGCGGTCACTGCGTCCATGTCGTTTTCATTGTCTAACCAAAGCGTCATGCTAACTGCACGTAAAATGGATTCTGCCAATTCATGTTGTTTAGCGTTTACATAAGAATTAGCGTACAACGCTGTAGCGCCAGCACGAATTAATGCCGGGGTGTTAGGCATACAGCGCACGATAGCCACTTTGCCACCTAACCACGTTTGTAAATCTTCTTCTCTAATACCTGCTGCCACAGAAATAATGAGTGGCTTTTTTAGTTGGATGCAGGGTGCGATTTGATGGGCGAGAGTCGCCATAATTTGCGGTTTAACTGCTAAAATGACCACATCGGCCGTTTCGAGCGCTTCTTCGTTGGTTTGTGCAACATTGACATTAAATTGCTTTTGCAAAAGATTCAATTTCGTCACATCGGGATCAGCAATCCAAAGTTGCTGGGGTGGAAATTGGTTGGCAATCAGTCCCGCCAATAAACTTGCGCCCATATTACCGGCACCGATGAGAGCAATTCTATTTGTGTTCATGTGGTATTCCGAAAAAAGAGGTGGAATGTATGATATCACCTAAAGATGCAGACTTTAAGGGTTCAGATTGCAAGAAGGTGTCGTCATCCGCGAGTGCTTTAATTCTCAGTTATCCCCGAATGCTTTAGTCGGGATCTTCTCACTGGTAAACAGATCCCCGACTAAAGCATTCGGGGATGACGGTAGAGCTGGCTAAGGCTAAGCATTCGCGTTGAAAGCTATTTCACCGAATAATTTTCTAACACCGTAAATAAATTATCATAATAATTTTGTGCGCTCCACGCATACCACCCATCCGCTCCGGCATCTTGTACCGCTTGAATTTGCGCATAAATGTATTTCAATTTTTTTTCGCGAGAAAGCGGATAATGATAGTTTGATAATTCAATATAAGGATAAAGTTTGAAAGGTAATTTGTTATCCACTTGTTGTTTTATTGCAACCAATGATTCATAGACTGTTTTATAAGGACGCGCGAAATGATAACTAAAAGGTTCATAGTGGGAAGGATAAACCATCGGACAAAGTACATCGATTGAGGGCGCGAATAATTTAATATTTTGACCAATATGTTTTTCTTCACCAAATGCAGCAATACCGAATACATCAATTTGGAGCGGGATTTTTTCGGCTGCAAGACGATCTTTAACCGATTGAATGATTTTGTGTATCTCTACCGCATGGTCAGAAGATGCGGGTTGTTTACTATTGTAACGAATATAATCTAATTGAATTTGTTGTGCGCCATAACTAATAGCCGTTTTTATTAACCGATATTTTTTCTCTCGATAACTTTCAGAAGCGATTTGTTCAGGGGTGCCGCCGCCAGGATACATAAGAATGCGAGCAATATAGTGAATATGGTTGCTTTTGACTAGCGCAATATTTTGCTGGGCTTTTTTAGAGGGAAGCTCCAAATCAATCACAAATGTATCAATTCCTGCTTTTTTGGCGCGCTCGATCAAATAAGTGATATATTTTGTATCTTCGACTGTAGTTTGGCTAATATAAATCCCTTTGGGAAGTGCATTTACTGTGGTGGAAAAGAAAAAAAGGCAAAAAGAAACCCAAAATAATAATCTCGATCGCGTAGAGTTTTTTTTCATGGGAATATCCGCTTTGCAAGGGTGTTTAGTCTTATTCTACAGCAAGAAAAAAAAACTGCTTATGGTATAATAGGCCGGTCACCAAAAATGTCGGTACCCACCCGCACAATTGTCGCACCTTCCGCAATCGCTGCTTCCATATCATGTGACATTCCCATTGAAAGCGTGTCGAGTTGAAAGCCGCGCTCATTTAGATGATTAAAAATTCGAGTTAACTCGGCAAATTGTTTGCGCTGTTCTGCAAAGCTCTCTGTTAGTGCAGGAATGCTCATCAAGCCCCGTAATTTTAAGTGGGGCAATGTACGGCAATACTCCGCTAGCTGCAAACTATTTTCGGCATTCATCCCTGATTTGTTGATTTCATGACTGGTATTCACTTGCAAACAAATATTTAAGGGGGGCAAATGAGATGGCCGCTGATCATTTAATCGCTGCGCAATTTTTTCTTCGCTCACGGTATGCACCCAAGAAAAATGTTCGGTGATTTTTTTTGTCTTATTGCTTTGGATTGCGCCGATAAAATGCCAGTCTAAATTTTCACTCGCCAGAATAGCTATTTTTTCTAAGCTTTCTTGCACATAATTTTCACCAAAAGCTCGTTGCCCGGCTTTGATGGCTTGACGAATTTTTTCGATAGATTGTGTTTTACTGGCCGCAACCAATAAAACGGAGTGGGGTTTTCGATGATAACGAATTTCAAACTCAGTGATTTGTTTTTTTATTTGGGAAATATTGTGTGGGATGTTGGTCATAGATGTCATTCTCGAATTAGCCGTTAACTCTGAATAAACCGCCATCCTCGAAGCACTGAATAAACCATCATCCCCGTCATCCCCGAATGCTTTTATCGGGGATCTGTTTACCTATGAGGAGACCCCCGATAAAAGCATTCGGGGATGACGGTATGGTTTAATTTGAAGCAGCCTCACCTGTAAAGTCCGGGCGGACACATGGGTCCGCCCCTACTCCGTTTGTCCCTGCAGAACCATTTAATTCGAAGACGTTATTTTATACAACTACATCGTCGGGCCAGCACTTCGAATTGCATCGCTCACATCAAACTTTTTAAAGTTCTCAATAAATTTACCCATCAATTCTTTTGCAAAACGATCATGCGCTTCTTTATCTTTCCAAAGGGTGCGCGGATTTAAGAGTGCATCCCCCACCCCCGGAATATGCGTTGGTATCTCTAAATTAAAACCTGCTAATTGTTCATATTTTCCATGACGCAACTCGCCATTCACAATAGCAGTCACAATAGCGCGCGTCGTAGGAATAGAAAAACGTTCGCCGCCTTCACCATACGCTCCACCGGTCCATCCCGTGTTGACCAGATAAACTTGTGCATCAGAGTGATCTAACCGTTTCATTAATAAATCGGCATACTCTCGAGCGGGACGGGGAAAAAAGGGTGCGCCAAAGCACGTACTAAATGTTTGCTTAATGCCTTTGCCTTGACCAACTTCAGTGCTGCCGACTAATGCAGTGTAACCACTTAAAAAATAATAAGCGGCTTGTTCTTTCGTTAAGCGCGCAACCGGCGGCAATACCCCATACAAATCACAAGTTAAAAATAACACGGCTGTAGGAAGTCCCGCTTTATTTTCATTGACGCGCAGAGGAATATGTTCACGAGGATAAGCGGCACGCGTATTTTCGGTAAGGCTCGCATCGGCATAATTAGGTTCGCGAGTGACAGGATCAAGAACAACATTCTCCATAATAGCGGGACGACGGATCGCATCCCAAATCACGGGTTCGCGTTCTTTAGAAAGATCAATACACTTTGCATAACAACCGCCTTCAAAGTTGAAAACGCCTTCGGCGCTCCAACCGTGCTCATCATCACCTATCAGATAGCGTTCGGGATCGGCCGACAAAGTGGTTTTCCCCGTGCCAGACAAACCAAAAAACAAGGCTGTTTTGCCGTCTTTTCCTACATTCGCCGCACAATGCATAGGTAAAACTTCATGTTTGGGCAATAAAAAGTTTAAAACAGAAAACATGGCTTTTTTCATTTCGCCAGCATAATAAGTACCGCAAATTAAAATAACGCGTTTGGAAAAGTTGAGAATGACAGCCGCATCACTATTAACACCGTCACGATCAGGATCTGTTTTGAAACCAGGTACGCATAAAATAGTCCACTGACCTGATTGATCAGACGTAATGGGTGGCTCAGGTCGGATAAATAAATCTTGAGTGAACAAATTACTCCACGCAAGCTCCGTAATCACTTTCACGGTTTGCGTAAATTTTCTTTCAGCACCCACTTGAAGATAAGAAGTAAAAGAACACTCTTTTTGTTGCAAATAATCATTCGCTCGTTGCCAAAGCGCCTCAAATTTTTCAGGGCTAATCGGCTGATTAATCGTGTTCCAATCTACTTCTTTTTCAGTAATAGCATCTTTAACAATGAATCGATCTTTCGGAGAACGTCCCGTTCGAGGACCTGTGGTTACCGTGAGCGCTTGATTCGCCGCTAATACCCCTTCGTTACGGGCTAGCGCTATATCAACCAGTTCAGAGGGCGATAAGTTAATATAAGCTTTATTATTTGATTTTTTAGTCAAAACATCGGTCATCATTTCTCTCCTACCCTCAACTCTAAAATGCTGTATTGTACCCAAACTTGTTTTATTAAACTACGTTTTGTAAGAGAATGTTCTGGGGTTGGCGCTGGTGGACACGCTGCGCTCATACCATTCCCCACAAATTCTTATGGCTTTAAAAACGTAGGGTAGATTAGGCGCTTTTTTGCCGTAATCCACCAAACTATAATTAAATTGCAGCATTGTTTGGTGGATTACGATGCAAAAAACGCATCGTACCACCCTACGGGTTAACTTGTGTAGGATGGACTGCCCGCCAGCTAACGTTAAATAATAAATAGGTACGCTATGAAAGAATTAGACCAAGCCATTTCGAGAGCTTTTGAAAGTCAAGGCAAACAAGAGGATGTAAATAAGGTTTATCTACTTTTCTTACAATCACCCATGTTTCTACCCGTGAAAAAAACGACTGAAGAAACAAAGAGTGAAGAAGCTTTTCATCCATTGTACGCGGTGATCGACGAAAAATATTTTATGTTGGCTTTTGATGAACTCGAACGTCTCACTCACTGGGCCCAAGAACAAATTGCGCAGATTGATTATGTGGAGCTCACTGGACGAGATTTAATTGCAGGCATCAATGAGAATGTGTATTTGGTCATCAATATCGGGACAGGATTTCATAAAGAATTTTCGCCTGAAGAAGTCATGCATTTGAAAAAAATTGTGCTGAAATTGGATCAGTTAAAAAGCGGTTAACAACCTATTCAATGAAAAAGCGGAGGAATAGCTCGCTATTTCGAGCATTTTTTGTTGAAATTGAATGGCAATATCGCCGCAAGATGATGTTTTAAAAACAAGTGCGGCGAATATATAATTTCTTAATTATAACGTTCACAGGTGAGCTCATGATAAAGTCTCTCTCTTGCGTTAAGTTTTTTTTCTGCTTTTTTTTCGCTATTTCTTCATTTTTTATTCAACAAAGCTTCGCACAATCCGCAGTTGGTCAAATGGTTTGGGTAAAAGGCACGGTGCAAGCGCTTGATACCCGTAATCAAGCGCGGGTTTTGCAGCGTCGTTCTCCTATTTATGAGCAGGATACAATCGTGACAGGCTCGGGGTCCGGGCAAATTGTGTTTACTGATAACAGCATGGTCGCATTACGTGAAGGGACGACATTTCGTGTTGAACAATATAAATTTAATCCAGGCTCCGGGGATAATCGCTATGTGGCAGGCTTAGCCAAAGGTGGTTTTCGCACCATTACCGGATTAATTTCTAAAAGCAATCCCGACGGCTATCAAGTTAACACCCCCGTGGCCACCATTGGTGTACGCGGTACAGATTATACTGTGTCTTATTCTGTGAGCCGTGGCTTATCTGTTCGTTTAGATAAAGGCGCCTTGTTTGTTACTAATCGTGCGGGTACAGCAGAATTAAACGCCGCGAGAGGGCGTGTTTATGCAGAAATTGCTGGGTTGAATATAAAACCGGTGGTTAAGACGGGTAAAGACCAAACTGAGGGCGGGGCAGCGTCTAAAAAGGGTTCTTCGAAAACAGTCAGCGGGATTTGTGTGGAATAATATTGTCCTTCCCGAATGCTTTTCGGGGATTTCCTTACTAATAAACAGATCCCCGATAAAAGCATTCGGGGATGACGGCGTGTTATTAAGCATTCGAGAATGACGACGATCTAAGCCCGCTATAAAATGAACAATCTCCCCAAACCCGCAATTTTGATATACCATAATGACACTCTTTTTTCCAGGAAGGTTGCTCATGCACTATAACAAACTCGGTAAAGCTGGTATCAAAGTCAGCGAAATTTCCCTTGGTTCATGGATTACGTTTGCAAAACAGTTAGATTTGAATGCGGTAAAAGAGTTTATGCATGAAGCATTCGATCATGGCATTAATTTTTTTGATAACGCAGAAGGTTACGCACATGGTGAAGCCGAAATCTTAATGGGAAAAGTCATTAAAGAATTTCGGCGCGAAGATTTAGTGATCTCGACCAAAATTTTCTGGGGAGGCAATGGCCCAAATGATACGGGTTTGTCACGCAAACATTTATTGGAAGGCACGCGCAACTCATTGCGACGTTTGCAGCTTGATTATGTGGATTTACTTTTTTGTCATCGACCTGACCCTGATACGCCGCTAGAAGAAACCGTGTTAGCGATGGATTATCTGGTGCGCAATGGTTATGTGCTTTATTGGGGAACATCGGAGTGGGACGCCGCACAAATTGAAGCTGCGTATCAAATGGCAGCACACTTAGGTTGCATCAAACCTTCGATGGAACAGCCGAAATATAATATGTTTGCGCGCGAGCACGTAGAAAAAGATTATTTATCTTTATTTGATAAATATGGCATGGGCGCCACCACCTGGAGTCCCCTCGCTTCGGGCATTTTATCCGGAAAATATGATCACGGCATTCCACCCGAAACGCGTCTGTCCAAAGAAGCGTGGTTAATTCCTCCGAATTTCCAAGAATTAATCGCGAAAGTCAAAGAGCTTTCCCTGATTGCTGATGGCTTAAGTTGCACCATGGCGCAATTAGCGATTGCATGGTGTTTAAAAAATCCTTATGTCAGTTCCGTTATTACGGGGGCGACGAAAAAATCGCAACTGCTTGAAAATCTAGAAGCCATTGGCTTGAAATCCGCATTAACGCCCGACTTGATGAAAAAAATTGATGTGATTTTAAAATGAAGTCCTATGCTCAAATGAAAATAAATGGCCTAGAACTTCAGGTCAATTTAGGCTGGCCCTCTGGCGAGCGCAAAAAGCCACAAATTGTAAAATTGGATGTTTCCATTGATTTTCCCTCGCCGCCACGGGGTTGTATCACGGATCAATTAACCGATACGCATTGCTATGACACGCTCATCACCCTCATTAAAACGCACTTGTCCGAGCAGCATTTTCGTTTGTTAGAGCATTTGGGTCAGGAAATTCATCAAGTGATTAAAGAAAATTTGCCGCCCGATTTTGTTGTAGGCATTCAATTGACAAAGAAGCCGGCGATTTTGAATTTGACCGGCGGGGTGACGTTTTGTTTTGGGGATGACTGGTGTTAAATATGATCATACTCGGCCTAGGCACCAATCTCGGCGATCGCTTAGAAAACTTACGCCAAGCCCTACATTCACTCAAAAAACTCCCTCAACTGACTGTTCAGCAAGTCTCACCGATTTATATTTCCGATGCGCTCTTGCCAGCCAATGCGCCACCCGCTTGGAATAGGCCGCATTTGAATTTAGCCATACGTTGCGAAACAACACTCACGCCCCAAGAATTACTCCACCAAGTAAAAATCATCGAAAAAGCACTGGGTCGCGTCCCAGAAAAAACCTGGGGCCCGCGCATCATCGATATCGATTTGCTGGCTTGGGATGATTTGACGCTTACTGATGACACATTGCAGTTACCGCATAAACAATTAATGAACCGACCGTTCGCACTCTGGCCGCTCTCAGATGTCGCCCCTTTCTGGCGATATCAAGGCAAAACTGCCGTAGAAATGACCGCACCATGGGGTTCTCCTTTTGCAGGCAACGCGCCTTTGCATACCCGACAAATTGCGCAGCGAATTGATACACCCCAATTGATTGGAATTATAAACATCACCCCCGATTCTTTTTCGGATGGTGGAAAATATACAGCAGAGGATGAGGCGGCTGCTCGTGCAAAAGAGTTAGTTATGCAAGGTGCAGAAATTATAGATATTGGGGCCGAAGCGACCAATCCACGCGCGAAAGCCATCTCAGCAGAAGAAGAATGGGAAAGGCTGATGCCGGTTTTAAATGCTATTTTAGCAGACAATGCGTCGAGAATTATTTCTCCCAAAATCAGCATCGATACCCGTCATGCTGAAGTGGCAGAAAAAGCGTTGGCGCACGGCGTGCAATGGATCAATGATGTAAGCGGTCTGGATGATAATAAAATGCGTGAAGTGATCGCCGCCAGCGAATGTGATATCGTCGTAATGCATCATTTAGGCATTCCAGTCAATCGAACGCGTTTACTCTCATTAGAACAAAATCCAATTGAACAAATCCTGCCCTGGGCTGAAGAACGGTTAACGCAATTGATTCAACAAGGTATTGCCAAAGAACGCGTTATTTTCGATGTAGGCATTGGTTTTGGTAAAAACCCGCAACAATGTTTAGAGTTGATTAAACATATCGAACGTTTTCGCCAATTGGGCACCCGCTTACTGATTGGTCACTCACGAAAAATTTTTCTCGAACAATTTACGCCGCACGAATTTGCCGAGCGTGATCCGGAAACCGTCGCTCTTTCCCTGTTCTTGGCTACACAACAAATAGATTATTTACGCGTGCATAATATCGATTTACACGCCCGGATTTTTAAAACAGGTGCTGGCTTGTTGTTTTGATTCGGCTGGTTTTAACTGGTCATTTATTTCAGTTAAGGCCGGTTGTAAGGCAGTGAGCAGAGTCGTTTCATTCAGTAATTCCGCCGATAAAGTAATTTTTGCATCAATCACCGTGTATTGACTCTTTAATAAAAACTTAAAATAACTTTTTGCGATTTTCTCACGTATTTCTTTTTTTTGGGATTCATCACTGGACGCTTGAAAGCGGGCATAGTTTGATAAAGCTTTTTCTAACACCCTTCCTAACGCTATCACAGCATCGTCACTATTAGTCAGTGTATAAGTGGAAGAGACTTTGTCTTCTGCATCTTCTTCAAAAGACATCTCTTCTATTACCGGATAAGTAACAATAGCATTCATGACTTTATTTAAAACTTTTTCTGCCGTGCTATATGCGCCACGCTTAAAATATTGCCGATAATATTGACTGACTTGACTAAACATAGACTACCCTTGCATAACATCGGCGACTGTATAAAACGAACCAAACACAACAACACAATCACCGACTTCTGCAGAGTTAAGTGCTGCATCGTAAGCGTGTTTAATTGAATCATAGGAATGGATTTGCTGAATATTCGCGGTGCGAAAACAATATTCTAAAACATCCAACGAAGAACCGCGTTCAGTGGCGAGAGGCGCTATATACCATTCATCTATCTGATCACGCATGACATGCAACGTCCCTAAAATATCTTTATCCGCTAACATGGAAAAAACGGCGCGAACTTTGCCCGTATACGTTTGCTCTTGTAAATAATTCGCCAAAAATTCAGCAGCGGCTGGGTTATGAGAGACATCTAAAATTTGGGTAATATTGCCAGGTATGATTTGAATACGGCCCGCTAAGGTCACCCCTGCCAAGCCCTGCTCCATCGCTTCGCGTGTAACCGGCAATTTCTCTTGTAATAAATCAATAGCCATGAGCGCAGTAGACATATTTTGCAACGCAAGCGCTTTGGGTAAAGGTAATTGATCTTCCGTTTTGTCTTCGCTCCACCAGCGCCAAGATACATTTTGCCGCTCAAAACCAAATTCTTCGCCTTGTCTAAATAGAGGCACATTATGTTTTTCTACATAATCAAGCAAGGTAATAGGTATATCGAAATCACCACACACAGCCGGCCGATTGGGGCGAAAAATACCCGCTTTTTCCACTGCAATTTCTTCGCGGGTATAACCTAGCCATTCTGCATGATCAATAGCGATACTGGTAATCACTGCTACATCTGCATTAATAATGTTCACTGCATCCAATCGACCACCCAGTCCCACTTCCAAAATGCCGACGTCTAAATTGGCCTGCTGAAAAATAAGTAAAGCAGCTAGCGTATTAAATTCAAATTGGGTCAGGGTCATCTCGCCACGCGCTTGATCTATTTTTTCAAACGCTTGAATAAAATCTTCATCTGACGCTTCCTGTCCTTGAATACGAACCAATTCATTAAATCGATAAAGATAAGGTGACATAAAAGCACCTACTTTATACCCCGCCGCGAGATAAATGGCTTCCAAAGCCGCAACGGTTGATCCTTTTCCATTGGTTCCGCCCACAATAATAGTTTTATAGTGCGGCGTTAATAAACCGAGCTTTTCGCCCACCTCTCTAACGCGCCCTAAGCTCATATCGACGGTCAGTCGATGTTGATTTTTAATTTTCTCTATCCATTTATCTAAATTAATTGGCATATGAAAACCTGTCTATATCCCTATTGTTAACCTCTTCATTGTCTGTGTAAAAGCTGAATAAAACAACCAGCCCTGTTTTTATCCCACTTCATCACCAGAGTAACCACAAGCAAACAATACCTCAATCCACAGAGTAATACATCTGTAACTTAATGAAAAAATGGTGCTTATCAACCTTTTCCACAGAAAAGTCGCTGCTATATAAAAAGAAAAACTAAAAAGAATAAATATATAAAAGAGTTATATTGAATAAAGCAGCGCATTCCTCATTAAATCCTCTTTACTTTCCTTTTCCAATAAGGATCTTAGCCATAGAAAAACTTTGACAATAAGCTAAATGAAACCTATTATTAGCCCCCTGATTTTGAATTAAAGATGGACGAGTGATTTATGAAAAGAACTTTTCAACCAAGCAAACTATCACGCAACAGAAAACATGGTTTTCGTGCACGTATGGCAACAGCAGATGGCCGTAAGGTATTGAGCAGACGTAGAGCTAAAGGCCGTAAGCGTTTGATTCCATAAGTTTTTTGATACTATTGTGAGTTTTCCCCGTCGTTCTCGACTTCTCACTAAAGCTGAATTCAATAACGTATTTACTGAACCGCTTAAAGTGAGCCAGCGAACTCTTCTGGTTCTTTGTAAATCCAACCAGAAGGAACACGCACGAGTTGGAATTATTGTGGGAAAGCGAGTTGCCAAACATGCTGTTACCCGAAATCGCATTAGACGGGTTGTAAGAGAA
Source organism: uncultured Coxiellaceae bacterium (assembly GCA_964612855.1). Taxonomy (GTDB): domain Bacteria; phylum Pseudomonadota; class Gammaproteobacteria; order DSM-16500; family DSM-16500; genus DATIJJ01. Next base: position 15,457 of record CAZTDR010000045.1, read on the forward strand.
AGCTTTCGGTTCAATCAAGCACGATTAACCGGTTTAGATATCGTAGTGATTGCTAGGCAACAGTGCGATATCTTAAGCAACGAAAAAATCCGAAAAGGCATAGACGATTTGTGGGAAAGATTATTAAAAAACCTCTCATCCTCTTAATACGGACTTATAAATTCGTTATCAGTCCTTTACTAGGACAATGCTGTCGTTTTTATCCTTCTTGTTCATCTTATGCCATCGAAGCCATTCACTCATTTGGTTGTCTTCGTGGGAGTTATTTAGCACTTAAACGTATCTTACGCTGCCATCCTTGGGGAAAAGGCGGCTATGATCCTATTCCGGAAGTCCAAACAAAATGCCAACAAATATGATTAACTACTTACGCATCGCATTATATGCCACGCTTATTCTGATTCTCGTTTTATTATTCCAAGCGTGGGATAAAGAACATCCGAAAACAATAGTGACCTCTTCTAGCGTAGAAGCCACTGAATCAAACAATTACGTGCCCCAAATCACAGATACTGCACAGCCTACAACCACAACAACACCGACTGTTGTTAACACAGCCCAACTCATCCATGTAACAACCAATGTTGTACAAGTAGACATCAATCCTATTGGCGGTAACATCACCCAAGTCAAATTACTTAACTACCCCCAAGAATTGCATTCCAAAGAGCCTTTTTTATTATTAAACAATTCGCCTGATACGCGTTATATCGCACAAAGCGGTTTATTAGGTACATCAGGCCCAGATACCAGCAAAGGCCAGGCAGAATATAAAATTGATCAAACCGATTACATCTTAACGCCTGACCAAAATGAATTAAAAGTGAACTTGCATTGGCATAATGGCGAAGGCATAAATTTCACCAAAACATTTACTTTTCATCGCGACAATTATGAAATTGATGTGAATTACCAAGTCGACAATCAATCTAAGCAAGTCTGGAGTGGTAATCCTTATTTACAACTGATGCGAAAAAATACACCGCCTCCCAGCAAACAAGGTGTCGTTAATTTTGCAACTTACTTTGGCGCCGCTATTTCCAGCCCGCAAAAAGCCTATGAAAAAATTAGCTTCAAAAAAATGGAAACCAGTCCATTGAACCAAACGATTCAAGGCGGTTGGGCTGCTATGATCCAGCATTATTTTGTTAGCGCTTGGGTGCCTGAAAAAAATACTACCTCCCATTATTTTACTCGTGTAACCCACGATGGTATGTACACAGTCGGTTTGTTGGGTGAAAAAATCACAGTCAATCCAGGTGAACAACTCAGCACGCAGGCTAAATTTTACGCAGGCCCTGCAATTGCTAATCACTTAGAAAAAGTAGCGCCGGGTTTACAGCTTACGATTGATTATGGTTGGTTATGGTTTTTATCCGTCATTATTTTTTGGATGATGGAAAAAATCCATTCGGTCGTCGGTAACTGGGGTTGGTCCATTGTTATCGTGACCCTGTTCATCAAGCTTGCTTTTTATTACTTATCCGCTAAAAGTTATCGTTCCATGGCAGGACTTAAAAAACTGCAACCCAAATTAAATGAACTCAAAGAACGCTTTGGTAATGATAAACAAAAATTTACACAAGCGACGTTGGAGCTTTACAAAAAAGAAAAAGTGAACCCCATGAGCGGTTGCTTGCCCATTTTAATCCAAATTCCCGTATTCATTTCACTTTATTGGGTATTGATTGAAAGCGTGCAATTGCGTCAAGCACCGTGGATTTTCTGGATTCAAGATCTTTCCACCTATGATCCGTATTACATTCTGCCTATTTTGATGGGCTTATCGATGTTTTTACAACAACGATTGAATCCACCGCCGCCAGATCCGATGCAAGCCAAATTGATGATGGCGATGCCGATTGTATTTACCGTTTTGTTTGCAAAATTCCCAGCAGGATTGATGCTGTATTGGTTTGTCAATAACACCTTATCTTTCTTACAACAATGGTACATCATGCGCGAGCTTGGCAAAGCGGAGAACGCCAAGAAAGCAAAATGAAAAACCGTGTTGACACAATTGTAGCCACTGCCACGCCACCCGGACGGGGCGGTGTGGCAATTGTTCGGGTATCGGGCGTTTTAGTAACAACGATTGCAACACAACTTCTTAAAAAAATTCCAAAGCCTCGTTACGCTACCTATTCCTCTTTTTGGGATGCAACAAATCACGCCATTGACCAAGGTATCGCTTTATATTTTCCTGCACCCAACTCATTTACTGGCGAAGATATTTTAGAATTACACGGACACGGCGGCACTGCCGTAGTAGATAGTTTAATTCGACGCATTGTTCAGTTAGGCGCACGTATCGCACGCCCTGGCGAATTTTCTGAACGCGCTTTTTTGAATGATAAAATCGACCTAGCCCAAGCTGAAGCGATTGCGGATTTAATTGATGCCGCTTCTGAGCAAGCAGCGCGTAATGCCTTGCGTTCATTACAAGGCGAGTTTTCTAAAAAAATTCGTGCCTTAGTGGAAGCGTTAATTCATTTACGCATGTATGTGGAAGCGGCGATTGATTTTGTGGAAGAAGAAATTGATTTTTTAAGTGGTTCTCAAGTCAGTGATAGCTTAAATCAAATTATGCATGATTTAGCGGAAGTACAAGCTGGAGCTAAGCAAGGCAGCTTATTACGTGAAGGTATTACGGCTGTGATCGCTGGACAACCCAACGTTGGCAAGTCCAGTTTATTAAATCAATTGAGTGGTAAAGACATTGCTATTGTCACGGATATTCCAGGCACAACGCGTGATTTATTACGGGAATCGATTTTAATAGACGGCATGCCGATGCATATAATTGATACGGCGGGTTTGCGTGAAAGTGACGATGTCGTGGAACAAGAAGGCATCCGACGCGCGCGATTAGAAATGACTAAAGCCGATTTTATTTTATATGTGATGGATGCCGATCTTTCTCATACCTTGCCTTTGCCTATCATTCCGGAAAAAACAACGCTGATTGTGGTGCGTAACAAAATTGATTTAACGAAAGAGATGCCTGCTGTTATCCAAGATAAAAATAGGATTACGGTTTCTCTGTCAGCAAAAACAGGCTTGGGTATTGATTTGCTCAAAAAAGCGCTTAAAGATACCGTCGGTTTTAATACACAACTGGAAGATACTTTTTCTGCCCGCCGCCGCCATTTAGATGCGCTTTCTCGCGCACAACAATTTTTAGTCAATGGTAAACAGCAATTAATCGATCATCGTGCGGGTGAGTTGTTAGCAGAAGACTTACGTCTAGCACAGCAAAGCTTAAGTGAAATTACTGGAGAATTTACTTCTGATGATTTATTAGGGCGGATTTTTGGGAGTTTTTGTATTGGAAAATAGGGTGTTTCTGTAGTACACGACAAAAACGCTTTTGTGTAGGGGCGGACCCGTGTGTCCGCCCGGACTTTAAGTTGAAGCCGCTGGGCGGACACATGGGTCCGCCCCTACAAAGGCCTTCGTTCAAAGGGATGAAAATTTTTGCCGTGCACAGATGTAGAGTGTGCTCTTCCTGTCCTTTCTCAATTCAAGTACAATAACCAACCATTTTTTTAATAAGTATTCGTATTTTCCATGTTTGATTTAAAACAACAATTTGATGTTATCGTTGTGGGTGGCGGTCATGCTGGCACTGAAGCTGCATTGGCAGCGGCTCGGATGGGAGTCAAGACGCTGCTGTTGACCCATAACATCGAAACACTAGGGCAAATGTCTTGTAACCCTGCGATTGGCGGAATTGGAAAAGGCCATTTAGTCAAAGAGATAGATGCTTTGGGTGGCGCGATGGCGCGGGCAATTGATCAGGCGGGTATTCAGTTTCGCATTTTAAACGCAAGCAAAGGGCCTGCCGTGCGCGCGACGCGGGCGCAAGCAGACCGTGTGTTATATAAACAGGCGATTCGACAAATACTGGAGTCTCAGCCTAATTTGTGGATTTTTCAGCAACCCGTCGATGATATTTTGATTGAGCAAGAACATGTAACGGGCGTCATGACCCAAATGGGGTTAACGTTTAAAGCAAAAACCGTTGTTTTAACGGCCGGTACATTTTTGGCAGGTAAAATCCATATCGGCTTGCAACATTATGAAGGGGGGCGTGCAGGCGATTTGCCCGCTAAAACGCTCGCCCATCGGCTGCGTGAATTGCCATTACGCGTAGGAAGGCTGAAAACCGGCACTCCACCACGCATTGATGGACGTTCCATTGATTTCAGTGTGTTAGAAAAACAACATGGCGACACGCCTACGCCTATTTTTTCTTTTTTAGGCAAAGCCGAAGAGCATCCCCAGCAAATTCCGTGTTATATCACGCACACCAATCAACAAACGCATGATTTGATTCTTGCCGGTCTGGTTGAATCACCTATGTATACGGGGATCATTGAAGGAGTGGGTCCGCGTTATTGTCCCTCTATTGAAGATAAAGTCGTGCGTTTTGCGGATAAAAATTCACATCAAATTTTTGTGGAACCCGAGGGGTTGACCACCTTTGAGATCTATCCCAATGGTATTTCTACCAGTTTACCTTTCTCCGTCCAAATCGAATTTGTCCGGACAATGAAAGGATTTGAAAATGCACACATTACGCGTCCCGGTTATGCGATTGAATATGATTATTTTGATCCTCGGGATTTAAAGCCTTCGCTTGAAACCAAATATATCGCAGGATTATTCTTTGCAGGCCAAATTAATGGCACGACGGGTTATGAGGAAGCTGGCGCACAAGGATTAATCGCAGGTATGAATGCGGCATTGTTCGCGACAGAAAATGAATCCTGGACACCGCGTCGGGACGAGGCTTACATCGGTGTGTTAATAGACGATTTAATCACACGCGGCACGACAGAACCTTATCGCATGTTTACCAGCCGCGCGGAATATCGCTTACTACTACGTGAAGACAATGCAGATTTACGTTTAACCCCAAAGGGACGCGAGCTAGGTTTAGTGGATGAAACACGCTGGGCTTATTTTGCAGAAAAAAGTGCAAGCATAGCCAATGAACAAATACGGATGCATGAAACTTGGGCGCGTCCAGCAACCGAAACCGCTGTAGCAATTGAAACATTGCTTGACCAACCTCTCACGCGGGAATATCGATTAGAAGAATTATTACGCCGCCCTAATTTGTCTTATCAACAATTGATGAGCGTACCGGAGTTAGGTCCCGGTGTGACAGACGCTAAAGCAGCA
>CAZTDR010000046.1:0-20012 GCA_964612855.1 uncultured Coxiellaceae bacterium
CGCCTAATCCACCCTACGTTTCTTTGTTGTTAAAAAACTTGTGGGTAATGATATGGTCTAGACTTGACCCCAGTCGACATTCTCCACTCAGGATTATCTAATTGTTCAATAGAGGCAAAAAATGCATTCATATCAACAAGGATAATAGCGCGCGACCATCTTGAGTATTTTTATTATTTTCGCTACGCATATAGTTACCTTTATTATTTTATGCGCAATAGTCCTCGGTAAATTCCTTGTATCTGAATTTGCTCAGATAGATAAGCGACAGGTTTTAACGTTGAATTAGCTGGAACAAGCAGAATTTTTTCTTTTTCTTTATAAGAAACGCGTTTGAGTGTTACATTGTGGCCTTCAATTAAAACGACAGCAATCTCACCTTCTTTTGCGGTATCTGACTGCTCGCAAATAATGATATCTCCATCGAGTATTCCTTCATCCATCATTGAATTGCCTTTAACCTCTAAGGCATAACGATTATTTCCTTGCAATACTTCATTCGTATCAATGAACTGATAGTCAGCGATAGCTTCAATCGGACTGCCTGCTGAAATACGCCCCATCAGTGGCAAGCCTTTTGAAGAAAGTGAAATTAAAAGGCGTCGTCCTTTTTTTTCTAAAACAATTTTTCCCTGTTTATTTAGGGCACGCAAACTACGCGTAATTAAACTTTTGGAACGAGGACTAATCCCCATGGCTATCGTCATCTCAGAAAAAGAGGGCGAGCAATTTTTTTCCCCTAAGTAATTTGAAAGAAATTGATACAGCGTTTCTTGAAAACCAGTAATCATTCGTTCACCCGTTAAGTGCTATTGCATTTTTACTTAAGATAGGTGAACGATTGGTGAACAATCAAGCTTTTTTAAAGGACACGGTTTGAAATGCAGGCTTTGACTAATAATTTCTATCTAATAGTGCAAATTAAGATCATTTAAACTTAATGGGAATCGCTTGGAGTTAGCGCAGCTCGCACTGACTTCAACTTATGCGCTAGTTAAACCGGCTTGAAAAAGAGATTGTTGCTCGTCTTGAGAAACTGAGTCCAAGCTCACATCTTCTTTTTCAGAATGCGCAAGGTCACTTGCTAGCTTATCTAAAAACCCCGATGTGTTAATACGATGAACAAAGGCTTTAGCTGAAACAGCATCAGGAAGCATTGGGGCTTGTTTCGATGCAGCTGAGTGCGCAGACGTCTGAAGCTTGGTTTGCTCATCTATGGCTTGCGAGAGTAAGCCTATATGTCTGTCAAAAATTTCTTTAAAATTTTCAGGATCGGCAGAAATTTCTTTCATGATTTCCGAATCCACATCATATCCACGCTTTATCAAAATATCAGTAAATTGTTTCCGAAGTCGTTCTTTAACAAGCCGCTTTTTTGCTCTTTCTTTTTTTTGTTTTGCTAATTCGTCGAGTTGTTTCTGAATTTCGTCAGCTTGACGGTTGACTTCCTCAGTATGGCGTTCATGCTCTTCTCTTTGACGCCTGTATTCCTCTCCTTGACGCTTGTATTCTTCTCTGTGACGTCTGTACTCCGCCCCCTCACGCTTATACTCCTCTCTCTGCAAATTTGACTTTGCCGCCTCTTGAATATCAGTAACTATTCCCAAGGAACACTTACGCAAATCGCTTCCTTGCTTAACTGCGTGAATTAGTGCTTGATCACAACCGCCTTTCCATTTCAAATCAATTACTTCGTTATCTTTTAATATTACGAACAAGGCTTCTCTCATTTCAACTGCAAGATCAAACTCACCGCTCCTCATCTCCGCAACTTTCTTTTCCCAATAAGCTCGATTGCACCACTCTTGCTTAAAAAACTCAGGTTTTTTATCGGGATGCACTTGGAGCGCAAAGTTTTTACGAAAGCTCCTTTCTGCCTCTTGCTGTACTACCTTTTTATCGGGATTTGTCCAATCTATGTCGAAATAACTGCAGATAAAGACATACGACCAACGAAGATTATCGTCCTTTGAAAAATTAAAACCAGGAGGGGCTGTAATTGTAAGACTGGAAGAAAACGTCAATTGCCCAGAACCAGTTTGAGCAGAATCTTCAGAAGGAGAGACCCATTTAGCAATTTTATCTATTTCAGAAGAAGAAAGGCCACTACCTAATGTTAAAAAACTTAAACTGCTTACCCAAGGTAACACCGACCCATCTGACGCCATTACTCTGGCATTTTCACCTGCCGTTCTTAGCACTACTGCTTTTGATTGGATCGGTAAGGGCCTTAACTCTACAAGTTCAATACCAAGCTTCATCCTGGATTCGGGGCTTCTCTGGGTTTTTCTCTTACTTTCGGACTGCAAAAGAAAAGAAAAAAAGTGATGGATGCTTTTCATCACCTTCCCCCAGGACCAGGGCATTAATGGCGTTAGTGCATTAAAGCCTTGCTGAAATGTCTTGAATTGGTCAAGGGTCGGCTCAAACCTACCTGTAAAAGCTCCAGTTTCAGCCACTTTCCGTAAATCACTATAGGCTATCCATACTCTTTTGGCTGAAATATCACTTATATCGAATAACCAATAAGCAAATCTTTTTAGAGGAGAATAACGCTGGTAAGCCCTGACCTGCTGACGCGCTTTCTCTAGCCTTTCGCTTTCGGGTAACAACTGCAAACTACGCCGTGCTCTTGCCCCGTAGCTTTTAGGAGCAAAAAAATACGTGTCTTCATCAAGAAGCCTTGTGAATTTTCTCCAGGAATCAGGAAAGCCAGACCCAGGATGAGCTTGTTGGTATTCATCAAGTAATGTCATATATCGTCCTGCAGTTTTCCCCTTGCGCAATTAGCGTAATTCAGGCGTCTTCCCGCTTTCTATTTTAGGCTTTCTACCATCAATAGCGCTGCTTTCAACAGACGGTACCGTTATATTACCAGAAGAGGATGAGCTATTACTAAACAATCCTCGAGCCCTGAGTGCTTCAGTAGATGAATTAGAAGCATGGCTCCGTCTCTCGTGCAAAATAACTAGCGATTCCAGCTTATCTGCTAATCCCTTGTATTCACTTGCTTTATTTTCCATTTCAGACAGCACTTGCCCCTCTGCCTCCGTTAATCTCCTTGAAACGTCCGTCCTTCTTCTAGTGATCTCTCTATGCATGTTTTCGCTCGTTCTTCTTGCCGCGTCTAGCTGTTGTTGCAATCTTACTAGTCTTTCATCTGCCTGATCAGACACCCTGTTTGCTGCTACGGCTATTTGTTTTTCTTTCTCAGTACTTTGCTCCTCTTTCGCAGTATTTTGTTTTTCTTCCGCAGTATTTTGCTTCTCCTCTCCTGCTCCCTGCCCCTGTTCCTGCTTCTGATTTTCTACACCTCCTCCCAACTGTTGCTTCATGTCTAACTTAGAATGCATAAACGGCCCATAATACGTCATCCCAGAAGCCGGAGTATTCACATTAGCCACCGTAGAATGAATCTTCGCCTGCAACTCCCCACGATGAACAAAACGTGCCTCTTCATTCTGCAGCATAAACTGTAAAAGCTTGTTTAACTCAGTATCATCTAACTTATGCCGAGAATCATGCAGCATCTCAGTGATCACCTGCACATCCCGCACGCGTCGTTTTTGTATCTCTTTTTCGGAGCGTTTAAAAATGAATAATAGCCTTTCCAGAAATCCGCGGCCTAAAAATCGGCTATACGTTTCTCTGCAATATTGCATCATCTTGTTCGCGACATCCGCTTCGAAATCGTTATGGGGTTTCTGATGCTTAAGTTCCATCGTGACAAATTGAAGATCAGCCGGAACAGTTAATTTTAATTTAGCTAACTGGCGCGCTGTTTGCGGTTTCGTGTGGATGTTCTTAATATTACTGTCCGCACCGCGCGCAAATAACATGGCGATAATGTTAAACAAGCGCTCTTTCTGCTTGCCCTCCACTTTGTTATAAGCCAATAACGCAAAATGCATTAATGTGTCACCGGTATCTTGTAACGCTATCTGAGCTAATGCCCGTGATCCAATATGGGTCGATTGAATATCACGTATCATCTGTTTGGGACTTCTCGCCTGGTCGCCATGGCCTTGATAATAAAACGGCAGCAGCTTGCTTTTTTGGCTTACCCACTCACTCGATTCTGCTAAATAAGCTTGGACTGCAGACATCTGATCATCACGACTACGCTTCGGGAAGGTATAGGTTTTTTGTGCGAGCAGTGCCACATCGCTTTCTGCAGCAGCAATACTCTGGCTCATTGAATTAACAAAATCATCCAAATCACCTTCACTTCCAAATTGTGCTACATAGGCTCCATGCGCCGAACGATCATCCAAGTTTCCTTGCAAAAAGTGCATCGCCCAATGCTTTAAGCGTTCCATATGCTGTTCAGCGATCGAATGCACAGTATTCGTGTGTTTTACCGTGTCACTGAATGAGTAATGCATGGCGATTTGAAAACGAGACATCACATGTTCTAACTCATGCTCTAATCCAGTTAAAGATAATGCAATCGCAATATTTATTTGTCGCATTAACTCACTTAATGTTTGCTGACGTTCACTGACACTCAAATGATTTTGCGGAGGACGGGCGAATGGAACGTGTTTCATTACGCGCGCATAAATGGCTGCTGCAAGATGATGGTAACCATAACGGGCATGGTCTTCATTATTCAGGATGTCCCTATACTCATTTGCGCCTGCCTTGCCGCTTGCAGAATCATAATCAGCTACAGGACGCCCTGCAAAATCTTTAGGTTCGTAAATATTCCACAGCTCCCGATACTTTTCTTGCATCCGTTTAATATCAGTCTCTTCTTTTTCTAACCAGGCGCTAAACTTACCTCCCCATTTCTGCTTCCATTGTTCAGCCAGAGCAAGCTGACTTTGCAATAAAACGACCGACAAATACTCTTTGCTTTGAGCAGCAATCGCGTCTTGCGCTGCTTTACGCCGCGATTGAATTTCTTCTCGTTTCGAACGAAGTGGAGATTTTTCATAATCTGCAAAAGATAAGAGATTAAGCTGTTCTTCTAACGCTAAAATTTCTGCATCACATTGTAGCAATGCGTGAGATTGTGCTTGGCAATTTTTATTGGTTGTTTCTAATTGAGGTTGATCAAGCAAACTCTTGGCTGTCATTAACTTGTGACTCAATTCTTCAATCCACTGCTTATTTTCTTGGACTTCTTTTGCATAAATCGCGGTAGGTTCGCGCATTTCTCGCTGATACTGGGTAAAACAACGTTCTTCTCGTTGCTGTTCTCCATGCAATGTAAGCGTTGTTTGGATTGTTTTCATCAGCTTTAAAAACGTTTTTTGATAAACCAATTCAAATAAATGTTCTTGACTGAGCGCTTGGGATTCCTCTTGTACTTTGGCGCTATTATCACCCAACAAAAGACCCAAAAGATGTAACGCATCATCTGCTTGATGCCCAGAATCTTTTTTAATGGCTTTATTGAGCGCAACAACTGCCTCCCAAAAAAATCGATCCCGCCAGCGGCACATATCAAGATAAGCGGGGTCTACTTTGTACGATTCCAATGAAGAAACAGACTGGTCAACCTCTTCTTCCGTGGGATCAGGTGAAACCTGGGCATCATATTCTTTGTAAGAATAACGTCGTCCTTGATCATCCTGATATGCGTGCAGCTTGAATCCACGAAAATGCCTGACTTCTACACCTTGCGTATCATGGGATCGCTCACTGTCTGCTGAACCAAGGGTGATGACAATGTCGTTGCCTTTTTCTTCATGCAGTGGTTGATACGTATCGCCTTCGCGTAATACGTGAATGACCGCATTTGAAGCCTGCGTGGGAACATAATAATGCACAGGTTGTAATTCTTGCGATCCTTCTGCCTTTTTAGTCCAGACCCAAACTGTTTTCCCTGCATGTTCGGCCAGTGCGTCTAACATCGACGGCAACGGTATAGTCCGTTTAGGAGGCGATTTTAATTGCCCTTTTTGCATCATGTAAGTTTCAACTTCATCTACCGGTCTGCTATGGTCTTCTGTCAATAAATCTAGCTCACCTTCTTTTTTGAGGCGCTCTGCGAGATAAGCACGCTGTGTTTCAGACGAATAACAATATTCATCCAATTGCATTTCCATATGGGCAAGTTTTCTTTTAGCGGCAATTAATCTTTGATAGCGCCTATCTTTTTCAGGCACGCCTCTGCGAGCATAGCCAACTTGAGTGCTGCTGCCAGAAACTTTGCTTCTTTCTTCAAAATAAAGACGCTGAAAATGCATCAAGAGTTCATTGCCACTTAAGTTAGTCTCGAACGCACCATTGTCTTTTAATTTTTGATTAACGCTTTTTACATAATTCTCTCGAGTATCATATAAATTGGTAAGACGCTTCTCACGATAATGTATTTCTTTTTCTACTTTTTCACGCTTGCCTTTTAGCTCTAAAAGCCTGGTATATAAAGCATCTCTTGTATAATCATCGTTCACCGCCTGTTCACGCTTGTCCTTCTCTTTAAAGTACGCTTCAATTTCTTCAGGAGAAAAATAAACAGGCATCTCGGCAGGTGTTGCGGCCTGACGAGCCACAAGCAATGATGATTGCGGTTTTTGTTCTTCTATCATCGTTAAGCTTGCATCGTTTAAAACCGTTAACCAATCCTGCATGAGCGTCGGATACTGAGCATCCAGTTCATGGTCTGTTTTTATAGAAAGCCCTTCTTCATAATTTTCAAATTTCTCAAATGCTTTGAGTTCATTATAAATATGAGATGCATCATTGTTGCTTGTCCCATTTTGCGATAATTGCTCATAATAATGAAGCAGCCAGTTATATGATTTGTCTTCTACTGTAATATCTTTTGTCTTAATCAATTCTTGATTAATCTCACCAATCGTTTGCTCCCACTCTTCTTTTACTTGCGCATAACGATTTATCAACAGCATCGCTGATTGCTGCATACTTTCAGGCAACATGCCATTTCCTCTGATTTGATGATGCAAATAATTGTAACTTTGTAAAAACGCTCCTCGAATTTCGCACGCTATAAAACTGCGTACTCTCTGCTGTTTTTCTGACTCTGGCTCTTTGCTTTCTTGGCAATGTGTTGAAAGTGCTTGATGTGCTTGTTCCGGTGTTAAATCAAAGATCGCTTTGACATCCGAAATTTTTTTCATGGGTTTTCTTTGGATTGGAGCTGCGCTAATCTTGGATACGGATATTTCAGAAACTGCAATACTACTTCTTGAAGCTAACCGACCAAGTAAAGGCTCGCTTTCCGACCTTTCAGCATCACTTCCACGATCAGAAAAGAAAGGCGAAACTATAAGTTTTGTACCTCTGCGATATGTTGCAGCAGGGGGGAAAAAATCCAGCTTTTCATTAAGTTCATCACTTGTTGGCAATGGCGATGCCGGTGAGTCAGCGGATTCAGCGGGTAATGTTTGAGATGTTAAATCAATTGCAATGGTAAGTGGTATTTGATGTGCTGCCTCTGATCCGGTTTGCACTTTATTACCTTGGCTCATATTTTGCGCGTTCGTGTCTTCTCTATTTTCTTTCGATTTTTCAACATCTTCTTTTGGAACATTTCCATGACTTGTAGAACGCATACAATCTTCTCCTAAAAAAATCAAAAAATAATTTAAACAAGCATGCAGCATTGACAGCATGCTTTGATCTTTAAAACTTTGAACAGGATAAATGATTGAAACTAATATATCATTCCCCAAAATTAGGGATACGTAGAAAAATATTTTAATCGGGGGTATAGGGAGGGGCAGCAATAAATATGAAATCGTTACAACTAAAGTGGAATCATTCTAGCAAGATAGAAATTCTATACAAAATGATGCCACTATGTTTACTGACTTCACTTCAAAATCAATCGAATTTATTATTTGCCATTAATTCATTAAGGGCACACCCATGAAGGTTTTTTTATTGAATAATGATGTCACGCAATGCGACTAAATATTCACTAATAATCGGCCGACTATAATCAAGAAAATCCCTGCTTAAGGCAATATGAGCCAGAGCTTCGGCTTTTAATAGCAACCCTTGTATTTCTTCATGCAACTCTACTTGCTTATTTATTAAAAACGCAACTTCATTTACCATGTACACAGCCTGGGCGCCAGGACAAGCGGCGTCTATCTTGCAGGTGTAAGTCCTGAATTTCAGGCAACACTGGCACTAGTCGGCTTGAAGAAGCGGAAAAATACCTGATACATCGATTAAAAAGTATTCGTCAGGCAAAAGTATACGGTATTAGACCAAAACGGACGTTCAGAGAAGCAGCTACTAAATTTTTGCTAGAACACCAGCATAAAAAAAGTATTAGAGTAGATGCTTGGTGCTTAAAAGCACTAGACCCTTATATTGGCGAAAATGAAGCTGCCAAAGCAGTTATAGCAAGACAAAGAGGAAAACATTCCGAATTTGTTTTTACCTATAAAGGCAAACCAATAACCCGCATGCTCAACAACGGATGGAAGGAAGCGAGAACATTAGCGAACCTTCCTGTACGGGTACATGATTTAAAACATACCTTTGGAAGAAAATTAAGAGCCATGGGTGTCAGCTTTGAGGATAGACAAGATTTGTTGGGGCATAAATCTGGCCGGATCACGACCCACTATTCTACTGCTGAATTACTTAATCTTTGGGAGGCATCTAACAAGGTTTGCGAGGTGCAAAAACGGCCTTCACTGACCTTACTTAGAGCTACTGCATCCCTCAGTCGCACCGCGGCTCTTAAGGTAAGTTGATGTTTCAAAAATAACGCTTTAACTATTTGTTTCTCTTAACTTTTTTAGTATGGGTCGTCTGCGATTCGAACGCAGGACCAACAGGTTAAAAGTTAATGACTCGAAGATTGCAGCAATCTAACTAATTGATTAATTTAAATTATCTGCGGTGGGCGATCATTACAATTAGCTTAAAATGCAGGGTTAAGCATAACAATGCATTACTCAGTCGCACAAAAGTCGCACCGTGATTTTCTACTCCTAATATCTAACTAATGCAAGAAACTTCCTATTTTAGGAAGTTTCTTGCTAAAATGTAAGCATGACTACTCTTAAAGACATAATCATTGAAGCAGGTTTTACTGATAATATCCTTACCGATATTGATCTTAGTAATTTGTTAGATGGGACAAAAGCTTCTCGTTATGGGATGGTTAACAAAGCATTAAAAAAAGAGGAGCTCATTAAGATTCGACGCGGCCTTTATCTACTGGCAGACAAGTACCGCCACAAAAAAATAAGCAAGTTTTTCCTCGCCAACCGAATCGCTTCTCACAGTTACATATCACTTGAAAGCGCGCTCTCTTATCACGGCTGGATTCCTGAGCGTGTTTCAATCGTAACTAGTGTAATTGCCCGCGGTCGCACTAAACAATTTATAACGCCTTTTGGTGAATTTTTTTTTCACTATCTCTCTATTATTAATGAATACGAATTTTTAACAGGTGTAACTCGTGTTGAAGAAATTAAAGGCGAGCCGTTTTTAATCGCTTCACCGCTAAGAGCACTAGCTGATTTAGCCTATGTAAAAAAAATCGACTGGTCGGGGTTGGCCTTCTTAATTAACAACTTGCGAATTGAGAAAGAGCAACTTGTGCATATCAATTCTAGTGATTTTAGTGAAATTAAAAAAGTATACCGCTCCAAACGTGTACTGCACTTTTTAGATCATTTTCAAAAGGATTTTTTAAAATAATGGCTGCCAACATCATTGACGTAAGACTTGAAACCTACGCTCCTAAAACAATTGAAGATGAAGAACATGCGTTAAAAGAAATTTTGCAAGAAATAGCGCTTTATGGTCTTGCCAATGCAGATTTTTTTGATAAAGCCATTTTTCAGGGTGGATCAGCGCTTCGAATTTTGTATAACTTACCGCGCTTCTCGGAAGATTTAGATTTTATATTGAAAGCCCCAGACCCACACTTCAAGTGGGAACCTTACATAAATGCAATCATCAAAACTTGCAAGCAATATGGCGTTCATCCTGAAATTATTGACAAGAGTCGTGTAAGCAGTACCGTTAAAAAAATGTTTTTAAAGGATGACTCCATTGGCAAATTAATTGATCTCTCATTTGTCCATCATCCCGGAAGAAAACTTGCGATAAAATTTGAAATTGATACCAATCCTCCAGTAGGATCTACTGTTGATGTTAAATTTTTAGAGTTTCCACTGGACTACTCTATTGTCGCACAAGACCTTAGCAGCAGTTTTGCCGGAAAATGCCATGCTTTGTTATGCCGTGAATATATCAAAGGACGTGATTGGTATGATTTTACTTGGTATGTGACCAGAAAAATCATCCCTAATTATATTTTTCTTGAAAATGCCCTTAATCAACAAGGTCCCTGGATGAATCAAGGCATCACTCTAACGCCAGCGTGGTTTCTTGAAACAATGCAGAAAAAAATTCACAGTATTGATTGGAATAAAGCGGCCAGTGATGTCGAATCATTTCTGAATACACAAGACAGGCAAATATTAAAATTGTGGGGAATCGATTTTTTTATGGATAAGCTTAATAAGCTAGAAAATATTTTGAGAAAATAGCTTTTGGAGACAAGGAAGTCAAATGTTCGTTTTGGAAAGTTTATAAAGCATTTTTATTATTTAAATAAAGATTCAGAAAACGAACATTTACCTCTCTTCTTTATGAATACAGATTCATAGCAGAATTAAATTTAAGATAGAAGTAAAATTTGTCATCTCGTCACATACTCGCAAGCTTGTGTTCTAATAAATCCCGTATATTTATGCGCTAGTAAAGCTGGCTTGGGGGATAGGCTGCTGCTCATCATTCTCTAAGTGCGCAGAGTATCCTGTTGGCTTATCTAAAAATCCCGATGTGCTAGTACGATTGACAAAAGCTTTAGCTGAAATAGCATCAGGAGGAAGAGCTTGATCCGATGATACAGACTCTGCACTTGAGCATGTAGAAATTTGCTGCTCCGTTTGTTGACATACTGCTTGTTTTTTTTGTAAAACTTTCACATGATTCTCAAAAATATTTTTAAAGTTCTCAGGATCAGCAAGGACTTTTTGTACTAGTTCAGAATTCATATCGTACCCATGATCCTCTAACATCTTGGCAAATTGCCTCCGAAGAAGTCTTTTCTTCCGATTTTTTTTCAACTCATCAAGCTGTCCCTGGATTTCATCTGCTTCACGGCTGCATTCATTTGCCTGACGTTCACATTCATCTCCCTCGCGCTTGTATCTCTCTCTCTCTCTCTTATACTCTTCTCTTTCTCTCTTATACTGCTCTCTTTCTCGAATAACTTCCTCAAGTTGTAACTCTGCATTGGCTATTCCCTCTGTGCCTTGAACCAATCTAAAAGTTAGATCACGCAATTCGTTTCCTTGCTTGACTGCTTGAAGCAGGATTTGAGCATTGCCATTACTCCATTTCAAATCAGCTATTTCATTATCTTTTAATATCATTAACAAGGCTTCTCTCATTTCCACTACCAGATCAAACTCACCCTTCCTTGCTTCAGCAACTTTCTTTTCCCAATAAGCTCGAGTACCCCAATCTTGCTTAAAAAATTCAGGTTTTTTATCTGGATGCAGTTGAAGCGCAAAGTTTTTCCGAAAACTTCTTTCTGCATCTTGCTGCACCACTTTTTTATCTGAATTTGTCCAATCTATGTCGAAGTAGCTGCAAATAAAAACATACGACCAACGAATCTCATCGTCTCTTGAAAGATTAAAACCGCTAGGGGCTGTGATGGATAGGTTGGAAGAAAGTGTCAATTGACTGAAACTCGCTTGAGACGAAGTCTCAGACGGAGAAACCCATTTAGTGACTCTATCTATCGCAGAAGAAGAAAGGCCACTGCCAAAAGTTAGCACACTGAAACCGTTTAAAGGAGCCGCTTGTGAAGCCAAAACATTTTGCCTCTCCGCTAACACCAATTCACCTGCTACAAGCTCTATGTCTGACTGCACCCTGACTGCTGAACGTTGCTGATTTTTTTTGTGATTTTCGGGTTGCGAGAAAAATGAAAAGAAATGACGTATATTTTTTATTACCTTTTTCCATGGCCGATTTAACAATGGCGTCAGCGCATTAAATCCTCGCTGGAATGTATTGAATTGCTCAACAGTAGGATCAACATCACCTGTGAAGATGTTACCTTTAACATTCTTCCATAAATCACTATAGGCTACCCATACTCTTTTCGCTGAAATATCGCCTACATCAAATAGCCAATAAAAGAATTTCTTTATAGGAAAATAATTATGATAAGCGCTGACCTGCTGTCGTGCTTTTTCTAACCTTTCGCTTTCAGACATTAATCGCAAGCTGTGCTGCGCTCTTGCTTTATAACTCTTAGGCGCAAAAAAATAGGTCTCCTCATCAAGAAGCTTTCTAAATCTGTTCCATGAATCATGAAATCCAGACTTAGGATTAGCTTGTTGGTATTCATTGAGTATTGTCATATTCATTAAGCCCTTGCAAGGCCACATCCTGACTTATCGTTGGGCGGACATACTATAGCCCGCCCTCCCCAATCATTTTAATCAACTTTCGGCCTATTCCCTATTTCGTTCTTTCGCCCATCAACAGCATTGGTTTCAACGGATGATACCGCTATATTAGCAGAAGAAGATGGACTATTGCTAAACAACCCTCGAGAAATTAGCCCCTCAGTTGATGAGCTAGCAATACTGCCTGCTCTTTGTGATGAATTCACTATCGAATCCACTTGTTTCAGCACAGCTTCAAGCTCATCTCGTTTTTTTCGAGCTTCAAGTAACAGTAGCTCTTCCGCCTGGGTCAACCTCCTGGAAACATCTGTACTGCTTCTTGCTATCCTGACACCGACTTCCTCGCTCCATCTTCTCTCCACTTCTAATCCCTGCCGCAACCTTGCGCGTCTTTCCTGTGACTGAATAGATCGCTCACTAGCTGTTACTGTTACTTTTTTTTCTTTTGATGTACTTTGTTTTTCTTCTACTACTATTTGTTTTTCTTCTACTACTATTTGTTTTTCTTCTATGACCCTACCTCTTGTTTCCAGCCCTTGATTTTCTACATCTCTTACCACATTCCTCTGTACTTCTATCTTGGGTTGTATCAACGGCCCATAATACGTCATCTTAGAAGCAGCACTATTCACATTAGCCACAGTAGAATGAATCTTCGCCTGCAATTCTCCGCCATGAACCAAACGCGCCTCTTCATTCTGCAGCATAAACTGTAAAAGTTTATTTAATTGAGTATCATCGAATTTATGGCGAGATTCTTGCAGCATTTCAGTAATCACTTGCACATCCCGCACACGCCGTTTTTGCAATTCTTTTTCAGAGCGTTTGAAAACGAATAACAATCTTTCCAAAAACCCGCGGCCTAAAAATCGGTTATATGTTTCCCTACAATATTGCATCATCTTGTTCGCAACATCTGCCTCAAAATCGTTATGCTGCTTCTGGTGCTCAAGTTCCATCGTGACAAATTGCAGATCGGCCGGTACAGTCAACTTTAAGTTAGCTAACTGTCGTGCTGTCTGCGGTTTAGTGTGGGTGTTTTTAACATTACTGTCTGCGCCACGAGCAAACAGCATAGCGATGATGTTAAACAAACGTTCTTTCTGCTTGCCTTGCACTTTGTTATATGCCAATAACGCAAAATGCATCAATGTATCGCCGGTATCTCGTAACGCTAGTTGAGCCAATGAGCGTGATCCGATACGGGTCGCCTGGATATCGCGTATCATCTGTTTGGGGCTTCTCGTATGTTCACCCTGGCCTTGATAATAAAACGGCAGCAGTTTGCTTTTTTGACTCGCCCATTCCGTGGATTCTGTTAAATAGGCTTGTGCTGCAGACAATTCATCATCACGATTACGATCAGGGAAGGTGTACGCTCTTTGTGCGAGCACGGCTACATCGCTTTCTGTAGCAGCAATACTCTGACCCATTGAGTTAACAAAATCATCCAAATCACCTTCGTTGCCAAATTGCGCTACATACGTTCCATGGGCTGAACGATCGTCCAAATTTCCTTGCAAAAAATGCAACGCCCAATGTTTCAAACGTTCAACATGCTGCTCAGCTATAGAATGCACCGTATTGGCGTGTTTTACTGCGTCACTCAGTGAATAATGCGCTCCCATTTTAAAACGAGACATTGCATGTTCTAATTCATGCTGTAATCCAGGCAACGATAATACAATCGCCATATTAATTTGCCGCATTAGTTCACCCAACACTTCGTTGCGCTCACTAACACTCAAATGATTTTGCGGCGGACGGGCGAATGGAACGTGTTTCATCACGCGCGCATAACTCATTTTTGCAAGATGATGATAAGTATAACGGGGATGATTTTCATTGTTCAAGATGTCCCAATACTCGTTGGCTCCTGCCTTCCCACTTGCAGGATCGTATACAGCGCGAGGACGGCCTTCTGCGTCTTTGGGTTCGTAAATAGTCCATAGCTCCTGATACTTTTCTTGCATTCGCTTAAAATCAGCTGTTTCTTTTGCTAACCACTGGTCAAAATCATTTCCCCATTGCTGCTTCCAACGTCCTGCTATGGCAAGCTGGCTTTGCAATAAAACAATCGTCAAATACTCTTTACTATGATGGGCAATTGCATCTTGCGCTGCTTTACGCTGCGATTGAATGTCTTCTCGTTCTGCACGAAGCGGTGATATTTCATACTCTGCAAAAGATAAGCGATTGAGCTTTTCTTCTAACACTAAAATATCTACATCACATTGCAATAGCGTGCTGGTTTCCGTTTCGAAACGTTTACTCATCGCCTCTAATTGATTGGGATCAAGCAACTTTTTAGCTGTAGATAATTTCTGACTCAACTCTTCAATCCACTGCTTATTTTCTTGTACTTCCTTCGCATAAACAGCAGTAGGATCACGCAATTCTCGCTCATACTGCGCAAAATAACTCTCTTCCTTCTGTTGTTCTCCATGTAAAGTAAGAGTCGTTTTGATCGTTTTCATTAGCTTTAAAAAAATTTTTTGATAGACCAATTCAAATAAATGTTCTTGACTAAGTTCCTGCGATTCTTCTTGGACTTTGCTTGCATTATCACCGAGCAAAAGACCCAAGAGATGTAGCGCATCATCTGCTTGGTTAGTGGAATCGCTTCTAATCGCTTTATTGATTGCAACAACGGCCTCCCAAAAGAACCGATCACGCCAGCGGCACATGTCAACATAAGCAGGGTCTACTGTGTACGATTCAGCAGTGGGAATGGCTTCATCAACGTCTTCTTCCGCAGGATCAGATGCAACTTGTGCATCGTATTCTTTATAAGAAAAACGCCGCCCCTGACTATCTTGGTAGGCATGGAGCTTAAAGCCGCGAAAATGTCTGACTTCTCCGCCTTGTTTATCATGGGAACGCTCACTATCCGCTGCACGGAGCGTAATGACAACATCATTGCCTTTTTCTTCCTGCAAT
Source organism: uncultured Coxiellaceae bacterium (assembly GCA_964612855.1). Taxonomy (GTDB): domain Bacteria; phylum Pseudomonadota; class Gammaproteobacteria; order DSM-16500; family DSM-16500; genus DATIJJ01. The sequence continues at coordinate 15,378 of CAZTDR010000046.1, forward strand.
GGGTGATACGTCTCTCCTTCACGCAATACGTGAATGACCTCACCTGAAGTTTGCGTAGGAACATAATAATGCACAGGCTGTAACTCTTGTGATCCTTCTTGCTTTGGACTCCAGACCCAAATTGTTTTTTTACTATGCTCAGCCAAGGCATCCAACATCGAAGGAAGCGGGACAGTTTGTTTAAAAGACGATTTTAACTGGCCTTTTTGCAGCATGTAAGTTTCAACTTCATCTAACGTTCTACTATGGTCTTCTGTCAGTAAATCGAGTTGCCCTTCTTTTTTGAGGCGCTCTGCCAAAAACGTGCGCTGCGTTTCGAGTGAGTAACAATACTCATCTAATTGCATTTCGATATGATCGAGTTTTCTTTTAGCGGCAATTAATTTTTGATAACGTCTATCGGCTGCAGGCACTCCTCTACGCGCATAACCAACTTGTGTATCGCTGCTAGATATTTTGACCCTTTCTTCGAAATAGAGGCGCTGGAAATGTATCAACAATTCATTGCCGCTTAAGTGAGGCTCAAACACGCCTTCATCTTTTAATTTTTGATTAGTATCTTTTACGTATTGCTCACGATCAGCGCGCGAATTAGTAATGCGTTTTACATGATAATCTACTCTTTTTTCCGCTTTTTCACGCTTGTTTTTTAGATCTAAAAATTTTACATATAAAGCATTTCTAACATAATCACTTTGCGAAAGCGTTTTTTCGCGTTTTTCTTTGTCTTTAAAGTACGCTTCGATTTCATTAGGAGAAAAATAGACGGGTATCTCAACTGGAGCTGTCAGTAATCGAGGTACAAGCGCCGATGACTGAGGCTTTTGTTCTTCTATCATTTTTAAACTGGCATTATGCAAAATATCCAACCAATCAGGCATAAGTGTTGGATATTCAGTATCGAGCTCATGATCCGTTTTTTTCGCAAGCTCTTCTTCGTAACGTTCAAATGTCTGAAAATCAACAAGCCCCTTATAAATTTTAGATGCTTCATCTTGGGTTGTGCCATTTTGAGATACTTTTTCATAATAATACAGTAACCATTCAAAGGATTTATCTTCTGCTGTAATTTCTTTTCTGTTAATCAAATCGGCATTGATTTCAGCAATCGTTTTCTCCCATTCTTGTTTTGCTTTTGCATAACGATTGATTAGCAGCATCGCTAATTGCCGCATATTTTCAGGAAGTGCGCTGCCCTCATCTCTTTGAGAATATAAATAATTATAACTGCTTAAAAACGCATCCCGAATTTCGCAGGCGATAAAATTACGCACTCTATGATGCTGCTCTGATTCTTGCTCTTTACTCTCTTGACAATAAAGAGAAAGTGCTTGATAGGCTTGCTCCGGCGTTAAATCAAAAATAGCTTTGACATCTGAAATTTTTTTCGCAGGTCGCATTTGTATCGAAAATGTTCTGCGGGGTGACGGCGGAATTTCGCTAAGTTCTATACTGCTTCTTGAACTTGATTGACCGAGCAAAGGTTGGTGTTCTGATTTTTTATCATCCTTCGTATGATCGTGAAAATGAGGTGGGACGACAAGTTTTGTGCCTCTGCGATAACTTGCAGCCGGTGGAGAAAAATCTGGATTTGCTTCATCGTCCACCACTAAAGGTGATGAGGGAGAATCGCTGGATTCAATGTTAAGCGTTGGATGTGCTGGATCAAGCGTGATAGGTGGTATTCTGTGATCCGTTTTTCTTGCTCCATCTTGACTCGTATTTTGCGCGTTCGCTTCTGCATTTTCTTGTTGTTTTACAGCTTCATTCTTTGCAACATCTCCTTGACCCGTAGAACGCATACACTTCTCTCCTAAAACACATAAAAAAAATATTTCTATTTACCGCCTGCTTTAACCTTAAAACTGACATTTTAAAAACTTCGATAGGATAAACGATTTGAATCAATCTATCATTCCCCGCAAATGCGGGGTATTTCATCGGAAAATTTTAAAAGCGGAAATATACTAGGCAGCCATCAATACACCATCGTCAAATAAGTTTGCTTAATTTTCCGTTTTTTCCGAAAAAATAGGCAAAAACTAACATTTATTTATTGTCGATCTGCGTGTATTTTTAGCTTTTATGTTTGGTATTAGAGGATAAAACAACACATTTATTAGGCTCTATTTTAAACAAAATTATATGGTATTGCTATTTATTTTACCCTTCATTTGCGTAAAGTCTGTGCCGAATTCAACAAAAAAAAGAAGGGGCGCCTTATAAACTATCATAACTCTATGATATTAATCACTTTGCGTTGATCATAGTTTATCAAAATTACGTGTCTATTGAAGCGGGGTTAGATCACATCTCACAAGGTACTGATGAATGTACACATACGCAAGCCTGACCCCAGATTCTCCACCGCGTATGTAGTAAAGCCTGAAACTTTGTCACTGTCTCGCCTCTGGCCACATCGCAATATTAGATACCAGCATCAAGCAGAAGTTCTGGTGTTACAAACATACTGCAGATTTTAATCTTATTTATTTTTTATATTAAGTAAGTACTCAATTAATTGATAAAATCTGGTAGTGGGGTTATCGGTTTGGCTTTTCTCCTGTTGATTGGCAATTCTTTTTGCACGGGTAATAGCAATACTGATATTGGTTTTTACAATTCCATAAATATCTGGATGACCCTTTTTGTATTTTGAAATATGTACTCTAATAGCATTAAGAAGTTGATCACCTGCAGTTTTATTACCAGATCTAACATAAGGTTTCGCACTATCAACAAAATGCAGTAATAACCAATATTCAAAACATGGCACAGATGTGATTGCGTGAATAGGAACTTTATTTTCTTTTCTATTTTGGCAGGTCAATATCTTATCTAATGCCGCCTGATAAGTAGAATGCTCATCTTTATCAAATACACAATATACTTGATCATAATCCTTATAACGATCGTATTCTTCAATTGCATAATTAACAATTGTTAATGGATCAGCTCCTATGCCAAGAACCTTAATATTTGCGGTACTTAATTGAAGCTCCTCACAAAGACCGGCTATGTAATTAGGTTCCGTCTTTTCTCCCTCACAAACAATCAACACAACATCATATGGCTCACGTGGATTTCGCGATCGTCTAAATAAATGCCTTTTTCTCTTCAAATTTCGATCATGTAAGTTATGAGATGTCATTAAAACTTCCAATCTCCAATATAGGGCAAAGCACCATATCGGCCTTGAAGATAGCCTCGACTAAAAGCTTCATGTCTACGAGGGCTAAAATCTAATAATGGATAAACTTGAGTAGAATTATTTTTATCTTTTTCAACAAACCACACTTGATCACGCCTAAATAATTCATTATCGAGCAATGAAGTATCGTGTGTAGTAAAAATTAATTGAGCATTTTTCACATTCACTGCTGGATCATAAATTAAATTAATTAAAAATTTCACGACCAGAGGATGCAAGCTGCTATTAATTTCATCAACAATTAACACTCGCCCTTCATCCAATGCTTCTAGCCAATATCCTGCAAATGCAAATAATCTACAAGTACCATCAGACTCATCACGAAAATTCAGCAACATATTATTGTGCATAAAACTAATTTTTTTTGTATTGAGCCGGCTTAACACTTCTTTTTTTAAAGCATCCTGAACTTCCTTGGGAATATGATCAGGAAATGGCGGAAGATCATCTTCTGTATGTTTTTCAGTAACAATATCAGCAATACTAGGATCAGCAACACTCATAAGCTTCAAAATTCTCTTTTTCCCACTTTCTGTCTCTAGATAGTCAAGGCTTTTTGTATTGCTAAGCCCTAGTCTGCTTAAAGGATCAATAGGAATTAAATCTTTTTGGAACCAATCAAAAATTCCTGCCAGTTGTTCATTATTAAGTTTTACAGCATTTGATAAAAATAAAACATTTTTACGTGTTAAATCTGAGACTTGTTTACCGCCTTTAAAATATTTACTGCTGAATTTCCATGCATATTCGTTGTTTTCCCGATCATATACTCTGCTAAACCATTGTTGAGGACGACTAAGTGGATATGCAAACAGCCATTCTTCAAAAATCTGATTTTTATCGGCAATAAATCCATATTGATATTTCACGCCATCCTTCATAAAAATAACTTCTAATTCGCTAGGTTCTTTGCGGCTAGTATTCTCAAATAAAAAACTTTCAACAGGGATCATGTCCCCCTGCTGGGACTCTTTAGCAGAAAACAAAACAAATTCGCGCATAACTAACAATGCACTCAGTAAAGTACTTTTTCCTCCTGCATTTGCTCCATAAATAACCGCCGCCCGCACTAAATGTAAATCTGTATTATCTTCTGGGTAAAACGTATTTTGATCAAGCTCAGCGGCCGGACTTGCTAGCAAACTTAAAGTCTGCTCATCGCAAATCGATCTGAAATTTTTAACTTTTAGCTCAATGAGCATATTAAATACCTGCAATTTTAACTTTATCTATAATAATTGCATAAAATATGCAAATTTTCAATTTTAAGTCGATATTAAATAACTTATAAAGATGTAAATGCATAATATGGAAATTAGAAGAACAAGAGAATAAAAGGAAAATGGCATCTAATAAGATTGGTAAAGGCCGGCTCTACCCCAACTAAGGGGGCACTTTAATCACAAATAAGCTACCTTACTTGT
>CAZTDR010000047.1:0-19879 GCA_964612855.1 uncultured Coxiellaceae bacterium
CACGGCACGCCGTGCCCCTACAAAAACAGATTTACACAACGTTGAGAATTTTTGTAGTGCACAGAGATTCATTCATAATTCTGCAGGGGACAAAAACGCTTTGAGTAGGGGCGAACCCGTATGTCCGCCCAGCGGTTTCAACCGTAAAGCCCGGGCGGACATACGGGTTCGCCCCTACTCAAAGCGTTTTTGTCCCTATAGAGAATTCATAAAATCTAAAAATATCCTTAATATTTCCTTAAGCGTTTAGTTTTTATAATTTAGCTTCTAGATATACTAAGTCTTTGTCTTATTTGGAAGGAGCTGATATTTCTATGTCAGGTGAACGGTTAGAAAAGCTAAAAAAAGCGATGGTAAAAGGTGATCTAAATAATCCCAAAACTGGCAAAGCCTTAGAGCCCAAAGAAATAGTGAAATTAGCTGGAGCAAATTGGGCCTTGTCATTTGAGCGCTTTGAAGCGCTAAAAAAGGCTTTAAAAAAAGGTCTCGATATTGACCTAACAGATCCCAAAACCGGTAAAGACTTAGAGCCCAACCAAATCGCTAAATTAGCAGAACTCTATTGCTCTCTTTCATTTAAGCCTGCTGAATTCTATCGAAAAGCCAACCATGTTGTTGAATCCCAAAAAAATGATAACGCCCCCCTTACGCAAGAAAAGCTTGTTGAAGCGGTTAAATTAAGCAATCAAGGCGATGCTGAACTCGATGCTGATCAGGCTCAATTAGAAGTCGGTAGACTGTTGGCGGAAGCGTGTGAACATGGAGATGATGTATTAGAGCTACCCCGTGATCAATCGAAAGCGAGAAGATATGGTCGTGTTGAACGATCAAATAATCTTAACTATTTAAAAGCCGCGCGCACAGGTCAAAAGAAAAAATGGACTACTGCGCGTATTTATCTGATTTTAGGATGGTTTACCTCTTTTCGTTTGTTTTTCGTACGCTCGAATCGTATTGCGAATTATTTTCAAGATGGTTTTTTAGTTAATAGAGTGATTGATGTTGGGAATGAGTTTGGTAATGTTGTTATTAATTCGATTACCCAGAATCTGGATAAAATTGCTTGGTGGGCAAGTTTATCTTATGCAGTTGAATTGATTTTTGATATCGGCGTGATGTTGCGCACTGCTTTTTGGCCAACGCGGGAAGAAAAAGAAAATAACCCCAGTGCTTGGTCACGTGTCGTTAATACATTTAAAAAAGACGATCGAATCCCACGCATGGTCAATGCTTCCGTGTGGTTTGCGATTAATTGTGCTTGTTGGTTTGTTGCTCCACCTCTCGCGGCTATTTTAAATCTTGCGTTATTTACATTTGATTTTGGGCCGGATATTTATAAATATTATCGAGACAAATGGAAGCACGATAATTTACTGATAAGAATTAAAACTAGAATAAACGAACTTAAAGCCGAAATTCCTCTTGTAAAAAAGCTCGCTCCTGATGAAGTCTTATCTCTTCAACAAAAAATTGCCTCACTCCAACAAGTCCAAGCTAGGTTAGAAGTAGAAAAACAAAATGTCATGGCTGTGCGCAAACGAGCCCTTTTTGTGACGGGGTTAATTTTAGTCGGAATGGCTATTTTATTGATTCCTCAATTTGCTAGCGTAACTACTCTGATTGCAGTAGCCGCGACCACTTTTTTTGCTGTCGCTACGGTTCTCGGTGTTCGACAAGCGATGACAAAAAAATATGGACCTATCCTCTCGAAATCAGCAGGAGAGACGCAAGATAGCATGAGCCCACGCAAACGCGCTTTTTTGATCTTTTGTTTGATTTTGGCGGGAATTGCTGTGGTAACAGTTCCTCATCTTGTTGCGGCAACCGCAGTTACGGCATTGGTAGTACAGGTAGTTGCTGCCTCAATAGCCATGTTGGGCAGCTTGATTGGTGGATTAGGTAATAGAATACGATTAGAGATAAAGAAAAAGCCTTCCAAGCCCGAGATTTCTGACCAAGAATATCAATCCATTTTGTCTTCTAAAGTGAACTACCGTGAGTCACCCGTGGGGGAAAAATCGCCTGATTCAATAGCGATACCGGAGCCACTTTTTAGATCTCGCCGAGAAGTGGAGACACCGGCGGCTCTTGCTAGTACAACTCGAGTAGCACTGATAACCCGATTTAATGAATTAAATCCAAGACCTTCAATTCAACCACCCATAGTACAAGAGCCTCGTTCAGAAGGAGGCGCCGCACGTCTACGTCAACTATTTTTTTGCTGTTCAAAAAAACCGGCTATATCACAGGTTGAAGTTTTACCCAGTTCTTACCTAGGTAAGCATGCCTAGAATGAGCTATGGATCTTTAGATAACCTTCCCCTGCTGGGAAGCGTGAACTAGCGAGTGTTTTAACTATACAGCGCTGGTATAATGACGTCATTTGAATTGAATGAATGATGTCTGTCTATGCTTTTATCCCATTTTCTTGATAGCTATTCGACTTTCTCGCTTCCCAATACGTTGGCGATCAATGATCTTTGTTTAGATAGTCGTTTGCTGCGCCAGGGTGATTTATTTTTTGCTTTAACGGGCACCCACCTAGATGGACGCAAATTCATTACTGAAGCCATTCAAAAAGGCGCATCTGCTATTTTAATTGAAGACACTCAGCCCGCAATCATATGGCAAGATAAAGTCCCCATCATTTCGCTGCCTAATTTGCGAAAGATCATGGGCTTATTAGCCGCGAAATTTTACGATTATCCCGCTAAAAAAATGCGAATGATGGGTGTGACAGGAACCAGCGGTAAAACATCCTGCACGCAATTTATGGGTGCTGTTTTGCAGCAGCTTACTCTTCCATGCGGGATCATTGGCACCTTAGGGAATGGCTTATATGGTCATATTCAGCCAGGTCAATTAACCACGCCAGATGCAATTACGATTCAAAAATGGTTGGCAGAATTTGTAAAAGAAAACGCTTCTATCACAGCGATGGAAGTTTCATCCCATAGCCTGGATCAAGGCCGCGTGAATGGCATTCAATTTGATGTGGGTGTTTTTACTAATTTGAGCCGAGATCATTTAGATTATCATGTCACCATGGAAGCTTATGGGGCTGCAAAAAAGCGGTTATTTGATCAAACCCAGCATGCGGTCATTAATGCAGATGATGCTTTTGGCCAAGCTATTTTATGTTCTTTCAGAGGACGACAAGATGTCTTGGCGTATAGTGTTAATCCCTCTGCTCGTGCCGCGTTGCGCGCTGAGAATATCCAATTAGGTAGTTCTGGGATAAAGGCACACATTGTTTCTCCATGGGGAAATGCGGAGTTGGACACCTCACTAGTCGGGCAATTTAATTTAAGTAACTTGTTAGCAGTCACCGCCGCGCTTTGTTTAGCAGATATTCCGCTTCAATCCGTTGTGATGAGTTTAAATCGTTTGCAACCCGTTGAAGGTCGTATGCAATCCCTAGGGGGTGACAATCAACCTTTAGTGGTAGTCGATTATGCGCATAAACCTGATGCGTTGGAGAAAGTGCTGATTGCTTTGCGAGAACAGTGCCAAGGCACGTTATATTGCATATTTGGTTGCGGGGGTGAGCGGGATCGCGGCAAACGACCTCTTATGGCGAAAATTGCTGAACACTATGCAGATCAAGTCATTGTGACGGATGATAATCCACGGCACGAAGATCCAAAACAAATTGTCGCCGATATTTTGCAAGGGTTTATGGATGTGGCGAAAGTGACAGTGCAGCATGATCGTGCGCGAGCGATTCGTGATGTGATTCAATTTGCTGGAAAGGGTGATTGTGTTTTAATAGCGGGTAAGGGTGCTGAAACTTATCAGCAAATTGGTGATGAAAAATTTCCGTTTAGTGATGTGGAAAAAGTGAAAGCAGCGCTTTTGTAGGGGTCTGTGTGTTTGCCTAGCGGCTTCAGCTTAAAGTCTGGACGGACACATGGGTCCGCCCTTACAAAAGAACGCATAACAATAAGATGCAAAAAAGGAGAAATACCCTCATGCTTGTTTGGCTTTTTGAATTATTAGCAAAATATTTTCATTTTTTTCACGTCGTGCAATATCTCACTTTACGCGCTATTTTAAGCACGATTACCGCGCTTATGATTGCGCTATTGGTTGGTCCCATCATGATTCGTTGGTTGAGCTTTTATCATTTCGGTCAAGTGATACGAAAAGATGGCCCGCAAAGTCACTTATCAAAAGCAGGTACGCCAACCATGGGCGGAACGTTAGTCTTGATAGCAGTGACCTTGGGAACATTACTCTGGGGAGATTTATCCAATCATTATATTTGGCTGATATTGTTAGTGACATTAGGTTTTGGAATCGTAGGCTGGTTGGATGATTATTTAAAATTATTTTTGAAACACAGTCGAGGTTTGCCTGCGCGTTATAAATATCTTTTACAGTCGATTTTAGGATTAGGTGCTGCTGGTTATCTTTATTTTACGGCAGCCTCACCTGTCGCGACAGAATTGGTTGTGCCATTTTTTAAAGAAATGCTCATACCGCTAGGCCCGCTTTTTATTGTCTTTGCTTATTTTGTGATTGTCGGATCGAGTAACGCCGTTAATTTAACCGATGGATTGGATGGTTTGGCCATTTTACCGGTGGTGATGGTTGCTGCTGCTTTGGGTGTCTTTGCTTATGCGAGCGGCAATATTAATTTTGCCAAATATCTTTCTATTCCTTATGTGCAAGGGGCGGGTGAAATTATCGTATTTTGTGGTGCTTTAGTAGGGGCGGGGTTAGGTTTTCTATGGTTTAATACCTATCCGGCACAGGTTTTTATGGGCGATGTGGGTGCGTTATCATTAGGCGCAGCTTTAGGTTTGATTGCAGTCATCGTGCGTCAAGAATTAGTGTTAGTAGTGATGGGCGGTATTTTTGTTTTGGAAACTGTCTCTGTCATTTTACAAGTCGCTTCTTTTAAATTAACGGGTAAACGCATTTTTCGTATGGCACCCATTCATCATCATTTTGAATTGAAAGGGTGGCCCGAGCCGCGTGTCATTGTCCGTTTTTGGATTATTACTTTTGTGCTCGTCTTGTGTGGATTAGCCACATTAAAATTACGTTAAGGTAGGGGTATGGAAAATAACTTGCATGTGGTGGTTGGTTTAGGCAGTTCAGGCTATTCAGCAGTACGTTATTTAGCTCAGCAAGACTTGCCTATTGCCGTGATGGATAGCAGGCAAAACCCGCCTAATTTGCAAGAATTTAAAAAAGCATTCCCTGGCATACAAGTCATTGTGGGTAAATTAGATGAAACCTTATTGGCTAAAGCCGCCAAAATTGTGATAAGTCCAGGCGTTGCTTTGCAAGAACCTTCCATTGCGCAGCAAATTGCACGCGGCACTCCGGTGATAGGTGATATTGAATTATTTGCACAAAATGTCAATGCACCTGTTATTGCCATTACAGGGACCAATGCAAAAAGTACCGTTACCACCTTGGTTGGACAAATGGCAGCCGCTGCCAATATACACGCTCAAGTAGGAGGCAATTTGGGTGTACCGGCTCTCGAATTATTTACCCAGCCACGTACTGAATTGTTTGTTTTAGAGCTCTCTAGTTTTCAATTAGAAACAACTTATTCATTAGCGCCTAAAGTCGCGACGATCTTAAATATCACACCGGATCATATGGATCGTTATACCACGCTCCAAGATTATAGTGATGCAAAACACCGCATTTATTCACAGGCTGAAATTGCTGTTTGCAATCGAGATGATCCAGCGACAGAGTGCCATGATCCTACTATTAAAAAGAAACTTTATTTTACGTTAAATGAACCGCGGTCCAATGAGTTTGGCTTATTAAAGAAAAATGGAGAAACATTTTTAGCATTTGAGCAAGAGCCTCTCTTATCCGTGCGTGAATTACCTGTACTCGGACGGCATTATCAAGCCAATGCACTGGCTTCGTTGGCGATAGGATATGGCTATGGTTTGCCCATGGAATCCATGTTAGATACGTTGCGGCAATTTAGAGGCTTGGTGCATCGTTGCCAATTGGTGCGCGAGCGCAACGGCGTTTCTTGGTATAACGATTCTAAAGGAACAAACGTAGGTGCGACATTGGCCGCCATTGAGGGGTTGGGGCCAGAAATTAAGGGACGCTTGATATTAATTGCGGGAGGTGTCGGTAAGAATGCCGATTTTTCTCCGCTTATCCCCGCGATCGAAAAATATGTGAAGACAGTTATTTTGATTGGTGAAGCAGCCCCTATTTTAGCGAATGTAATTGGCGATCGAGTGGCGGTTCAATTGGCTAAAACGCTAGAAGAAGCCATTGATGCGGCTGATGTCGCTGCCGAATCAACAGACAGTGTTTTACTTTCTCCCGCTTGCGCGAGTTTTGATATGTTTAATAATTTCGAACATCGTGGAGAAGTATTTGCTCGGATAGTGCAGGGGTTGGGGTAGCTGCGGGTGGAAATAACCGTCAGAAAACGTCATCCCCGAATGCTTTTGTCGGGGATCTCCTCTTAGGTGAACAGATCCCTGACAGTAGCATTCGGGGATGACGGTTTATATAAGTTGTATATTATGAGGCACTTCATGAACAGAACCTTAACCAGCTCTGCCATAACTCCACCCGCGCCCTATGATCGCTGGTTAGTTTACATCGTCTTAAGTTTAATCGTTCTCGGTTTGCTGATGGTTGCCTCAGCTGGCATTGTAATTTCTGATAAACAATTACATCAGCCTTTTTATTATTTCTATAAACAGCTTATTTTTCTTATTTTAGGCGCTTTGTTGGGCGCAATTGTCATTCAATTCAAGCTGAGTTATTGGGAGAAGTTGAGTGGCCCCTTGATGGTCACGGTGTTGGTTTTGCTTGCTCTCGTTTTGATTCCAGGATTGGGTCATTCCGTGAATGGAAGCACGCGTTGGATTGGTTTTGGTCCGTTGGGTATGCAGGTTTCTGAATTGGCTAAATTTACGGTAGTTATTTATATGGCGAGTTATTTGATGCGCCGTAATGAAGAAATCAAAACTACCTTAAGTGGTTTTTTAAAGCCGCTGGGTTTATTAGCCCTTATTGCTGTTTTGTTATTAAAAGAGCCGGATTTTGGAGCAACCGTTGTCATTACGGCGACTGTGTTGGGCATGATGTTTTTAGCAGGAATGCAGTTGAGACATTTTGTGTTGTTATTGATTATTGTTCTGTTGGCTTTATCTATTTTAGCGATTTCAGCACCTTATCGGATGGCCCGTTTAACCGCTTTTCTAAATCCGTGGGCCAACGCGTTTGGGAGTGGCTATCAATTAACTCAATCGTTGATTGCATTTGGGCGGGGCGGTTGGCTGGGGGTGGGGTTAGGTAATAGTATTCAAAAATTGTTTTATTTGCCGGAAGCGCATACCGATTTTTTATTTGCAGTGATTGCAGAAGAGTTAGGTTTGGTTGGTATGTTAGTTGTGATTACGTTGTTTACTCTATTAGTGCTACGAATTTTATATATTGGACGACAAGCACAAAAAATTCGGCATTATTTTGCGGCTTTTGTTGCCTATGGATTTGGTTTGTGGATTGCAATTCAATTTACAGTCAGTATAGGCGTAAATTGCGGCATTTTACCGACAAAAGGATTAACACTGCCTTTGGTCAGTTATGGTGGTAGCAGTATGCTGGTCAATTGTATTGTCATTGCTTTATTAATGCGTATTGATTATGAAACTCGTATGACGCAACTAGGATTGTACCATGAGTGATTTAAAGCGCGTTTTGATCATGGCAGGGGGAACGGGGGGGCACATCTTTCCCGGATTGGCTGTTGCCAAGCGCTTAATGGCCGATGGTGTTGAGGTGCATTGGTTAGGAACAGAAAAAGGGTTAGAAGCAAGGCTCATACCTGAAGCAGCTATTCCTATTCAATACATTAAAATTAGTGGGGTGCGGGGTAAAGGGGTGAAAGAGATGTTATTGGCACCTTTGCGTATCCTGACCGCAGTTTGGCAAGCATCGCGTATTATTCGTGAATTAAAGCCGGATGTTGTCCTTGGTATGGGTGGGTTCGTAAGCGGACCGGGTGGTATTGCGAGTTGGTTACTTAAGCGTCCATTGGTTATTCACGAGCAAAATGCTAAGCCCGGTACAACTAATAAATGGCTTGCTAAAGTCGCTCAAAAAATATTAGAAGGTTTTCCTCATACTTTCACGAATCGCAAAAAAGTCATGATGGTGGGCAACCCCATACGACACGACATTCTTTCTCCCCATTTACCAGAGCGAGGGGGCAACGCTCGCTTAAATTTACTTATTGTCGGTGGAAGTCTGGGCGCTGCTGCGATCAACCAGATAGTACCGCAAGCGCTAGCGGCATTACCCGAATCGATGCGTCCAGACGTCTATCATCAAACAGGCGAAAAACATTATGCCGATACGTTGAAAGCATATCAGCATGTGAGTGTATCTGCTAAAATTGCGCCGTTTATTAACGATATGCATAAAGCGTATGCATGGGCTGATATTGTATTGTGTCGTTCAGGTGCGCTAACGGTTGCGGAGTTGTGCGCAGCAGGGGTCGGGGCAATATTGGTGCCTTTTCCCTACGCCATTGATGATCATCAAACAGCGAATGCCGCGTTCATGGTAAAAGCAGACGCAGCATTGTTGATTCAGCAATCCTTATTAACAGTCGATAAATTAACTGATATCCTGCAAGAATTTACGGCATTGCCAGCTCGCTGTCAGGCCATGGCAACAGCGGCTTATCAATTACGAAATGCAGACGCGACTGATAAAATTGTGGCAGTATGTCGAGAAGTTGGGATGACGGTTTACTAACCTAAAAGAGGAGCTATCCGTGAGTTGGACGTTTGAAATGGGCCGAATTAAACATATCCACTTTGTGGGAATTGGCGGCGTGGGAATGGCGGGTATTGCTGAAGTACTGCTGAGTCAAGGATATCGTGTATCAGGTTCGGATCTGGCGGACAATACGTTAACCAAACGCTTACGTTCAATTGGCGCGGAAATTTATCAAGGGCATCACGCCAGTCATGTTGCACATGCGGATGTCGTAGTACGCTCCTCTGCAGTAGATTTCGAAAACCCAGAAATTTCTGCAGCACGCAAGGCACATACCCCTGTTGTTCAACGCGCGGAAATGCTCGGTGAATTGATGCGTTTTCGTTATGGAATTGCGATTGCGGGCACGCATGGCAAAACGACAACGACGAGCCTAGTGACGAGTATTTTAGCGGAAGAAGGCGTAGACCCTACCTTTGTGATTGGTGGGCGTTTAAATAGCGCAGGCAGTAATGCGCGTTTAGGGACAGGTCGTTATTTAGTGGCGGAAGCCGATGAAAGTGATGCTTCTTTTCTGTATTTAAAGCCCATGATTTCAGTTGTCACCAATATTGATGCAGATCACATGGCAACTTATAACAATGATTTTGGGCAATTACGCCAAGCGTTTATCGAATTTTTGCACCGCTTGCCTTTTTATGGTTTGTCCGTGTTATGTATAGATGATCCTGTAATTAAAGACCTTTTGCCAGAAGTCTCCCGTCCTATCACCACCTATGGATTGACAGAGGATGCAGCTTTTAAAGCAGTTTCTATCACTCAGACAGGGACTCGTACCCACTTCACTGCAGAGCGCCCAAATGGGATGACTCCTTTGCAAGTGACACTCAATTTGCCAGGTCAACATAATGTATTAAACGCGTTGGCTGCTATTGCAGTTGCTACCGAGTTAAAAATATCAGATCAAGCGATTCAAGCAGCATTAGATAAATTTGCTGGTATCGGCCGTCGTTTTCAAATTTATGGAGATTTTAATTTGCAAAAAGGCGGCTCAGTCAAATTAATAGATGATTATGGTCACCACCCACGTGAAATCGCCGCGACATTACAAGCTGCTCGTCAAAGTTGGCCTGAACGCCGTTTAGTGATGGTTTATCAGCCTCATCGTTATACGCGTACGCGTGACTTATTTAATGAATTTTGTGACGTCTTGTCTCAACCTGATTTACTCGTGTTGCTTGATATTTATTCTGCAGGAGAGCAACCGATCCTGGGAGCCGATGGCCCAACACTGGCTAAAAGTATTCGAGATAGAGGACAATTGCCCCCGGTTTTTGTAGAACAACATCCTAAGTTGGCAATGGATTTGCAAAATATATTACAGGATGGTGATATATTGCTGATGCAGGGTGCGGGCAATATTGGAGGCTTGGCTTCTCATTTGGCAGCCACCCAGTTAAAAGAATCGGTGCCGGGGTAAGTTAGATAAGGCAATCATCTTCGAATGCTTTCATCCGGATCTGCCACTGAAGAAGGGTTCCCGAGGCAAGCATCAGGGATGACGATAAAGGAACAACATGACTCTCAGCAGGACGCGAAAACAACCTTCACCTTTTTCTTGGCGACAACTCGTCAAGTGGGTAGTGATTGTTTTTCTATTTGCTTCTAGTCTTTTAATGGTGAACAAAATCCGCGAAACCCATAAATTCCCTATTCATCAAGTTAAAATATACGGCGCTAAGAATCTCAATCCAAATGCGGTTCAACATAGATTACTGCCACTTGTCAGCAAAGGTTTTTTTTCAGTCGAAGTTGATTTTATCAAAGAACAGTTATTGCAAATGCCGTGGGTAGGCGAGGTTACGGTCAGGCGTGTTTGGCCTGATCAAGTGTGGGTCGTCGTGACAGAGAGACAAGCGGTAGCACGTTGGAATGAAAATAGTTTATTAAGTTCTACTGGCGAATTATTTAATCCCGATAAAATAACATATCCCGAAGGACTGCCATTTTTTATAGGGCCTGACGGGCAACAAATTTTCATGCTAGACTTTTACGGGAAAATAAATAGCTTATTACAGCCGTTAAATTTAAAAATTACACGGCTCACATTAAGCCCTTATCTTTCATGGGACTTGGAATTTACAAATGGAATGAAAGTGCGTCTTGGATATAAAGATATCTTGACTCGCGTCAGTCATTTTGTGAAAGTGTATCAAAAAATAGTGGGAAAACGCGCAGCGGAAGTTGATTATGTCGATTTACGTTATCCGAATGGGTTGGCTGTTCGGTGGAAAACGTCGGAGTCTGTTTAACTGGGGAAGAAAAACATATGCCAAAGAAGGCTAATAAAGATTTAATGGTAGGTATCGATATCGGTACCTCAAAAGTGGTCGCAATCGTAGGCGAAGTTACGAGTGAAAATAAGTTAAATATCGTTGGTGTTGGCTCACATCCCTCCCAAGGTTTGAAGCGCGGCGTTGTCGTGAATATTGAAACTACGGTGCAGTCTATTCAGCGAGCGGTTGAAGAAGCTGAGTTGATGGCAGGTTGCCAAATTTATTCAGCATTTACCGGAATTGCGGGCAGCCACATTCGCAGCATGAACTCTCATGGGATAGTAGCGATTCGTGATCGCGAAGTCACCCCCGTTGACGTGGATCGCGTCATTGATGCCGCAAAAGCAGTTGCTATTCCAGCAGATCAAAAAATTCTGCATATCTTGCCCCAAGAATTCATCATTGATAATCAAGATTCCATTCGCGAACCGGTTGGTATGGCAGGCGTTCGTTTAGAAGCTAAAGTCCATATTGTGACAGGAGCCGTGAGTGCGACACAAAATATAGTGAAATGTTTAAAGCGTTGCGGGTTAACAGCGAGTGACATCGTGCTGGAGCAATTTGCTTCGAGTCAATCCATTTTAACCGATGATGAAAAAGAATTGGGTGTTTGTATGGTGGACATTGGCGGTGGTACAACAGACATCGCTATCTTCACTGAAGGGTCCGTGCGGCATACGGCTGTGATCCCAATTGCAGGTGATCAAGTTACAAATGATATTGCCATTGCTTTACGTACACCGGCCAGAAATGCAGAAGAAATCAAAATAAAATACGCTTGTGCATTGCAAGAATTAGCTGATGCTAATCAAATGATAGACATACCCACGACAGGTGAACGTTCAGGCAGACATGTTTCACGTCGTGCATTAGCCGAAGTTGTTGAAGCACGTTATGAAGAATTATTTACCTTAGTTGCTGCAGAAATACGCCGCAGCGGTCTTGAAGAATTGATTGCAGCCGGTATTGTACTCACGGGCGGCGCATCCACTGTTGAAGGCGCAGCCGAATTAGCAGAACGCATTTTTAAAATGCCGGTCCGTATTGGTACTCCCATGCACGTGATTGGTTTACCCGATGTCATTAATAATCCTGTTTATGCAACGGGGGTGGGGTTACTTTTGTATGGCATGCAGCAGCGTGAAACACCTCGGGAAGTGGTCGCTCAACCTGGGTTGAAAAATTTATGGGATCGAATGAAAGGGTGGTTTGAAGGAAATTTTTAAACGCGAATCAGAGTATCATAATCAAGGAGTCATCCCATGTTTGAATTAGCAGAGACAAACACACAGAATGCAGTGATCAAAGTTGTTGGAATAGGCGGTGGTGGTGGTAATGCAGTAGAGCACATGATGAGTGCTTCTATCGACGGTGTCGAATTTATTTGTGCTAACACCGATGCCCAAGCTTTAAAAAATTCATCGGCCAATACCGTCATCCAACTAGGAGATAGTATCACACGCGGTTTAGGCGCGGGTGCGAATCCTGAAGTGGGTCGCCGTTCGGCAGAGGAAGATCGTGAGCGCATCAAAGCTGCTTTAATAGGCGCTGATATGGTGTTTTTAACAGCCGGTATGGGGGGTGGAACAGGAACGGGTGCGGCTCCTATTTTTGCCCAAGTCGCAAAAGAATTGGGTATTTTGACCGTGGCGGTGACGACCAAACCATTTTCATTTGAAGGCAAAGTTCGCATGCAAGTGGCAGATCAGGGTATTGCGAATTTAGCTCAATATGTCGATTCATTGATTACTATTCCTAATAACAAGTTGTTAAGCGTGTTGGGTAAAAACGTAACTTTGGTTAATGCATTTAAAGCTGCCAACGATGTTTTGCGCGGTGCAGTACAAGGGATCGCAGAGTTAATTACTCGCCCTGGTTTGATTAATGTCGACTTTGCTGACGTGCGTACGGTTATGTCAGAAATGGGTATGGCAATGATGGGCACAGGTGTTGCATCGGGAGAAAATCGTGCTCGTTTAGCAGCCGAAGCGGCAATTTCAAGTCCGTTATTAGAAGATGTGGACATGACGGGCGCGCGTGGTGTGTTGGTTAATATCACGGCGGGTTTAGATATGTCGATTGGCGAATTTGAAGAAGTGGGCGATGCCATTAAGAATATTACGTCTGATGGCGCAACAGTAGTCGTGGGTACCGTGATCGATCCGGAGTTACGAGATGAAGTGCGTGTTACAGTGATCGTTACAGGATTGGGTCGCAAACAAAGCCAGTCCAGTTCGGTTAAATTGATTGATTCAACCAAGGCGGATGGATCGATTGATTACCATCAGTTAGACAAACCGGCTGTCATGCGTCGACATGCGTCTTCGATCGTAGTGCCGCCAAAAGCCACGACTACTTCGTCATCGGATTCTGCCCAAGAGCTCGATTATTTAGATATTCCTGCTTTTTTACGTCGTAAAGAAGAGGTTGAAATTTAAGCGTTATTTAGGCAGATAGCAGCCTCATAAGTGAAGCAAGTATTACGTGAGGCTGCTATTTATGTCTATTATTCCTTAATTAATTAGGGATACTCCTCAATAGCCATGGTAAATTATTAATTTCACAAGTAATCTTTTTGTGTTACCATTGAGCAACTTCAATAATAAAGTGAAATGGGAATGGTTAGACAAAGAACTTTAAAAAACGTCATCAAAGCCACAGGGGTAACATTACACGGGGGTGAGAGGGCCGAATTAACTTTACGTCCTGCTCCACCCAATACAGGGATTATTTTTCAACGAGTTGACTTATATCCTCCCGTTGAAATCAGTGCGTTGGCAGAAAATGTAGGCGATACCCGATTATCGACTACACTCATCAAAAATGGTGTCCGTGTTTCAACAGTGGAGCATTTACTTTCCGCCTTGGCAGGACTTGGTATTGATAACGCTTATGTAGACGTATCGGCGGCCGAAATTCCTATTATGGATGGTAGTGCTGGCCCGTTCGTTTTTCTGGTGCAATCAGCCGGTATTCAAGAACAAAATGCGCCCAAGCGCTTTATCCGTATTAAACGTAAAGTTATCGTTCATGACGGGGATAAGTGGGCTTGTTTTGAGCCATTTGAAGGTTTCAAAGTCACTTTCACCATTGAATTTGACCATCCTGTTTTTAAACTGCATACCAAAAATGCAACATTGGATTTTTCCAGCACTTCTTATGTGAAAGAAGTGAGTCGAGCTAGAACTTTTGGATTTATGGCGGATTTTGAAAAACTACGCTCGATGAATTTAGCGCTCGGCGCTAGTTTGGATAATGCGGTTGCGATCGATGATTATCGAGTCTTAAACGAAGAAGGTTTACGTTACGAAGATGAATTTGTTCGACATAAGATTTTGGATGCGGTTGGCGATCTCTATCTTCTCGGCTCGAGTTTGATCGGTGCATTTAATGGCTATAAATCAGGCCATGCTTTAAATAATACGTTGTTGCGCAAATTACTTGCGACAAAAGAAGCGTGGGAATATGTGACTTATGAGGATACCGCAAAAGCACCTATTTCTTATTTGAAACTTGTTTTAGCGGATGTATAGAGATAAAGTGGTGGACACGCTACGCTGTGTCCACCAGACATTATTTTCTATTTAGCCCACCCATTCCCAGTAAAATCCCTTTTAACTTACTATTTTTTATTTTCCCTGCTGTTTCCTGTATGACTTGTATCGTCTGTTCTGAAATCATTAAGGGCTGTCTTTTTTGTTTTTTTGATGAAGAATAATGCAACGGCTTCACTTTACAGCAAATCGCTCGAATCTCTTTAAGATCGTCATATTTCTTCAATTGATGGATTAAATCAGGAATAAAAAAGCGAAACCGCATGACCCAGTGAGGGCTATCTGCTATCACAATGAGTGAGGTCTTATCCATTCCGACAATTTGGCAGTGTTCCAGCAAGCTCGTTTCATCAGGTAAACAGTCTCTTAAGTACTGATTCCAGATGAGTAGCCGCCTAAATTTAACGAGCAACTGAGACAGTGTTTTGTTTTCATTTTTAAAATAATCTGCAATGGTTGACTTCATGATTTTTTCTCAGCGTTGCGGTAGAATATAGCCTCTACAAAAGCATTTTAAATTAGCAATAATAGTGTACCAGCAACAGTTTGACTTTTCACATAAAGTACGTAATGCTTCGTCCTATTTTCTTTATTCCTAGCCCGTTGATTAATGGCAATTTGCCCCCATATAAACGGAGTCTAATTTAACAGGTGATCTCTCATGGTAGCAGGTTTTATAACACGAATTTTTGGCAGCCGAAATCAGCGTTTATTGCGTAATATGTGGAAAACAGTCGCTGAAATTAATGCGTTGGAAGAAAGCATGATTGCTTTATCTGATACGGCTTTACAGGCCAAAACCGCTGAGTTTCGTGAGCGCCTGCAAAAAGGAGAAGATTTAAACAAGTTACTGCCTGAAGCATTCGCCGTTGTACGTGAAGCGGGTAAAAGAGTATTGAAAATGCGTCAATTTGATGTCCAGCTTTTAGGCGGCATGATTTTGCATGGCGGAAGCATTGCCGAAATGCGTACAGGTGAAGGTAAAACCTTCATGTCAACACTCGCTGCTTATCTCAATGCCTTACCCGGCAATGGTGTGCACGTCGTCACCATGAATGATTATTTAGCTCGTCGCGATGCGGAATGGATGGGGCCCTTATATGAATTTTTAGGCCTTACGGTTGGGGTTATTATTCCAAACATGCAGCCCCAATTGAAAAAAGCAGCTTACGCAGCAGATATCACCTATGCCACAAATAATGAAGTGGGATTCGATTATTTGCGTGACAATATGGCATTTAATGCGCTGGAAAAGGTACAGCGTTCGCCAGCCTATGCTATTGTGGATGAAGTCGATTCTATTTTAATTGATGAAGCTCGCACACCCTTAATTATTTCGGGCGCCGCTGAAGATAGTACCGAATTGTATATCGCCATTAATAAATTGATCCCCCAATTGACTCGCCAGCCCTCTAAAGAAGAAGCAGGGGATTATTTGGTCGAAGAAAAATCCAAACAAATCTTTTTATCCGAAGAGGGTCATCAACATGTTGAAGATATTTTTTCCAAAGCCGGGTTATTAAAAGAAGGCGAGAGTCTCTACGATGCCAATAATATTATGTTGATGCATCATTTGAATGCGGCATTACGAGCGCATGCATTATTTCACCGTGATGTGGATTATATCGTGCAAAATGGCGAAGTTGTTATTGTCGATGAACATACCGGCCGTACTATGCCAGGGCGCCGCTGGTCGGATGGTTTGCATCAAGCAGTGGAAGCGAAGGAAAATGTCAAAGTCAATCAAGAAAACCAAACACTTGCATCCATCACTTTTCAAAATTATTTCCGTCTCTATCCCAAATTAGCAGGCATGACAGGTACGGCTGATACCGAAGCCTATGAATTTCAGCAAATCTACGGCCTAGAAGTCATTGTGTTGCCCACCAATAAGCCGATGATTCGGGAAGACCTGCCGGACCTAGTTTATATGTCAGCCGATGAGAAATTTACAGCGATCATTGCCGATATCAAAAAAGCTCGTGAAGTGGGCCAACCTACACTCGTCGGTACAGCATCTATCGAGACGTCTGAATATCTTTCTCGCTTGTTGAAAAAAGAAGGTATTCCACATCAAGTATTAAATGCGAAATTCCACGAACAAGAAGCACAAATTATTGCAGAAGCAGGACGTCCGGCTGCTGTCACCATTGCAACCAATATGGCAGGTCGTGGTACGGATATTGTATTGGGCGGTAGCTTGGAATCAGAGCTCAACGCATTGGAAAGCTCGACCGCGGATGAACTTGCAGCACATAAAGTAGCATGGCAACAACGCCACGACGCAGTGATTGCAGCAGGTGGTTTATATGTACTGGGCACAGAGCGTCACGAATCACGGCGTATTGATAATCAATTACGTGGTCGTTCCGGTCGGCAAGGTGATCCCGGTAAATCCCGTTTTTATCTGTCTCTCGAAGACAACTTGCTGCGCATTTTTGGCGGTGATCGTTTGACAGGCATTATGCGTCGTATTGGTATGGAAAAAGGTGCGGCGTTAGAATCGCGCTTATTGACCAACAGTATTGAGAATGCGCAACGTAAGGTTGAGGCCCATAACTTCGATATTCGCAAGCAATTATTAGAGTACGATGATGTCTCAAATGAACAGCGCAAAGTAATTTATAAACAACGCGATGAATTATTAGCAGCAGAAAATATTGCCGATACGATTGAAACTATTCGCTATCAAGTCGTCGATAATTTAATGAATCAATTTATTCCCCCGCAAAGTTTAGAAGAGCAGTGGGATATACCGGGGTTAGAATCTCAGCTGGAAAAAGATTTTAATTTACACTTACCACTACGCGAATGGTTAGAAAAAGAAGAAAATCTGCATGAAGAAAATTTACGTGAACGTATCCAAAAAAATATAAAAGATACCTATCAACAAAAAGAGATGCAGGTTGAGCCTTCGGTATTACGTCAGTTTGAAAAAGCTGTCATGCTGCAAACATTAGATACCTTGTGGCGCGAACATTTGGCTGCCATGGATTATTTGCGCCAGGGGATCCATTTGCGCGGTTATGCACAAAAAAATCCTAAGCAAGAATATAAACGCGAATCATTTGAACTGTTCGTTGAATTATTAGGACGTATTAATTATCAAGTGGTTTCTTTGTTAAGTCGATTTGAAGTACGCGAAGAAAAAGATGTGGCTGCAATGGAATCAAAGCGACGTGAAACAGCAAACTTCCAAATGCAATATGAACATGCAGAAGTCGGTGCATTGGGTGCGGAAGCCGACGGGGAAGGTGAGCAAGTCAGCCGTGAAAGTGCAACCATCCTCCCTTTTGGGATTCGTGATGAACATAAAGTGGGTCGTAATGCATCGTGTCCCTGTGGTTCAGGCAAAAAATACAAACATTGTCACGGCTCTTTGTCGTGATGCACGTTGCTGTTGGAATTATTCGTAATACCCTGGGCGAAATTCTAATCGCCCAGCGTCCTAAAAACACCTATAAAGGCGGATTATGGGAATTTCCTGGCGGGAAAATAGAAGCGTCAGAAACTGTTTTTCAAGCGTTACAGCGTGAACTGAAAGAAGAGCTTAATATTGATGTCACCCAAGCAGAAAGCTGGCTGCAATGGGAACATGATTATTCAGATCGAATCGTTTTATTAGATGTTTGGAACGTAACCGAATTTTTAGGCACTCCTCAAGGCGCTGAAGGACAATTGATCCGCTGGGTCTCTCGCCAAGCATTAAATCAATTCCAATTTCCAGAAGGTAATCATTTTATTTTAGCTAATTTATAACGGTGGGCACGCTGCACTTTGCCCACCCTACATTTATCCAGTTTCAAATCAGTGGGAATGTTAAAAGTGTTTTAACAGGGCTCGTCAGCTCGTGCTTCACGTGCCTCCTCGTCTGTTGGCAGCGCTTGGTATTTCTTTTTCTTTTGGCCAAATCACTGAATTAATCAGTTCGTAAGCTTGCGTCGGGCTGTTATTAACACTCCGAATAGCTTTGGTAAGAGCAGATGCATAAATGTTTTCCAAAGAGGCATCGCTTATTTTCGATCTTACCTCTTTTAGCAATTCGCCCAATTTACGGGCAACAATGTGTTCATTCGGATCTTTTAATAAAAGGTTTGCTAGAATTTTCTTATTCTTATCCGCGTTACTACTTGGGCTTATATTACCGTTAACAAAAACGCCGACTCGTTTGAATAAAGCAGTAAGAATAGCATCCAGTTTTTGCTGATCGGTGCCATTCTTTTTAATATGCTTAAGATGTTCTCGAAGGCCAGTCACACCCACACTTTTGATAGGAAATTTAATGAATAACGTCGAAATCCAATTTTTTACTTCATTCTTGCTGGTAGTCCAGTGGCCTCTTTTTTTAGAGTCAGTATAATCTGCAACAATTTTATCAAATGCTTGTGAGATAAAATCAATTAGCTCGCCCGCTGTTATTCGCTTTTCCTGTGATGTTTCTTGCACCTGAAGCTGCATAGCGTTCCAGGGAGAAACTTCTGATGCTTTTTTAATTCCAGCCAGAAATTTTTGTCGAGAGGCGCTATCGAATTTTTCATCTTTAAAAACGAAATTAAAAATAACAGGACGAGAAAGCTCGGGAGCATTGGCATAGTGAAACATAAGATGAGCTAGCGCCTGAACTTTGTCAGGACTTTTCAATTTCTCATAAACATCTTCTTTAGATTCATCAAATACACTAACCTCTTCCCAACCCAAAGCGAGAGGTATTATTATTGGTAATTTGAATACATCATTATTTTGTTCGAGTACATTAAAGCCCTTAGCACTCACCTCAAATGTAATAGTAGTAGTCATTTAATTCTCTCCCTTATTTGATAATTGGTTAATAGTCCCTATTGTCAACAGACCCCTACCCATAAACTCTATTCAGCTTCACCAAATCGATTATTAAATAATTCTTTTATTGCATCACGCGCATCGTGTTCATCTGGGCCAGAAATAATTAAATCCAATACAATGCCTTTGGTAACGCCGAGTACGATAATGGACATAATGCTTTTACAGTTGGCGACTTGATCGTTCTTTTGCACTTCAATTTTGCTTTCAAATTTAGAAGCAAGAGCAACTAATTTTGCTGCAGCCCGGGTGTGCAGCCCGAGGGCGTTAATAACAGTGATTTTTTCATTTAACATGAGAGAGTAACCGAATATAAAATTTCTGAGTGGAGACATATAATAGCCGCAACCCAAAATGCAAATTTCGTCATCCCCGAATGCTTCTGTCAGGGATCTCATTATTAGTAGACAGATCCCC
>CAZTDR010000048.1:0-19855 GCA_964612855.1 uncultured Coxiellaceae bacterium
CATTGTCATCCACCTCCGTCATCCCCGAATGCTTTTGTCGGGGATCTCCTTACTAAAAAACAGATCCCCGACAAAAGCATTCGGGGATGACAATGAAGGAGGACAGCTGGGTTATGGCGCTGGATTCGGATTCTGCGCAGAGGTTCCCGCAATGTTCGCAATAAGCTGTATAACCCCCAATCCTTTATAACTCTGCAAAATATCTTGTCGTTGTACAACCACTGTCACAACCAAGGGATTTGCAAACTTAGATTTATCATTAAACGGAGGCATTAAGTACGTCACCAACACTGGCATCTGAAACTTCCATGCTTGCGCACCGCCTAATATCCCCTGAACTAATAATTTAGGCGGCTCGACGACTTGCGCAATGATAACAAATTTACGCTGCGCGAGGGCATTCAGATTATTGGATGCACTTAAAGCCTTCATATAGTTGCGCCAACCATAATCAGTAAAATATTTTTGTGCGCTTTGGAGTTGTTGACGGTAGTTCATAAAATCATAAGAATAAGCTGCTTGCACCGCCTCGACGGTCCAATTTGTGACATCCTGAAGAGACATATTGGATTCTTGCAAGGGAATAACGTCGAGTAAACGACCGATTTTATCCGCAGGGAAATACAGGGGTTCAGTTGGATGTTTCCACAAATAAATAATCATCCCAATGAGCACCGCATTGGCAATCAAACTCAATACATATAACGTCAGAGCAAAGCGAAATTTGCCTCGATAAAACGCATTTCGCAAATGCACCATCACAATTGCATTATTCACTGGTATTTTGTTTTCTGCGCTCATCTTTTTCCTTAGGTATAACTGTAGGGGCACGGCACGCCGTGCCCCTACAGTATTACATTACAAACTGAGCGATGCCTATCCCTGCGGGATTAATTGAGGTCGGCACCCGGACGATAGTAATGACAACGGTATAATTTGCACGCGACGCTTGTCCTGCACTTTGATAAGTGACTAAAAAAGGAATTTGCACGCGCCATGTATAGCCGCGGCCTGGCAAATCACCTTGATTTGAAATAACCGGCGCCCCTACTACCACGCTATTCACAAACAATTGGTTTTTAACAATAGTCTGGATTAATTTAGCAATTGAGGCTTGATAATCATTCCAACCTACGTCCGTAAAATAAGGACGCACTCGAGCCATTTGCTGATTATAATTTACAAAATCAAATGTATAAGCCGCAACCGCTGCTTTGCTCACCCAATTAATTAATGTCGTGGAAGCTAAATTGGGCTCATAAGAAGCGGTTAATTCCATACGTTGATTATCTGCTGAAACAGCAGAAAAAGGTGGCAAAGGACGATGGAAAATTTGATAAAGAACGAGACTTGCCAAGAGAAACAAAAGAATAATTTCAACCGACAATACAATCATCAAAGCCTGATAGCTATTCGCATAAAAACTATTTTCTTTATTGACTGTATTTACCATATTTATCCATTAAGATTTCGCTTGAACCATGGGAATAATTTGCCCTTCCGTTGTGGTCGCATAATATTCTGGCGGTGCTCTAAACAATATTAAATAAATCATCGTACAAATTAAAACAATAATAAAACAAATTGAAATAAGTAATTTGCGCAACATACTATAATATTTGTCGCGATAAAAATCGCTGTGAGATCGAGCTATGGCTTGTCTGTCGCCGAGCATAAATCGTGTCCTCATACCAAGAATTTAACAAAACCGTCATCCCCGAATGCTCTTGTCGGGGACCTGTTTACCATAAGGAGATCCCCCGACAAGAGCATTCGGGGATGACGATAATTAAACCGGTAATTTTTCTAAAGTAACCTCTACCCGGTAATTCGCCCCCGCCCAATCCGATGTCGAAGCAGTCACGGGCTTTGAGCCATCTCCCCCTTCCGCATAAAGCAAACGCGTATTAATTCGTGTTCGCCATAAATATTTCACCACCGCATTTGCCTGCTCTTGTGAAAGTGACCGATTAATTCGTTCAGGTCCATTATTACCCGTATAAGCCGTCACCTTGACAGACATATTAGGATAACCACTAATTAATTGTGAAACCAAATCGAGGGTTTTATAAGCATACGGTTGCAAAGTGGGTGTACCACCGGCAAAAACCCGTTCCGAAGGTAAAACAATTAAGACTTGATCACCTAACACGATCACTTTATTACCACGATTAATAATTTGGTCTGCGACTGACGCTTTTGAATCAATGTAAGCACCCAATGCACCGCCAAAAATAGCGCCCCCTGCAGCGCCAGGCAACACACCCGCCCAACCGGAAGCGATTCCACCCACGATGGCGCCTGTGGTACCACCCATCAGTACGCCTTTTGTTTTTTGGCTGGAGCCTTGATAAGCTTCAGCCACATTGATGCTATTTCCATCAAAAGCAGAACTTGCATTTTGATAGGTAGAATTAAATTGTGTTTCTGCATTGCGTGATACATCGGATGATGCACAACTTTGTAAGGCTACACAAAAAACCAGTGCCAATAATTTGAAGTTATCCATTTTTTATTCCGTCATCCCTGAGTGCTTTTATTGGGACTTCTTGATTAGTGAACAGATCCCCGATAAAAGCATTCGAGGATGACATTAAGTGCTACTTCGGAATTATTTTACTCCGGTGGCGCTTGCAAACTTTCGATATATTCTGCCAATTGTTGCGCGGCAAAGGTTACATCGTGAACGGGTAAGAATAAACCTTCAATATCCGGCGGATAATCCGTCGCATTCAACATATCTTTAACAATTTCATTTGTCA
Organism: uncultured Coxiellaceae bacterium; assembly: GCA_964612855.1. Taxonomy (GTDB): domain Bacteria; phylum Pseudomonadota; class Gammaproteobacteria; order DSM-16500; family DSM-16500; genus DATIJJ01. The sequence goes on from CAZTDR010000048.1 coordinate 2,763, forward strand.
TTGAGCTCGCTTGTGAACTTGACCGCCCCATCACGCGCTCTAACAATTCGACCTTATCTTTAATATAAGCTTTATTGATTAATGGAGCTGAGAAACGCGCTAAATCGCTAGCCCCTACCCTGTCCTGAATATCTTCCTCTAATGTAACCGTATCAAATAAATGAATACGGGAATCGTCAGTTTCTTCTTCCTCAAACTGCAATGGAGCGCTTTCTTCGGATGCATCAACATGGCGATTATGGAATGCCAATAAAGCGGCCACGCCTCGCTCGATCGAATTTGTTTCAGGTTCTTTTTTCATGGTATTCGCGATGATATGAATTTCCTCTGAATCATCATGAACATAATCGGCTATATTTGCATCATCTTGCACAATTTCTGAAAATCTTTGCAATCGATTTTCTAAATCAATTAAAATCCGATTAATCGGCGGCTCTACTTTTAAAAATTGATTAATCCGCATACGTTCCACAGGAACGGGATTTGCATAGAACATGCGAGCACGCACAATTTTCGACTTGAAGAAAATATGCGCCTCACCTTCACGCTGCTCTTTCAAATCTAACAAATCAATACGCGCTCTCTTTTCAGACGACGCACTGCGACTATCCATATAACTATTTAAAATACTTTGAGCATTCGTTTGGAAAGAATCGACCTTGGTGACATAGGATTCGCCTGCGGTTTTTTGGAAAAACTCCCACGTATCCATCGGATCTTCAAGCTTCATACAAATTTTAATGTTAGTATTTGCACCGATAGATAACGCTTCTTCTTTGGATGCTTTTTGGAAAGCCGGTAAATCTTGTCCGGCAAAAATAACCGAGAATCCGAGTGAACGCGCTTGCGCTGGTACGACAGCAAACCCTTTCACTGCATAATAACCGTATTCGTCCAAAATACACATGTAAGGCGTAGACGCTGTCGTCGGTTTACGGGTAATCACTTCTTTATAGGTTCCTTCAACCGACTCACCCAAACCGGCTGCCATCATCGCTTTCAGGGAAGCAATGATGACTTTACCTAAATTAGCGAGTTCATCGGGCGATTTTTCAAGCGCGGGCAACAACACAATTAAAATACGACGATTGAGCACCACGTCTTTTAAATCAACCTCTGCTAAGTTAGTTCGAATAATGTGACCGTAAGTATCAGCCAACGAACCGAATACTTTGGTCAATTGCATGGTAATGAATCCGTGTTGTTCAAACACTTGAGAACTTTGTTTACCTTTTTTCGTTTTATCAAACCCCGGCAACGTCATTAAATAATTGTAAATGGGTTCCAGCACCAATTCGGGCGCATTGGCAAGGCTAACGGGTTCTTGATTATCGCGAATAAACATTTTATCAAGGCCAATAGCTTCCAAACGCGTCAAATCAAAATAATTACGAATAATATTCGCATCCAGTAAAATTTTGCCCTGATCACGCATATAAACTAACACTTTCATCAACGCTTGGACGAATACTATCGCTCGGCCTTTCCACATGTCGCCATCGGCGGACTGTGTCGATGAATCCATCAAACTGATGACTAATTGCGATAACATTTCAGAAGAACCGCGGCAAAAAGGATTCATCGTGTTCGATAATCGCTTTTCTTGTGCGCCGATAATATCGCGCGCACCGGTCATGAAGTTAATTAATAATAAATCATCTTCACGGCCCATCGAACGTGCCATGGAAAAAATTTTCGCGAATAAACTATTATCGCCTTTACCGTCAACGTATAAAAAACCACTGCCTTGCACTAAGGCATTAAACGCTAACGAAATTAATGCTTCCGTCTTACCACTACCGGTTGAACCAAAAATTAATACGTGGGTACGCATATCATCATTGTTAAACCATAATTCTTCGTCGGTTTGTTTTTTATTGCCAAAAAAACAAATCCCTCGCGCTTTGCGGGGCTTTGCTGATCCAGGCAGAGGATCATTATAATCCATAGCGCCTGCACGCTGTGGCATGCGGAAAGGGAGTTTAAATTTGCGGGTAATGGCATAGCCAAAAATACAAATCGCAATAATAAAAATTAAGTCGGTGACGGGTGAGAAAACAAAGGCAGCCACAGCAAAACCTGTCATCAAAGAAAAACTTTGCACTGGATCTTTGAAGAAATCCACGATCTTCATGCCAAGCGTGCGCGTATCACGCAGCAGCAATTGCGGCGCTAGCTCATGTTCTTCCTCTAAACCACGTTGTGGACGCATAAGTCGTTACTCTTTTTCATCTGGCTTATAAACAATTTCTTTCAATGCAATTTCCAACGCATTCGTTGCTTGCTCAACCATCGGCACCAATAATTTTCTGCCGATCTCTCTTTCTGAGATCCAGTGCGAAAAGGGACCCGCCACTTCTACAAAAGGTGTTTGGCGGCCCACGGTATTTAACATGTACCATAATTTCCGATCAATTGGTTTCAACCATAAAAAATCCGCCGACGCTTGCACGCCATCTACGCGCGCTGCTTCCAGCATTTCTGCCATTAGCGTTAGCAAATAGGCATGGGATTGCACAATTTTTTGTACCAATTTGGTGTTGTAATGTTTTTTCAACAATTCTTCCGTGCCCGTAAAATCCAATTTACTCACTGAGGATTTATTGATGCGTATAAGCAAATCAGCAGCGCCCTTGGAATCCCCATTTAGTCGTGCAGCAAAAGCACTAAATAACGCTTTCACATGCGGCGGGACACGAGTGATGCCAGGCCATAAAGGCCCTAACTGAATGGCAAACAACTTGCTCGCTTCACCACGTTTCAAGGTGACTTCAATCTTATTCCATTCTTTATGTGTCATGTCATCTTGCGGCGGTCGACGATATTCTTGCAATAAATTATACCGCTTACAAAATTGCATCGGGGTAAGCGCCATGGCCCATGGGCCTTTATCAATATCGGCTTTCACTAAATCGAGGGGAATAACTGGGATAATTTGCGGCCAATTTTCTTTCTCAAGCAGCGCTAACTCTTTCATGTTGTACGCGCGTTTAAAGACACGCGTGGAATTGGAAAGATAGATGACGACTGCTAAGAGACTGATAATAACAATTAATGGGTAACGTAAATAATCACCCACTGCCTCACCCACTTTTACAAAATCTTCGAACGTGAGGGCGCCCACATCTGTCGTTAACAACGTGGTTTTTACATTAGCCAATTGATTGGTGAATAAACTGAGGAAATTCACTTCCCACAGTTTAATGGTAAAATAAAAACCGATGATTTGTTTTTTGAAAGAAAGCCAGATGATTGCGCCAAAGATAAAAGTGGCGGCAATAATCCACAGCATTCCCATGGAATTGTCGGATTGACCCGATTGTTGCGGAGCAGCGGCCATAAGTGACACCTAAATTCTGTAGGCTCGAATAACGACTTACACTCACTAACATCATATATATAATTATATACTATGGTGCGCCGGTACACCCGTCCTCTATATTCCTTGTTTTTCCCGAATTTCATCGAGGGTTTTACAGTCTATACAGAGTGTTGCCGTGGGGCGTGCTTCTAACCGGCGTAGTCCGATCTCAACACCGCACACTTCACAATAGCCGTATTCTTTGTCAGCAAGTAACTGCAAAGATTCTTCAATTTTTTTCAAGAGCTTTCTTTCGCGATCACGCGCACGCAATTCCAAGCGGAATTCTTCTTCTTGGCTAGCGCGATCATTGGGATCCGCATAATTGACCAGATCATCTTTCATGTGATGAACAGTACGATCCGCTTCTTCCATGATTTGTTTACGCAAAAGAGTCAAGATCTTGGTGAAATGATCTCGCATTTTAGCACCCATATATTCCTCTGTTTTGCGAGGTTTATAAGGTGCAATCCCTAACACTTCTAAACTCGGCTCTAGAATATCTTTTGTCGTTGCCATTTTGCGTCCCTCCTAATTTATCCCCCACTATTCTATAACAAGAGCAGGGGAATCTATACCAAAAAAACATGATACCGTCATCCCCAACTAAAGCATTCGGGATGACGGCATTTAGATATAAGCCCCTGTCACTCGATCTAACCCCGCTAGGTCACTATATGTTTTAATATTAATATAGCCTAAATTTTCTAAAATTCTTTGCACATCTGCTGCTTGCTGAAACCCATGCTCCATTAATAATCGTCCGCCTTGTCGCAAATACTCTCTAGCCTGTTGGCTAATCTGTATAATATCTTGCAATCCATTTTCTGCCGCAATTAGAGCAGATCGGGGCTCATGCTCTGATTCTAAGTTCGGATCATTCACAGCAATGTAAGGTGGATTGCTTACGATTAAATCAAATTGCATGTCAGGTAGCGCCGCCAACCAGTCGCCTTGATGAAAAACAATCTGGGTTAATTTAAATCGCCCTGCATTCTCTTTAGCAACAGCCAACGCACGCTCACTTTTGTCCGTCGCGTGAATTTCCCAATCGGGTCGCTCCGTTGCAAGTGCGATTGCAATGGCACCGGAACCTGTACCCAAATCAGCCACTCGTTGCCACCCATCAATTTGCAATGCTAGCTCGACGATTAATTCTGTTTCAGGCCGTGGAATTAGTGTATCGGTGGTCACAAGCAGATCTAGCGACCAAAATTCGCGATGCCCAGTTATATAAGCAACAGGAATTTTTTTCTTGCGCTTCTCTAAATAGCTTGCAAACAAATTATTTTCTTTCGTCGTTAATTGCCGCTCTGGAAAAGCAAATAAATAACTACGCGATACGCCTAACACCTCTGCCAATAAAATTTCCGTATCCAGCAGAGGCGTGTCACTCACCCTCATTAATTGCTGAGTCGCTTGTTGCAAACAGCTTGCAATGGTTAACGAGGTCAATTAGCCGCCCAATTCCGCAAGTAGATCTGCTTGATACTCGTTGACCAATGCATTAATAATTTCGGTTAAATCCCCATCCATGATGGCAAGCAATTTATAAAGTGTCAGATTGATTCTGTGATCAGTTAATCTGCCTTGTGGAAAATTATAAGTACGAATACGCTCAGACCGATCACCCGTACCCACTAAATTACGCCGTGTTTCTGCTTGCTGTTGTTGCTGTTTATTCTGTTCTGCTGTCAACAAGCGTGATTTTAAAAGAGACATAGCACGTGCACGATTTTTATGTTGTGACCGCTCATCCTGACATTCCACTACCGTGCCGGTTGGAATATGCGTGATACGAATAGCAGAATCTGTTTTTTGTACGTGCTGACCTCCAGCACCCGAGGCACGAAAGGTATCCACACGTAAATCGGCTGGATTAATGTCAATTTCTTCAATTTCATCCACTTCGGGCATGATGGCAATGGTACAAGTTGAGGTGTGAACACGGCCTTGCGCTTCTGTTGCCGGTACGCGTTGCACACGATGAACGCCCGATTCAAATTTAAAAACAGAATACGCGCCTTGTCCAATGATGCGCAAAATAATTTCTTTATAACCCCCTTGTTCACTCTGGCTGGCGCTGATAAGCTCCACCTGCCAACCACGACCTTCCGCATAGCGGGTGTACATGCGACTTAAATCACCTGCAAAAATAGCAGCTTCGTCACCACCCGCTCCCGCGCGAACTTCTAAGAAAATATTACTGTCATCATGCGGATCACGGGGCAATAATAAAACCTGTAATTCTTGTTCTATTTTTGCCAATAATTCTTCGTTCTCTTTGAATTCTTGTTTAGCAAGCTGCTGTATTTCGGGATCACTTTCTTTTAATAATTCTTTTGCATCTTCCAAATTGGTTAAACACGTTTGATAACGCTTAAATGTGACGACAACCGGTTCAAGCTGCGCATATTCTTTAGAATATTCACGAAACCGATTTTGCTGATTAATAATTTCTGCATCGGCTAACAAAGCACCTAACTCTTCGTGACGCTCAACTAAAGATTGTAATTTTTTTTCTATGGATGGTTTCATACCGACTCTAATTCAGAAATAGCAAATAATTGTTGGGCCAACTGTAATACTTCCATTCGCCCCTCAAAGCCCGCTTGCCGCAACTGCACAGTCGGGGTGTGTAATAATTTTTGGGTTAACGCGCGTGCAAATATGGTCAATACCTGGGTTGGATCTTCGCCGCGTTGTAATTGACGAAGGGATTTACTTAGTTCTCCCTCGCACAAATCTTCGATTTGTTTGCGATAAGCACGAATAGTTGTTGCGACTAAATCCAATGAATGCAGCCACGACATAAAATCTTGCGTGCGTTGCTTAATCACTTCACGCGCTTTTTCTGCGGCGTGCTCACGCCCACGCATATTTTTTTGAATAATCGATTTTAAATCGTCTATCGAATACAATTGTACCTGCGATAATTCAGCAACGGTTGCTTCTACATCACGGGGCACAGCAATATCCACAATAAAAAGCGGCTTTTGTCGTTCGAGTAACATGGAGCGTGTCACAACCGGTACCGTGCTACCCGTTGCGGAAATAACCACATCAGCTGCATTCAACACGGTAGATAGCTGATTCATTGCTGCCGAATGAATTGAATATTTTCTCGCAAGCTCCATTGCGTTTTCAACACTACGATTAATGAGCGTAATTTTTTGAGGCCCGTGCTGCTGCAAATGACGTATAACTAAATCCATCGTCACCCCTGCACCAATTAACACGATGGATGCTTCTTTTAATGGAGCGGAAAAATTTTCTTGAATAAAATTAACAGCCGCAGAAGAAACGGAAACGGGACAAGCACCAATAGCGGTATTGGTACGGACTTCTTTAGCCACCGCAAAAATTTGTTGAAATAATCGATTAAACAAAGTGCCAACTGTACCCGCGGCACAACTTTCCGAAAAAGCGTCTTTCATTTGCCCTAAAATTTGTGACTCACCCAGCACCATGGAATCTAAACCGCAGGCAACTTGCATAATATGCTCAACCGCTGCTGCATCTTGATAAAAATACATAGCTGACTTTAGCTCGGCGGGTAACAGTTGATGATGCCGACAAAACCAATCGGTTATTTTCTGGAAATCATCTGTATTGCAATACAATTCCGATCGGTTACAGGTAGAAAGTAATACCGCTTCATGAATATTTTCATTAGCCGATAGGTCTTGCAAATAAAGCGCGAGTTTTTCAGGAGCAAAAATCGCTTTTTCCCGCAACTCGATTGGCGCCGTTTTGTGATTGATTCCACAGGCAATAATAGGCATAGGTGTTTGTTTGTGAGCTAGACATTTTTAAGGCGAGTATTTTATGTGAAATTTAGGCGATTGTCTAAATTTAATGAAGGCTGTTAGTGGGTACGCTGCGCGTAACAGCGTTGTTGCGTAAATCTGTTTTGTAGGGGCACGGCACGCCATGCCCCCCCACAAGTGCCGTTTTATATGCAACAACGTCTCAGCTAACAGCTAAACATTTGACTTATTACATCAATATTGCATAAACTTTACCTGTTTAATTAGGATGAATATACCTCAGGGACGACGTTAAAAACTCATCACTTTGAGGTTTAGGACCTATGAAAAAATTGGTTAAATCGCTTTTAGCGCTCGCTTTCAGTCTTCCTCTCATTAGCACGGCCATCGCATCCGATATTTCGTATGGCGCACCCCAAAAAACAGTTTATGCGAGTGCAAATGCCGCGTTAAAAGCAAGCTTAATTCAAGTACCGGTTTATAATTACACCTATGACTATTACACACTCAACGCCACTTTTTTCACGAGCTATGGGCAGCCTGTGCAGTCGATCAATGGGTTTACAATTTACCCCTATGGATATGCACAAAGTGTCGTCACTTATAACATCACGTCCCCGGCCACGTATGTTTGCGTGACATCCATCAGACAAAGTGATGGGTATGAACTAATGCCTCCCGCATGCGCAGGCAACGGGGCCGCTATTTATATCACCACTCTCTCGCCCACCCAAGCATCACCCAGCAATAGCAGCAATGCTGTGGCAAAAGGTGTACCCACACTATCTGTAAGAAGGTAATTATCTATGAACTTATTGAAAAATTTGATGGTGAGTTTTGCACTCATCCTTTGTAGCGCCGCCTTAACAAGCTGCAATATGGATTATCCAACGTATCAACCCGCCATGTATGCGGCGGCACCGGCCGCTCCACCACCGCCTCCCTCTACGGTTTATTACGGGCCACCTCAGGCGAGCAGTGTTTATTACGGACCGCCCCCGGCTCCGGTAGCAAACAATGTTTATTATGGACCGCCTGCGCCACCGCCACCGCAAATGCGCGCTCGACCGGTTGCACCACCTCCGGCTAGCGTAGCTTATGGACCGCCGACACCGCCGCCCACGCCTGCACGTGCTGCACCGCAGAAGCCCGCACCCACAGCAACTGCGGTAGCTGCCCCAGTACCGCCTGCTAATAGCCCCAACGCAGCGATGAGAAGACGAATTGCAAGCATGGAAGCGCAAGCTTATTAAGATACTTTGAAAGAAACACGACAAAAACGCTTTTGTGTAGGGGCGGACCCATGTGTCCGCCCGGACTTTAAGTTGAAGCCGCTAGGCGGACACATGGGCTCGCCCCAAAAGGGATAAAAATTTTGTTGTGCACAGAGTTGCACCCCTCTAATCCACCCCCACAAAGGCCATTAACAACCTCTCATTTCATGCTATCTTATGATGCATCGGAAGCTTTTGTTAGGATGACAAAACATGCGTTTATTTATCATTGCTCTTGCTTGCATCACACTTACCAGTTGCGCTTCTCTTTCATCAACTCAACCGCCTAAAACCATTACCCCTGCACTTAATGAATCCGTCTCTTGGGAAAATCGGGTAAGCGTACTATCTAATATTCAAAACTGGGATTTAAAAGGCTTAATCTCCATCCGCAATGCACGCGATGCCTGGAGCGCTAATTGGCACTGGCAACAACATCAACAACATTACACGATAGATTTATTCGGCCCCATGGGCTCAAACGCCATTCAACTGGCGGGCACACCAAGCAACGTGACGCTAACAACATCCGATGGCAAAAAGCTGGACTCCACTAGTCCAGAATCGCTCTTAGAAAAACAATTAGGCTGGCGCCTGCCCGTTTCCAATCTTTATTATTGGGTACGTGGCTTACCTGTCCCCAATGTAGCTGCACAAAAACAATTTGACTCTTCCAATCGTTTAACCATATTGGTTCAACAGGGTTGGCGCATTGAATATTTGCGCTATACCACCCAAAAAACTGACTTGCCTGCGAAAATTAGGCTCAATAATTCCGCGTTAAATGTAAAAATAATTATTAATCAGTGGCAAATTTAACTATTTTGTAGGGGCACGGCGTGCCCCTACGGTATAAATATGAATCAGCTAAATAAACATTCTTAAAATATTTCAAAACATCGTTGACACTTAACGCATCCATGCGCAAAATAGGCGCCCTGTGGAACCCAACCATATCTGTTGTTGGGGTGTAGCCAAGCGGTAAGGCACCGGGTTTTGATCTCGGCATTCCTAGGTTCGATCCCTAGCACCCCAGCCATTCATAATACATTGAAAGATCAACCCATACTCGAAGGATTAGTGAACGTGCCTGAGATCATGATTTTCAGTGGCAATGCCAGCCAAGAACTTGCACAGCGTATCGTTGAACATCTTAACCTGCCACTCGGCAAAGCTCACATTGGACGCTTCAGTGATGGCGAAACCATGATAGAAATTCAGGAAAACGTTCGCGGACGCGATATTTTTCTTATCCAATCAACCTGCGCACCCACCAATGATAACTTGATGGAATTAATTATTATGGCAGATGCATTGCGACGTGCTTCTGCCGCACGTATTACCGCTGTCGTTCCTTATTTTGGTTATGCACGACAAGATAGACGAGTACGCTCAGCACGCGTTCCCATCACCGCCAAAATTGTAGCAGACATGATGGCATCCGTCGGCATTAGCCGATTAGTCACCGTTGATTTACATGCCGATCAAATTCAAGGATTTTTTTACATGCCGGTGGATAACCTTTACAGCACACCCATCATGCTGGAAGACATTCATAAAAAAGGCTACAAAAATATCATGGTGATTTCACCGGATGTGGGTGGTGTGATTCGCGCACGCGCTATTGCAAAACGTATTCCTGGCGCTGATTTAGCTATTATCGACAAACGTCGTTCTCAACCCAACGAAGCACAAGTCATGCATATTATCGGTGATGTAAAAGATCGTGATTGCATTATTATTGATGATATTGCCGACACAGCAGGCACATTGTGTAAAGCGGTGGATGCGCTAAAAGAACATGGCGCAGCCAAAGTAGCGGCTTATGTTACCCATCCCGTTTTATCAGGCAAAGCCATTGAAAATATTGAATCCTCGTCAATTGACGAAATCATCGTGACAGACACAATTCCTTTAAATGAACCCGCAGCACGCTGCAAACAAATTCGCTCGATCAGCTTGAGCCACATGATTGCGGAAGCCATCCGTCGAATTAGTGGCGCAGGCTCGTTGAGCCGTATGTTTATTGATTAGAACTAGTCCCAAAAACCCAAAAGCCTACGCACGAAAATTTTCTTTGGCGGAAAATGTAGGGTGGATTAGGCGTTTTTTGCCGTAATCCACCAAATAAAAAGTGCTTGTTTCTTATTTGGTGGATTACGACGCAAAAAACGCGCCTAATCCACCCCACGAATCCACCAAAGAAAATTTTCATGCGTAGACCCCTACCCGCTTTAACATCACTTTTCACGAGAGAAAAGCTTTGGCAGCTCCTCCCGATTTAGGTATAATCCGCCCTCCCCACCGCCGGTCGCAAGCGGTGGTTTATTAATTTATTTTGGAGAAACACCATGGCTACAATGAAATTCGAATTGGAAGCTGATGTTCGCTCTGATATAGGGAAAGGTGCGAGCCGCCGCCTACGTCATGCGAATAAAGTTCCAGCAGTTATTTACGGCGGTGGCGAAAAGCCCATCTCCTTGACACTTGACCATAACAAAACGGTTCACGCCCTGTCACACGAAGCCTTTTATTCACACATCTTGAGTCTCAAAATCGGCAAAACAACCGAAAAAGTTATTCTCAAAGATGTACAACGTGACCCATTCAAGCCGCGTATCGCGCATATTGATTTTTTACGCGTTCGTGCGGATCAAAAATTACATATGCATGTTCCTTTGCACTTTATCGGCGAAGAAGAAGCAGCTGGCCTCAAAGAAGGCGGCATATTCTCTCACTTGATCAACGATGTGGAAGTAAGCTGTTTACCAGCTGATCTGCCTGAATTCATTGAAGTGAATGTCGCTGGCATGGCGTTGGATCAAACCCTGCACTTAAGCGATATCAAATTGCCGAAAGGTGTTGAACTGGTTGCATTCGCACAAGGTGTTGAAGGCCACGATCATCCCGTCATTTCTATCCACATTCCACGCGCTATTGAAGAAGAAGTGGTTGAAGAAACGGTGGAAGAGGCAGAAGGAAGCGAAGCTTCAGCGGAATCAGCCACAAGTGAAGGCGCTGAAAAAAGCGAGTAATTTGCACAAACCTAATGAGGTGCAGCATTGTCAGCGGGAATTCAACTCATTGTTGGCCTGGGAAATCCCGGGCCAGATTATGAAAATACGCGACACAATGCTGGCGCCTGGTTTGTAACAGAACTCGCCGAAAGCAGCCGCACCCCATTAAAACCCATCAGCAAATTTCACGGCTTTCACAGCATCACCAAGCTACACGGTCATGATGTTCATTTATTAATTCCGACGACATTTATGAATTTGAGCGGCCAATCGGTCGGCGCGCTCGCCAACTATTACAAAATTCCGCCTGAAGCCATTTTAATCGCCCATGATGAAATTGATTTACCTGTCGCTGATATCCGTCTCAAATTTGATGGTGGCCACGGTGGCCATAATGGGCTACGCGATATTATTCGTCATCTCAATTCCAACCAATTTTATCGCTTACGTATTGGCGTTGGGCGTCCTAGTGATAGCAAAGAAGTAATTAATTATGTACTAAAACCCGCAAAAAAAGCGGAGCGGGAAGAAATTGATAAGGCGCTGCGCATGACCCAAGAAAGCGTGCCTGATTTACTGAAAGGCCATTTTCAAAAGGTAATGCAGACATTGCACACAAAATAACTTAAAAAACAAAGGACACATATGGGCATCAAATGCGGCATCGTAGGTTTACCCAACGTAGGCAAATCTACCTTATTTAATTGTTTAACCAAAGCAGGTGTTGATGCGTCAAACTATCCTTTCTGCACCATTGAACCCAATGTTGGCGTCGTTCCCATACCCGATGCGCGCCTCGCTAAATTAGCCGCCATTGTAAAACCAGAAAGAATATTGCCAACAACCATGGAATTTGTAGATATCGCAGGACTCGTGAAAGGAGCGTCACAAGGCGAAGGATTAGGAAATAAATTTTTAGCGAATATTCGTGAAACCGATGCCATTGCGCACGTTGTGCGATGCTTTGAAAATAATGATGTGGTGCATGTCGCCGGAAAAATTTCGCCGCAAGATGATATTGATGTGATCAATACGGAACTCGCACTCGCAGATTTAGAAACGGTAGGTCGAGCGATTTTACGCGTACAAAAACAAGCGAGAAGCGGTGATAAAAGTGCGGCAGCCGAGCTTGCATTGCTCGAACGCGCTAAAGAACATCTTAACCAAGGATTACCCGTACGCGGCATGACGCTTACGCAAGACGAAAAGCTTCGCTTGAAAACTTTTCAACTCCTTACCACTAAACCCACTTTATACATTGCGAATGTCGCAGAAGATGGTTTTACCCATAATCCTTACTTAGATCAAGTCAAACAAATTGCCGCTAACGAAAATGCGAGTGTGGTTGCCGTCTGTGCTGCAATTGAAGCGGAAATTGCAGAATTAGATGATGCAGAAAAAAGCGAATTTCTCGCCGAATTGAACTTGACCGAACCCGGTCTTGATCGCGTGATCCAAGCAGGATACAAATTATTAGGATTAGAAACTTATTTTACAGCAGGCGTGAAAGAAGTACGTGCCTGGACCATTCCCATTGGTTCCACCGCCCCTCAATCAGCCGGTGTGATTCATACCGATTTTGAAAAAGGGTTTATTCGTGCCGAAGTGATTGGGTATGAAGATTACATTCGTTATAACGGTGAGTCAGGTGCCAAAGAGGCTGGAAAATGGCGATTAGAGGGGAAGGAGTATATTGTAAAGGATGGGGATGTCATGCATTTTCGATTTAATGTGTGAGAGATTAAAAGCGGTGGACACGCTGTGCTTTGTCCACCCACGTTGTGCCAGGCAAAGATTTTTATTTAGTGATTGATCGAACGAATTGGTATTGGGGCAAACAAAAGATAAATGTCTTAAAGTGAGCGTTAAGTCGTCAGTGTGGAAATAATTGAGCGAGCACGAAGTGCGAAGCTCAATTGCTGACGCGGGTAGGTCTTGAAGCTTAAGCACAGGTGGGCCACGCTGCGCTTTGCCCCCTCCCCCTACATAGATAGCTTGTTAACAACCTTGGACGTTATAATTCTTATTTAATCGATTTAACTCAGCGCGCTGCTGGGTTGCCTCGGTATTATTCCCTGTTGCCGCATTAAATACGATTCGGCGCTTCAATTCCTTACAAACTGCCGCATGATCATTATCGGCTGTTCCCTGCATCCAGGAACACCCATTTAGCAATAAGCTGCATCCCACTACCCATAAAAAACGTTTCATGTTTTGTTCCTCCTGTGACGACTTTAACCTAACAAGAGAGTAATGTCATCCTTACAACAGGCGGTTCCTGGATGCGCACTATCCTTTCATTTTCTCTCTCTTTTACAAAATAGATGACTTTCCTAGAAAATCTTTATTAATAGGAGTATCTTAGGAACAATTAATAACACTTAGCATGCGCATGATGCGCGTGTAAATTAAGATTGGTTTGGAACGGGAATGGGAAAAAAATCGACACACAAAGATCAGTTTGCTGCACGAGAAGCGGAAAAATACGAAAACCCTATTCCAAGCCGTGAATTTATAATGGATTTTCTGGCGGAACGGGGACGGCCCGCCACGCTGCGTCAAGTGCTAATTGAGCTTGAATTAAATGAAACGCATGAAAAAGAAGCCTTAAAGCGTCGTTTGAACGCGATGGCGCGCGATGGACAATTGGTACAAAATCGCCGCGGTGCTTTTGGTTTACTCGATAAAATGGATCTCATTTCGGGACGTGTCATTGGCCATAAAGATGGCTATGGTTTCGTCGTGCCGGATGATGGCAGTGATGATTTATTTATAAACGCCCGCCAAATGCGCATGGTCTTTCATGACGATAAAGTCTTAGTTCATGTCGCTAGCATCGACCATCGTGGACGACGAGAAGGCGCCATTGTCGAAGTCATTGAACATAATACGCATGAACTCGTTGGCCGCTTATTATCCGAATCCGGTGCATTCTTTTTACAGCCCACCAACCGACGAATTTCCCAAGATATTCTCATTCCAACTGCGGCTATCAACGGTGCCAAAGCTGGGCAAATGGTACTAATTGAAATCACCACCCAACCTAGCTCCACGACACGGCCTGTGGGCAAAGTGAAAGAAATTATTGGTGACCATATGGCGCCGGGCATGGAAATTGATGTCGCCATTCGTAATCATGAATTGCCTCATGAATGGCCGGAAGAAGTCTTACACGACGCGGCTCGTTTTACCGAAACAGTTCCACCTGATGCGATCAACGATCGCGTTGATTTGCGCCACCTCCCCTTTGTGACCATTGATGGCGAAGATGCAAAAGATTTCGATGATGCCGTCTATTGCAAAGCGAATCGTACCGGCTTGACCCTCTATGTCGCCATTGCCGATGTGAGCCATTATGTTCGACCTCATTCCGCTTTGGATAAAGAAGCGTTGAATCGCGGCAATTCGGTTTATTTTCCCGGCCGTGTCATCCCCATGCTGCCGGAAATACTGTCCAATGGTCTCTGCTCGCTTAACCCTAATGTTGATCGTCTTGCCCTCGTTTGTGAAATGAATATCAGCAAGATGGGGAAAATTACGAGTTATGCTTTTCATGAAGCAGTTTTCCGCTCGCAAGCCCGTCTCACCTATAATCAAGTTCATGCCATGGTCATCGAAAACGATGCGGCCTTGCAAAAACAATTTGCCCACGTGTTCCCGCATGTACAGCAACTTTTTGCATTATATGACTTATTGCACAAAAGCCGCAAAAAACGGGGTTCGATTGATTTTGATTTACCAGAAACTAAAATTGTTTTCGGGGAAGACCGCAAAATTGAACGCATAGTCGCATTAGTGCGTAATGATGCGCATCGTTTAATTGAAGAATGTATGTTATGCGCAAATATCTCTGCCGCCCGTTTTTTATTAAAAAACGACTGCCCCGGCTTATTTCGCGTTCACGAAGGACCTTCGCCCGAAAAATTAATGGACTTGCGCAAATTTTTAAATGAACGCGGCTTAACGTTACCGGGTAAAGAAGAACCGACACCGCGTGATTACGCTAAGTTATTAGAAACCGTCGCCGATCGTCCTGATGCGCATGTTATTCAAACGGTTTTACTTCGCTCTTTAAGCCAAGCCATTTACGATCCTGAAAATAAAGGCCATTTTGGTCTCGCTTTTGAAGCTTACACGCACTTTACTTCACCAATTCGACGCTATCCTGATCTCTTGGTTCATCGCGCTATACGCCGAATTTTGCAGAAAAAATTTGTGCCCGGGGAAATTGAGCCGATTTATGAAAAATACGGCGAGCATTGCTCAATGACAGAACGAAGGGCTGATGAAGCCACCCGTGAAGCGGTGAATTGGTTGAAGTGCGAATACATGCTGGACAAAGTGGGAGAAGAATTCCCTGGCGTCATTTCCAGCGTCACCAGCTTTGGTCTCTTTGTAGAATTGACTGATATTTATGTCGAAGGGTTAGTACACATTAGCTTATTGCCCAATGACTATTATCATTTCGATCCGCTGCGACATGAAATTTATGGCGAACGTTCGGGTACGCGTTATGCGTTAGGTAATCCCATCAAAGTGAAAGTCGCGCGCGTCGACCTGGATGAAGGCCAAATCGATTTTGTGTTAGCAGCTGAATTGCAGCCCAAAAAAAAGACGTCTTCCAAATCACATAAAAAGAAAAAGAAACAACAATTATGAGCGAAAAATCCCTCGTATTTGGCTTGCACGCCGTGCAAGCCTTATTATCCACACATGCACAACGCGTTTTGCGTTTAGTGATTCTTAAAGAACGCAACGATCAAAAACTTCAAGCCTTACTCGAGCTTGCTAAAGAACAACGAATTCCCGTTGAAATAGCACCTCGGCACGAATTAGATCGCATCGCAAAACACGAGAATCATCAAGGCGTGATTGCATTTTGTCAGCATGCGCAACTCTTTACTGAAAATGATTTAGACACGATTCTCGAAAAAATTACCGGCCCTGCTTTGCTATTAATTCTCGATGGCGTGCAAGATCCCCATAATTTAGGAGCTTGCTTACGCAGCGCGGATGCAGCCGGTGTGCATGCTGTGATTGCCCCTAAAGATAAATCCGTCGGTATTACACCAACTGTGACGAAAGTGGCATGCGGCGCGGCAGAAAACGTTCCTTTTATCCAAGTGACTAATTTGGCCCGAACGTTGCGCGAACTACAGGAAAAAAATATCTGGCTCTATGGCGCTGCAGGTGAAGCCGAAAAAACTCTATACGAAGCTAACTTTAAAGGCTCTGTTGCATTTGTCTTAGGCGCGGAAGGCACTGGTTTGCGCCGCTTGACACGAGATCACTGCGATGTGTTACTTAAAATTCCCATGCAAGGCTCTGTCTCCAGCTTAAATGTTTCCGTTGCGACAGGAATATTTTTATTTGAAGCAGTAAGGCAGCGCAATAGTTAAAAATTAACTGATGTAGGGACATGGCGTGCCACACTGCTGTCCGGTAAATCGGTATTAAATTTTCACAGCCGGTCTCTAGCCACGTCGTCCCGCAGCTTGTCCGGCATTGTTGCGTAATTCGAATAAAGATATTTTGTAGGGTGGATTAGACGCGTTTTTTGCGTCGTAATCCACCTTTTCAGCGGCAGATTGGTGGATTACGGTGCAAAAAACGCACCTAATCCACCCCACGAATTCAAATGCGAAGTGCAATGCCCTTTCTTTTACATTCT
>CAZTDR010000049.1:0-10546 GCA_964612855.1 uncultured Coxiellaceae bacterium
GGGGCGGACCCGTGTGTCCGCCCAGCGGCTTCAACCGTAAAGTCCGGGCGGACACACGGGTCCGCCCCTACTCAAAGCGTTTTGTCTCCTACAGAGAAAATAGTGCTTTACAGGGGACAAAAATTTTTGCGATGCCGCGGGCATGGCACGCCATGCCCCTACATTTTTGGCTTTTATTCTTTCACTCGTGAAACATACTCGCCTGTACGCGTATCCACTTTAATTAACTCGCCTTCGCCAACAAATAATGGAACACGCACTACTGCACCTGTTTCCAATTTAGCGGGTTTGCCGCCACCGCCTGACGTATCGCCACGCACCCCGGGGTCGGTTTCAGTTATTTTTAAAATAACGAAGTTGGGTGGCGTGACAGCTAACGGTAAGCCATTCCACAGCGTCAACATACACTCTGTTTGTTCTTTTAACCATAATTTAGAATCACTTACACTCGCTTCATTCATAGCGAATTGTTCGAAAGAAGCTTGGCACATGAAATGCCACTCGTTACCATCGTTATAAAGATATTGGGCATCAATATCTGCTACATCCGCCGCTTCCAATGTGTCGCCAGATTTATAAGTACGCTCGACAACACGGCCAGTTTTTAAGTTACGTGTTTTGATGCGATTAAATGCTTGGCCTTTGCCCGGTTTCACAAATTCATTATCAATAATGACACAAGGATCGTTATCAATGACCACCTTCATGCCACCCCGAATTTCGCTTGTTGAATACACACCCATGGGTTTCTCCTTCGAAAGAATCGGCCTATCATACTCGTTTGTATAAAATAGTCCAAAGGCTCGCTAAGAAAATTTGAGGAATTGTACACAGTTTAAATTGCGTACATTACTTTACGGAACTATAGGGTCGCCGACAAAATTTTCTAGTGGAATTTACCATAAGTTATTAATTAAATGTGTAAATTTTTGAATTTTTCTGGGGAAATTTTAAGCGAAGCAATTTCTTTTACATGACTGCTCCCAGCTTTTGGGTAACTTAACCACAAACTTATCCACAGTATTTGTGGATAAGTTAAAGTTATTCCTGAATGTTTTCATCATGGATAAACAGATCCCCGACAAAAGCACTCAGGAATGACTTCAATGACCTCGGATAATCTATTTATCTCTATTTCCCTACGTTATACTAACAAAAGCTTACAGTGTTCCTGACTAATTCTTTGAAACTCTGTAGGGGACAAAAATTTTTAGCAATGCCCCTACACCTTATCTTCGAATGTAGGGGCACGGCGTGCCGTGCCCTTGCTAAAAAATGAAAATCTTTAGGGAAATTACGATGGCAAATTCATGGAAAGAACAACTTCAGCAACAATTGATTAATGCCTTCGGTGCAAAACAGGGTAAGTTGTTGGGAGCTAAATATAGCGATGCATTTCCCATTAGCTACACGGTTGAAAATAGCGTGGAAACAGCCCTGGCCGATATCAAACAAATTGAAAAACTTTCTTTAGAAAATAGCTTTCGAATCGACTTATATCAACATGAAACCGATGAATTTCGGTTACATTTTAAACTTTATCAATATGGCGAACCGATTCCGTTATCCGATATTTTGCCCATGATTGAGAACATGGATTTACGTACTTATACTGAATCACCCTATGCGCTTTTACTTGGCAAAGAAACTATTTCGATCAGTGATTTTAGTGTCACTTATTCAGGGAATAACGCGCTTGATATCGCGAAAGTAGAAGAAAATTTTGAAGAAGCTTTTACGAAAGTTCGTTTTGGCATTGCAGAAAATGATGGCTTTAACAAGTTAATTTTAGCCGCGCAACTTTCTTGGCGGGAAGTCAGCATCATTCGTGCTTATGCTAAATATTTACATCAAACCGGTTTTCGTTTTAATCAAGCGTATATTGAAAAAACCGTGGTGACACATGCGGAAATCATTAAAAACCTTATTACGCTTTTTAATTTACGATTTTGCCTGACACAAAAAAAATCCGCGGCCAAACTGATTGATGACTTAAATACGACCATTCAAAACAGCTTAGAATCCGTATCGAGCTTAGAAGATGATCGTATTTTACGTCGTTTTTGGCATGTTATTAAGGCAACATTACGCACCAATTACTTTCAAACAACAGCCGATGGCAAACCCAAAGATTGTTTATCGTTTAAATTAAAATCCTCTGAAGTGCCTGAACTACCCTTACCTCATCCACTGTATGAAATTTTTGTTTATTCACCGCGCTTTGAGGGCATTCACTTGCGCGCTGCAGAAGTTTCGCGCGGAGGAATTCGTTGGTCCGATCGACGAGAAGATTTTCGTACCGAAATTTTAGATTTAATGAAAACCCAAACGGTTAAAAACGCGATCATTGTCCCCTCGGGTGCTAAAGGTGGCTTTGTTTTGAAAAAAACAATAGTAGATGACCGTGACGCACTGCGTGAAGAAGTCATTTTTTGCTATAAATCTTTTATTCGTAGTTTATTAGAGTTAACAGATAACTTACAAGACAACACGGTTATTCCACCCGAAAATACGATTTGCTATGATGAAGCTGATCCTTATTTAGTGGTTGCTGCTGACAAAGGTACTGCTTCATTTTCTGATATCGCAAATAGCATCGCTAAAGAGCATCATTTTTGGTTAGGAGATGCCTTTGCATCCGGTGGTTCCGCCGGTTACGATCATAAAAAAATGGGCATCACCGCACGCGGTGCTTGGGAATCCATTAAACGCCATTTCCGTGAATTAAACGTCAACGTAGCAGAACACGAAATTACAGCGATTGGCATTGGCGACATGAGTGGTGATGTATTTGGCAAT
The DNA here is from genome assembly GCA_964612855.1 of uncultured Coxiellaceae bacterium. Taxonomy (GTDB): domain Bacteria; phylum Pseudomonadota; class Gammaproteobacteria; order DSM-16500; family DSM-16500; genus DATIJJ01. Next base: position 2,800 of record CAZTDR010000049.1, read on the forward strand.
GGTCTGATTTATACCTCGAAAATAAAATTGATTGCGGCATTTGATCATCGAAATATTTTTTTAGATCCTACACCTGACCCCGAAACTTCTTTTGCTGAACGTACGCGATTATTTAATTTACCGACTTCATCATGGGAAAATTATGATGCTAATCTCATTTCAGCAGGAGGTGGCGTTTATAAACGCTCAAGCAAATCTATTCTTATTACCCCTGAGGTAAAAAAAGCGCTGGGTATTCAAGACAATTCTCTCAACCCTAATGATTTGGTTCGGGCTATTTTACGAGCCCCCGTTGATTTGTTTTACAATGGCGGCATTGGAACGTATGTCAAAGCTGAAATTGAATCACACGCAGATGTGGGCGATAAAGCCAATGAATTTTGTCGGGTCAACGGTAACGAGCTCCGCTGCAAAGTCGTTGGCGAAGGTGGAAACTTAGGTTTTACGCAATTAGGTCGTATTGAATATGCGTTATCAGGCGGTTTAATTAATACTGACTTTATTGATAATTCGGCAGGGGTCGATTGTTCTGACCATGAAGTGAATATCAAAATTTTACTGAATAAAGAAGTCACTCATGGCAAGTTATCAGAAAAAAAGCGCAACCAACTGTTAGCCAAAATGACCAATGATGTTGCGAGCCTCGTCTTGCGCGATAATTATAATCAAGCCTTAGTCATGAGTTTTTCCGCTATGCATAGCGGACATTATACGGGGCTTTATTTAGCCTACATGAAAGAACTAGAAAGTTCTGTCAAATTAAACCGGATAGTAGAATTTTTACCGGATGAAAAAAAATTAGTAGAGCGCAAAACCATTTCCAAAGGATTAACCCGTCCTGAAATTGCAGTTTTATTAGCCTACACCAAAATTCATATCAAAAATGAAATTTTAAAATCCTCCTTACCCGATGATTCTTATTTCTTATCAGCACTCGACTCGGCTTTTCCGTCTCTATTAAGTTCGTTATATCAGAAAGAAATGCAAGAACATCGACTACGACGTGAAATCATTGCCACCCAGCTCAGTAATCAAATGGTTAACTCTGTCGGCATTACGTTTGTCTATCGGTTGCAAACCGAAACAGGGGCCACCATTCCTGAAATTGTGCGAGCTTACACGGTTGCCGCCACCGCTTATGAAACTGTACAATTACAAGAATTAATTGATTCACTGAACTTTAAAGTGTCTATCCACTTGCAATATGAGTTATTGCATCATATCCGCCAACTGCTGAATCTTGCAACGCGTTGGTTTTTACGCGGCAAACGTCTTGAAGGTGATATCGATAAAATCATTCTCCATTATGCAAAATCGATCAATCATTTGCATGATGTAGTGGGAGAGCTCATGGTGGGTGTGACCAAAGAGTATATGGAAAATATTATCCGTCAATTTGTCGAAGGCGGGTTACCCAAAGAAGTAGCGAAAAAAATTGCCACATCGCGCGCGATGTATACTGCATTAAATATCATTGAAATTGCCACACAACATAATTTAGACCTTCTTAAAACGGCAAAAATGTATTTTGAAGTGGGCGGTCAATTTAATTTAGTCTGGTTTCGCGATCAAATTGCCAATGATTCGCGCGAAGGTCATTGGAACACGATGGCGCGACTATCCTTGCGAGATGAATTGGACGGTTTACAACGACGCTTGTCGATTGTGATTTTGCAAAGCAATAAAAAAGACATTAGTACGCATAAAATGATTTCGCAATGGATAACAGCGAATACGGCAATTCAAAAACGTTGGGAGACTTTATTGGAATTGCTGCATGGGAGCACGAATATTGACTATACGATGTTTTTTATTGCGTTGAGGGAATTGTCGGATATGGTTCAGCATCATTAAATCCATTTTTTTCGTCGGAAATAAATTAACATTGCCACTATCATTATCATCATTACGGTTGTCACCATGGCATAACCATGACGCCAATGTAATTCAGGCATATATTCAAAATTCATACCATAAAAACTGGCAATGAAGGTGATGGGAATAAAAATGGTGGCAATAATAGTCAGTGTTTTCATGATTTCATTCATGCGTGTCGTTAAGCTCGATAAATACACATCTAATATACTCGCCAATATGTCGCGAAAAGTTTCCACTGTATCGATTGCTTGTACGACATGATCATAAAGATCACGCAAATAAATGCGCGTGAAAGAGCTAATTAAGCGACTTTCTAATTGCGTCAAATGACTGATCGCTTCACGCATGGGCCAAATGGCTTTACGTACCAACATCAATTGTCGCTTTAAACGATAAATCGTGCGTGTGTTTTGCGGGTTTGGATCGGAAATAATCATTTCTTCAATTTTTTCGATTTGATCACCCAAGCCTTCTAAGACCACAAAATAATAATCGATAACGCAATCCATCAATCGATAAACTAAATAATCACTGCCTTGTTGTCGCAAGCGTTGATTGGAACTACTGTGCAACCGCTCACGAATTTGCTGAAAATGGGTGTTTTTGCGCTCCTGAAACGACAATAAAAAATCGTTACCTAAAATAAAACTGACTTGCTCGGTCGAAACACGATGACGTTTATCGCTCCACGACAGCATTTTTAATGTGATAAAAACATATCCTTCAAATTCTTCTACTTTTGGACGTTGATCGACATTCAAAATATCTTCAATGGTTAGAGGATGCACTTGATAAAGCTTGGTTAATTCTTCAATTAACGCGACATTTTGCAACCCCGCGACATGAATCCAGGTGACTGTCCCGGGTTCTTTTTTCATGGGCAAAATGTCTTGGAGTGTCTGGCCTGCTGCTTCGTGAAAATCATGCTCGGAATAGCGCAATACGGTTACTTGCGTTTCCATCGCCTTTTTTTTGCCCGTATAAATGGCTGTGCCTGGAGGTTGACCGACTTTTTTAGCCCGTTTGCGCACTTCGGAAAACATAAAAGAAGACTCCTGGTGTAGTGGGTATAGACGTAGTTAATCTCTCTTCAGGATATCATATTATGATAAATCTGCTATTAGAGGGATTTGGCGGATTCTTTGGATACATGTTGCGAAAAATTTAGCAGCTTTCGGCGGATTTACCGATGGTGATTGAAATAATAAAAACGAGATGCTTTATTTGCCACCAGGTGAAGCAACGCTACACCTGGTGGCAACCGATCAATTAGCCGAAATTATAAGCTAAGTTAACTGACACTAAATCAGCATTTGCAATGGCGTGAGAATCTGTTTTCAGGTTACCACGGCCTTGAATGCGTGAAACTTCAAGATTTGTTGTCATTTTTTCATTGATGTCATAGCTTGCGCCTATACCGTAAGTAGGACGCAATGCACGGGTTTTGGTCTTGTCGCTTTCAGAGAAAGAATCAACGCCTGCTTCAACACTGGCTTCTTCTTTTACTGAACTAAACACTTCAGCCACACCACCTAATGCATAAACATTAAAAGCGCTATCTTTAATAGGTAAGTAAGCTTTTCCAACCAAGCTTAACGCTTGCTCAGTCCACTTTACGGAACCGGAGCCGGTCATCAAACCAGGAAAATTGAAAGAAACTTTATCTTTGGAAGCAGCATAGGTTGCAAAAGCAGCTTCTAAACCAAAATAAGTGTTAAAATTGTATCCACCAAATACTCTACCGCCGATACCACCTTTATCATTAGAGATGTGTACTGGCAAACCATCAAATTCACTGTGCTTAACGGTAGGTGTATTTAACTCACTGTAACCCAAGCCAATACCCGCATAAGCGCCGGTTTTTGCTGCATTAGCTAAACCAACCAATGAAAGAGACGAGATAAGAATCGCACTTGCTTTGACAATTTTGTTCATTTTTTATTCCTCTTCGTTTGTATGCAAATTAAAATGCTCTCGGAGTGTACCATTAATGATCCGCGATGTAAAAATGATATGTTTCGTAAACAATTGCTATTACCGGACACGCCCTACTTAAAAGTAATGATTTTTTTTTCGGTTAATACGGCTGAAAGCGATATATCCCAGGGATCGAAAGGCAGTTCTGGCACTTGTTGAGACGCATAAGCGAGGCCCATCAGATTACACGTTAAATCTTGAAAGGTTCGATCGTAATATCCCGCCCCCATGCCTAAGCGATGACCTTCTCCATCAAAACCAACTAAGGGCACAATGACTAAATCTAGCTTTTCAACAGCAATGAAATCTTCATTCGCGGGTTCGGGAATGTGATAGCGGTTTGGCTTCAGCAGGGTGCTTGCTTGATAACGCTTAAAATGCAGAAGTCTGTCAGCAATAATAGGCAGATAACAATTTTTATGCGCATCCCAAATGGCTTGGATGAGTGGTAAACAATTAAATTCGTCCTGCAAAGGATAATAACAAGCGATATGCTGACTGTTTTGGAAAATGGGATGGTTGTGCAAAATAGCGCATGCTGATGACGCAGCCTCTTGCCGTTTCGCAGCAGTGATTTGACGACGGCGTGCAAGCAGTGTCGCGCGCCAATCTTGTTTACTGCTCAACTTGTTCTTTCCTGCAATTTTATATTCCTTCAGATAATTATTTCGGCATAAGGGCATGATCCACTTTATTGTGTAAATCATGCAATCGCTGGTTAATTGTTTGTAAGTGATTTTCTTTTTGTGCTTCAAAACCTAAAAGTTGATGCGCAAGATTTAATGCGGCAATGACGGCAATTTTTTCAAATTCCATCACCCCTTGAGAGCGAAAATACGTCATTTTTTCGGCCAAACAGTGTGCCGCCTTTTGTAAAGCGGCTACTTCCGTTTCCTGGCATTTTATTTGTATTTTTTTACCTAAAACATCAATAGTCGTTTCAACCATTTTATCGCTCATGAGACACTCCCTATCAAGTGAAGGTGAGATATCATTTGTTCTAGGCGAGAAATCGCTGTTTTTTGCTTCAACATAAGCGCTTCATTTTCGCGCCGCAACAATCGATTGTCTTCCGCCAGCGTTTTATTTTTTTCAGTCAAGGTCCGAATATTGGCTTCCAATTGCTCGAGTAGCTTTTCCATCTGGACAGATACCTTGGTTCGTTTTATAAAGGTTAAATTACTTTAACCGGGATCGTTAAACGCTAATGAAAAAATTAACTCAACTTGCCAGTTGGCAAGCTCTGCAGGAGCATTATCAAGCCACCGTCGATGTTTCCATGCAAGAATGGTTTGCAACGGATGCTGAACGTTTCGCGCATTTTTCACTGCAATTTGCTGATATTCTATTTGATTTTTCCAAAAACCGCATCAACCAAGAAACGATTTCGCTTCTCGTCAATCTCGCGCGCGAAAGTAATTTACCCGAGGCTATTCAAGCGCTTTTTTCGGGAGAGGCAATTAATTCAACAGAAAATCGGCCAGCGCTTCATACTGCTTTACGCAATCGAAAAAATACGCACCTTATGGTTAATGAGCAAAATATCGCGCAAGATATTCAACATGAATTAAAAAAGATGGCGACTTTCGTTGAAAAAGTGAGAAACCAATCCTGGCGTGGTGTCACGGGCAAACCCATTCGTGACATTGTGAACATTGGTATAGGCGGTTCCCATTTAGGCCCATTAATGGTGACGCATGCGTTGCGAGATTATGCGAAGCCTGATTTAAACTGTTATTTCATTTCTAATATTGATGGCGCACAACTCGACGAAACGCTTCGTAAAATTAATCCGGAACAAACGCTTTTTATCATTTCCTCTAAATCATTTACCACGATTGAAACTCTTTCGAATGCAAAAATTATTCAGCAATGGCTGCGTGCGCAATTAGCAACCCACGATGTCTCAGCCCATTTTGTTGCCGTGACGGCAAAAGCTGCCAAAGCACAGGAATTTGGTATTCCTGATCAACAAATTTTTTCTATTTGGGAATGGGTAGGCGGACGTTATTCGGTTTGGTCAGCCATCGGACTCCCCATTGCGCTCATGATTGGAATGGAGCATTTTTATGAATTCCTCGATGGGGCGCATGAAATGGACTTACACTTTCAGCAGACTGATTTTACCCAAAATATTCCCGTTTTATTAGGTTTGCTAGGAATTTGGTATATCAACTTTTTTGATTGCCCGGCCCAAGCGATTATTCCCTATACTTACGAATTAAATTATTTCCGCGATTATATCCAGCAAGCTGATATGGAAAGTAATGGCAAAGCAGTCACGCGCGATCATTTATTCACGGAATACGCGACAGGTCCTATTATTTTGGGCCAACAAGGCTGCGATAGTCAGCATTCTTTTTTTCAATTAATCCATCAGGGCCCGCGCATTATTCCCATTGATTTTATTTTGGTAGCAGAAAATGTCCGTTTTGTGGAACAACAAGATATTTTGGTTGCGAGTGCATTAAGTCAAGCCCAAGCACTGATGGTTGGACGATCCTATTTAGAGGCGTTGAAAGAAGTTGAACAAACCGATTTGTCAGAAACCGCTGCGAACGTATTAGCACGCCATAAAATCATTCCTGGCAATCGTCCCAGCAATATTTTGTTTTTGAAAAAAATGACGCCGCGCACTTTAGGGATGTTAATCGCGCTCTATGAACATAAAATTTTTGTGCAAGGTATTATATGGAACATTAATTCGTTTGATCAATGGGGGGTCGAATTGGGCAAACAATTATTGCCGCCTATTTTGGCAGACTTACAACACCAAGAAGCCACCACGCAACAGGATTCTTCGACAACCGGGTTGATTCATTATTACACTCATTCACGGAGAAAAGTAGTTTGAAAAATTTCTTTTTGCTAATAACAATCGGCTGCTTATTAAATGGCTGTGGACAGTCAGGTAGATTATATTTGCCTGCAACTACCACTCAACAAGTTACATCCGCATCCTCCCCGAATACGTCAGTAGGGGAGTTGCAAACCGAAAGTGATGTCCTTGATAAAAACTCGGAGTAACATATGGCAACACTACACTTCAGCAAAATGCATGGCTTAGGCAATGATTTTGTTGTCTTAAATGGCGTTTCACAAAAAATTAATCCTGCTGAATTACCCATTCGTGAGCTCGCTGATCGACATTCAGGTATTGGCTTTGATCAGCTTTTATTGATTTTACCTTCTCAAAAAGCCGATTTTTCCTGTGTTATTTTCAATGCAGATGGAAGTGAAGCTGAACAATGTGGTAATGGCATGCGTTGTGTTGCGCGCTTCATTCATGAAAATAAGCTGGTTGACAGACCTTCGCTTACGCTAGAAACTAAAGCGGGTAAAGTTGAAGCATTGATTGAATCTTATGAAAAAATTCGCATCGATATGGGTGTCCCGCGTTTTGAACCCAGCGACATTCCTTTTAATGCAGATAAAATTCGTAATTTATATGAACTGCCCTTAGAGGATGGCCAGCCTGGTTTAGCATTAGCTGTTTTATCCATGGGAAATCCGCATGCTATTTTGCAAGTCACGTCCCTGAAAAAATTTCCCGTCCATCAATTCGGTCCTCTTATTTCTACTCATCGATTCTTCCCCAGAGGCGCTAATGTCGGTTTCATGGAAATGGTAAACCCTCATCATATTCGCTTGCGTACATTTGAACGAGGTGCGGGTGAAACACTGGCGTGTGGCAGTAATGCGTCAGCGGCTGTGGTTGCTGGTATAAAAAATCATCTTTTAGAAAAAAAAGTTCGTGTTGAGCTGGCACGTGGAGATTTATGGGTTGAATGGGAAGGCAACAATCATTCTGTGATGTTAACGGGGCCTGCTGTGATGGTTTTTAGAGGGGAATTAAATGCTGCTTAGATAGCCTTCCCAGCAAGGGAAGGTG
>CAZTDR010000049.1:10646-19827 GCA_964612855.1 uncultured Coxiellaceae bacterium
GGGAAGGTGAATTAAGCGAATGCACTGTAAGAAGCATCGATATGACACAGGAATTTGAGTGGCTTATATTGTCGTTTGCAAAGTAATCCTTCTTCTCTTACCGTCTCTCGTCAATACAACCCCATTTTTATTAATAGAAGTAACCGTAGAACCATCAAATAACGTATCACCAATGGAAACACTATACATTTTCCCTTGAGAGTTTAAAACGGCGCTCCAACGATTAAACTGCATGGAAACCGAAATAACAACAAAAGGGGTTTCTACAACCGGCGGCGCTTTAATCTGGGTAGGTTCGGCTGCTGAAACGTCATTTCCGCTAGTCTGCATAGACAGTTTATTGCTATAGGTTGCGGGTGGACCTTGAGGTAAGGTGGGTTGAGTTAATAAATCGCTCATGTTTTTGTTAGCGGTTTCAGTCGCTAATCTCGCTGTCGCAATTGCCTGGTTAGTCTCTGCAATATCGCGCTTTACTTTGAGTAATTGTAATTGATTAACAGAATCCAAATAGACTTCTTGCTGTTGTTGCTGTTGTTTTACATCAAGGGGTTCTTTGGGTGCAGCAATCGCATTAACAGTAGGTAATGTAGAAGTATAAGCCGCTTGTGTAGCCACGGCTGGAGCTTGGGCTTGGGGCCCGCCATTCGGCATTTTCATTTGCTTAGCTTGAGGAGAGGGCGTAGGCGCAGGCGTAATCGTCGTTGCGGGTTTATTGCTTCCCGAAGAAAAAAGACCAATAACCTCATAAATAATGAAAGCAAAAATCGCCAACGTCAAAATACCGATAACTTTTTGCTTCGTTGTGAGCGTTGAAAAAGAGGTGTTCTCTGCCATAATCTTAGTTCCCTAATGCTTTAAGCGTTATAGTTCCAGATAATAGTCCATTACTAATAGCGACGTTTAACTTTAATAATACAAGAGGCAGTCCATTAAATTGATCTGCCAATGCATTTGCTAAATCGAGCGTTAAGCTGTTAAAAGCAATAGTCAATTGTGCTTCCGAAAAGCGGCCTCTATCCATGGTGGCGCCCAAAGTTAAATTATTGCCAGGCGCAATCGTTGAAATGCGATCTAATAGCTCAGCAATAACTTGTTGTAATGGATTGATAGCCGTGGGACTGGGTCTATCTGTCAATGATGAAATGGGAAAAAGAAGATAAACGCCTTCAGAAACCATTTGCACCGTTATATCGGTACCAGCAGCCCATTTGTAAAGTACATTGACCTTGGAGCCTAATGATTTTTCATTGACTCTTAACTTCCCTGCTGAATATTCAGCTGCTGTGGGAACCCAACCAGGGATCGTATAAAGTTGTTCAATTTTCGCTACCACTTTTTTCATTTCTGCTGTAGGTGATGGCGAGGTCAATGTATTGATATAGATTTGAAAAGGATTAACCGCGGCAATAAAAGGGCTCACGATTTCTTTTTTTGTTTGTGATAAATACAGAATTGCCAACCAGATTAACGCGATAATACCTAATCCGATCATGACTTTTCGAATTGGAAAAACACCAATGCCTTGTGATTTTAAGACAACATCGACCAACCGTAATTGAAATGTCTTGATCGTGGGGAGCACAGGAAAAACAGGCTCAGGCAAAATTGTAAACGATTTTACAGAAGAGGCGTCCAGAGAAAACTTGCCCTCTTCTGGATGTTGGCTAAGTGGAATATCGCCATGAATATAAATATCAAAATGATTTTGTTGTGTGCGAAAAACGATAAGTTCATCCGCAATGCTATCGATGGGAAAGCTGCCATCCAAATAAACACTGCCCCCTTTGACAATCACTAAAATTGCTTCGGTTGTATTTGGAATCGCTTCGCAATAAATTAAATCAAGCGGACGCTTGAAATAATGCCAAACGGTTTCGCCTAATAAATAACCGGGCTCGGGTGAAAACGCAGCTTCATATTGATCAGCGTTTTTCCTTTGTAAAGTGATGTACTCACCATAATTAGTACTCAGTAACATCACTTCTTTTTTAAGCAGCGCGGGTTTTTTTGCGCTCAATATGTCGCGATAAGACGGAATGATGAAGCGTTCGCCATCTTCGCGAGTGATGTAAGGCATTTAGGCAATTCCACGCAATATAATCGGTGTGATTAATACTAATGTTTCAGTATTCGTTTGCTGCGCAGTTTTTCCTCCTAATGCTTGTGAATCAAACAATTGCTGTGCGCCAGCCGTATTCGACGTTTGTCGGAAACCGGCTAAGATCAAGGTATCGCCTGACGCAATGACACTGCGTTGATTAAATTGTTTTTGCTGAATTCGCGGCACTTGAATCGCGGATGTATTCGCGGCAGGCGTTGAATCTTGCGTGAGGGTTTGACCATTCGATGAAATCGTCGTCAAGCCCAAATTATTAGACAAATCGGCGTTAATTTGTAAATAAACTCGATTGCCCATAATCTTTGGCAGAACATACAACGTTAATCCGGTTACCACTGCGCCGGGCGTAATTTGTGAAGTAACTGAAGCACTCCCTGACGTACCTGCGCCCCCTGCAAGACTTGTCGTTTGCACGCTCGCGAGATAGCCTAATTGATCAATAATACGAATTTGTGACACTTGATTATTTTGGCACAACACTTGAGGTTGGGTTACAACCGAAACTTTGCCTTGTTGTTGGAGCGCCGTCACTAACGACTTAATGCCCGATGCCGTGTTTCCGCCATTATTATCTGCAAATGTGCTGTTAAGACCTGCGAGGGTTTGATTCAGATTAAGCTGGGTTGGACTGGTTAAAGCAATAGGCGCTCCGTTATTTGAAACTAACTGATAAGTGCCATTATTAATCGCATGCTGAACCACATTCCAGTTGATGCCGAAATTAAAATCGTTTTCTAATGTCACTTGTATGACTTCAACTTTAACCAACACTTGTTTAGATAAATTATTATTTACGTTATTAATAAATCGTCCAATCAAATTCACATTGGTTGATTTATCCCGAACGGTAATGGATGTCGTGGCTTCTGAAACTACGACACGACCTTCTGGAGACAATAATTGCTTGATGGACGCCTCTAAATCTTTCCAGACAGACAGCGTACCTTTTAAATTACTGTACTGCGCAGAAGCACTATCATCAATCGTGCCGGTAACTGATGTTCCGCCGCTGGAATTCATCGTGCTCGATGCTGCACCACCACCCGTTTGAGAATTGGATGCTGCTTTACCCATCATATAATCAGACGAGCCGGGCATGAAGGCAATATCAAACGTTTTTGTAACATAAGCTTGCCAATACACATCGGTTCCATTCACTGTGTAAACATAGCCCGTTTTCGCCGCTAATAAATCCAACGCACCTTTGACTGTACCAGCATAACTCACCGACAATACCATTTTGTCATCTAAACCGGTTTGATAATGCGTTAATATGTTTCGTCCCCCGCCACTTACAACGGTTCGGCTATAGTATGAAAAAGGCAATTGATCGCCGCGTAAAATAATTCTGTTGCGCAACCAAACAGGCTGACGCGCTAGATTAATAGGGGTTTTGTCGACATATAACCCTTGGTTAATCACCAAAGTAGGATCCGGTTTCAGGGCTTCTGCCATGTGGGTTTTTGCCGCGGAGCTCCTCTGCATAACATCGACGACATTGCCTTCGGCTTGGTTATAAACAGGAGAATTACATCCTGTTAATGTGAATAATACAGATAAACACAGAATAAAAAGTCGGTTACAAAATGTCATGGCTTCCTCTGAACGACAGTCATGGTGCGGTTAGACATATACATGCGTGCTTGCAATGGAAAAGGCTGCAATAATTTTTCAATCACATTGGGTAAGCTAGACCCTGTCACACGGCCATCGAAATTATAATCATAAGGAACTTTCCAAATGACTTTCCAATGATAGCGATCCATGATTCTTTCTAAATTTTCTTTGAGTGAACCACTGACACTAATTGCATACACAGCAGCGGGACGGCCGAGATTAGCAAATTGATCGGGAAAAGCATTGCTGCCATAAGAAGGCATGAAAGTAGTATCTTGTTGCGTTCCCGCTTGGAAAAAAGGCTCGCTAGGAATAGCGGCTCCTGGCTTTGCAACTTGCCAACCCGCAAAAGAAATCGCAGGAATTGTCATTAAAATGAAAAAGATTTTTTTTATCGTGAGGCACTTCATTGGGGGTACTCCATTAACTCATATGCCTATTCAATAATCTTGATTAAAAACAAGTATAAGCGATTTATTTGAAATGTGTAAGTCTGATTGGTGGATTGCGGTGCTAAAAGCAGATCGAATCCACCTCGCATTTTCTATTTTTCGATTTGTTTCACAAAGAAGGAGAAAAGTTAGGGAACATATGCACCACTCAGCGGTTGTTGTTGCCAAACTTGCATAGAACCTGAGGGAGTTTCAGTGCCATCATTTGGAACGCAACGTGTCAAAGCCACTATATTACCCATCATTTTTCCTTGCTGAATAGGAGTGCCTCCCGATGTTGTTGGATATACCAACCCTTTTTGCGTGGTGATGGTTAAACAAACTCGCCAATATTTTGTTCCATTTGGAGAAATAGTTGTTCCTGCTTGATCATTCCAACAATCTTGTGCAACGGGATCTTGCGTGACACGACAGTCGAGCGGTGGTCCATTGCCACCTGAGGAAGTAGGATTAACTGGCAATCCGCTAGCAACATCACCGCCCCGCGCAAATGCCGTGAAACTGCTGACCGGATAAACATTGGCTGTACAGTTTTGCGGTTCGTAGGGAGATGAAAGGCTCGAGCCACTGCATGAGACGGCATCATTTACGCCACTTACCGCAGCCGGCATAACCATAATGTCAGGGCGCATATGAGGTGGACAATTGGGCGCTGGCACACAAGAACCACTATAATAAACCGACGCAAAATTAACCGAGCGCGCATTATTTAAGTTTTGCCCTGGAATATTAACGTTTGCAACGACGACGGTGCAACCCGTATAAGGTGCGCCCTTACAAACCTCTGGCTGTACAGGAGGCATAGCACCTGAAACACTATCAGGCGTTGTGATATATGCCATCGGCAATCGACCCGCAATAATGGCTGCATTGGCCGGTGTATTGACTGTGGTATAAGCAAAAAAGCCGCCGCCATTACTAACATTATTACATCCAATCAAATAAGGTTGTGCATACGAATTGTTGGTTAAATTGGTCGGTATGTAATTTGGTTTCATTTGATTGGTGTTAGTCCAGGTTGCGGCACCACTTGTTGAACACTGTGTGGCATTAATGGAGGCGCCATTTAATGGCCAAAAAGAATTGTTCAAATAAAAACTCATGCCTGCATTCAAGATTTGCTGCATTTGTAAAACCGTTTTATCACGGCGCAATTCATCCGAACGCTGTGTAGAATAATTCAACATAAGCACAACAAGTGAGCTAGCAATCGCTAACACTAATAAAACTTCAAGTAAGGTAAATCCTTTTATCTTTTGTCGCAATGTAATCATCGCGTTATCCGCCACATAAATAATTCAAAGGATTATACCAATTTTGTGTTTCATTAGTCACACCGCTTAATGTTGCCATGCCATCATTGGTATATTGCATATTAAATTCTTTCACATAAGGTGTCGCAGTCCAATAATCACTGGATATATGTTGACTGAAATAAGACGGGGTGCGCGTCCAAACTAAATACCCACCCGCGCTGGGTGATGTTGTACAAGCCGCAACGCCGCTGCCTGATGCAGAAGAAATACAGGTTGCGCTAAGATCATTTTGTATTTGTACCCATTGTGCAGAAGTTAAATTATCCGATAATTTCACTGCGACTTGTACGACCCAGGTTACCGCATGGGATTGTGCAGAAGGAGGATTATCCGTAGCAGAAAGTACGGCGCCGTTGGTTGCATCACAGTATGCCGGTGGAGTTGCGCCTGTACATGCATACACGCTCATGGAAGGATCCGAATTATTAACTAATACCCGATTAAATTGAATATTATACCCTTGATTGGATGGCGTATTATCCAGCAACGGATTATTAGGTTGCCAATTTGCAGCAGGAATAAATTGAGGTGTGATGATATCGGTATTCACATCGAGAATAATATTTTCCTTTATACCCGATCCATCAATAACAGCTGGATCTAAACGGCCGGGCGATTGAGGATTGCTATTAACATCTAATGCTTGCCGACAATTTGCGAAATAAAATCCTTCAAGGGCTAAAAAAAGTTGATTCACATTCCCCATGATTTTTTGTTCGTTCGCTTGAAACTGAAACTGATTATAAACTCTCACACCTAGCGTCATCAAACTGGCTGCAATAGCGAGCACTAAAATCATTTCTAATAATGTTATACCGTGCTGATTCTGAAATTGCATATACCCGCCATTAACTCTCATTGGCCCATCGCCATACCAGTTAAATAAATCCCTCTTATAATAACGATAATCAAACCAGCGCCGACTACCAGTAATAAACCGCCCATGATTTTTGAAACCAGTGCCAACGTTTTAACACTTTGCTCTCCACCTAATACACCCATGCGTATCAAGCCATGTTCAAAACCTTTTACTTCCGCCATGACGCGCAAACGTAAAATACTTTTATCGTCAATTAATCCTGTCGTTAATACATCCGCGATATTCCCTTTACCCATTGCCATTAAGTGTTCCATCGTCACCAGGTGAAAAGCAATGTAAGGATTCGCTTGATATTGCATAACTTTGATTGCGCTCTTAAAAACAATGCCATTAGCAACCAGCAATCCAAGAGTTTCCATCAATCGTGCGGCAACAAAACGCCGATAAAGATTAAAAGGAGGAAATCGATCAAGCACTGGCCGGAGGTCTCCCACATAATTATTCATTACCCGGCGTAATAATAAAATAATAGCAATGATTAAAAGAATAACTAACCACCACCCATGTTGAATAATGCCCGCTAAATTGACTAAATCACGTCCTGCTTGCGGCCATTCTTCGATGGGCTTAATCCCCTTAAATTGCACAAATACACCGTTGCTCAAATAAACCATAATGGCGCACGCCATAATAATGACGATGATAGGATAAGTAATCGCGCTGAAAACAGCACCCAGTGCCCCACTTTGCTGACCTAGTGTTTTTATCGCCGATTTTAGTGTATCAACTAATGCACCGCCTTCTTCACCGACGCGAACAATTTCTACAATATTAATTTTAAACCAATCGCGCATTCCTTCCGCCAAGCCTTGGCCTTCTGAGATTTTTTGTGCGATCGATAAAGCCACTTCACGCGTAATTCCGGTCGTCGCTTGTGCCATCATTTCAATCGCACGATTTGCAGGAATGCCATCATTGACTAGCAAATAAAAATCTTCCAGAAAAGCGAGTTGCGCTTTTCCACCAAACTGAAATTGCTTAAACCAGTGCGATATTTTGTTTGAATATGTTGCTACATCAACGTCAGCCATAGTTTACCTTTTTACTTCGCAGAGTGAATGACATCCCAAAAATGCTTATTTTAAGTATATTTATAAACACTCGCCTTAGTGGCCAAATTAATCGGCCCTACTACTTTTTCCGCATCAAATGGATCGCATATTCCTTCTTGAATCAATTGCATGGCACGCCCATGAAAATCGACCCAACCATTTTCTAATAAATATTTTTCCCAATTGAGTGTGTCGCTTTTTTGAATAAATTGTCGACCTGCTTCATCCACCCAAATGACTTCCGCGACGACGGTTCGCCCGCCTACAGCGCTTCCATGACAACTTGCGCAACCGGGGCCACGCGCTTTAGCGCTCGCAATAACATCTTTTCCGAGCACGGACTCCCAATCGGGAATAAACGCTTGATGTTTTGGTGAGCTCAACAACGGAATAGCACATTTTTGACAAACGACGGGAACCAAACGTTGACACATCAAACAACGTAAAACACTGCTATCACTCAACATGACTGGCGAAATACCCATATCCACTAACCGTGTAATAATGGCGGTCGCGCGATTGGTGTGGAGCGTGGTTAAAACCAAGTGACCCGTAATAGACGCGCGCACCATCACATGTGCTGTATCTTCATCCCGCATTTCACCCAAAATAATTACGTCAGGATCCATACGCAATGCTGCACGCCCCATGCTTGCAAAACTGCGATCTTCTTTTTCTGTGTTGACAGGAACTTGCGTTGCTTCTTCAACCACTTTTTCTACGGGGTCTTCAATAGAATAAAGTTTTTGTGTTGCGTCGACCATTTCCATACAAGCAGCCAGGGTAGTTGTTTTACCTGAACCTGTTGGTCCTGCCACAATAATCGCGCCAAAAGGAAGTTTTAACGCCATTTTAATAATATCAACTTGATTAGCTGTGTAACCTAATTCCTCTAACGTTTTTACGCGCTCTTCACCTGTTGCCAAAATTCGCATGACCATGTCAAAGCCGCCATGCGCTGGTACGCTTGCCAAACGTAACCGAATATCGCGGCCATTCATTTTAAGTGGCATAGATGCATCTTGTGGAACAAGGGGATTGAAGTGTGATGTGGCATGGTCGGTTTCTTTATTAAACGCGACAGACGCCAATTCGCGGCCTAATTTTTCTGACCACTCGGCATAAACGCGCAATTCGCCATGTTGTCGCATACGAATTTTTGTGTATGTTTGACGCACTTGAATATGAATATCGCTGACATTTTGTTGTACCGCTTCAAAAACCAAATCACGTAAATGCCTTTGTTGGTCACTGAATGTTGTTGTCGTTTCGCCTTTTTGTTTTTTTACCGAGTCATCTTCTTGACCGCTCGCTAATAATAATTTAATGAATGACTGTGTTGCCGCAAAAACTTGTCCTGGATGTACGCCTTTGCTCAACATCAGTGATTTGCAATTTTGAACAGCGCGAGAGGTGGGATCGGACGAAAGAATAGTTGCAGTTTTTAAGACGACAATAGTGTGTTGGTCCTTGCACCAGGACAATAACTCATCCATGACGCGATCTTTGGTATCAAGATCCGCCTGACTATTAAGCACTTTTGTGAAAGTAGCCGCCGCAAATTGTTCTAATAAATCCATGTGGTCTTTATCGTCGGTTGCACTTCCGGAAGAAGTCATTTCTGCCATATTACCACCTCTTGCTTTGAAGCCTAGAGTCGAAAATTTGCAATTATCACGATGATTGTAAGGGCGTTGTTGCGTAACTCACCATTAAAACGGCACTTGTAGGGGCATGGCGTGCCA
>CAZTDR010000050.1:0-19284 GCA_964612855.1 uncultured Coxiellaceae bacterium
AAGTTTTTGTGATTGAAAAACACCTTGAGATGGCGGTAAGATGGCGTGTTAAAATCCAAAATAATTATCTGAAGGACTATAGTATATACTCGCCGCACTTGAGATCGCGAGCTTTAATACATCATCTTGCGGCGATATTGCTTGTAACCCACGTCTGTTTTTTCTTGATTCAACCGTGTATTCTTTGAGTTGCAATCTGGGCAATTCATCGCTGCTTCCGTTAGCTTAGAAAATACCGCTCGTTATACGGAGCTTTATGGCAACAGCCTCATTTGGACTCAGTTTTAACAGATCCATAAAAGTAAGGAGCATTTATGCGGTTTAAATTTGGAATAATAGCTATTTTATGCTTGTTTATGCCTTGTTTTGCCAGCGCGCTGCCTTTTAACATTATTCCGAAAGCGGGCACCATTTTTCCGGAGCAACTGATTAGCGGACAAACAGCCAGCGTTTATTATACGGTGACGAATACGACCAGCAGTCAACGCAGAAATAATTATATAAAATATTTGCCGTTGAATGTCACGCAAGTCACAACGAACAAGGGAATTATGGATCTTTGTGGCAGCACTTTTACTTTGCAGCCAGCGCATACGTTAGGTGATAGCTGTACTTTACAATTACTCATTTCAGGTGAAGTCAATGCACGTGATCCGGATCCACATCATCATCTCTTTGCTTGTTGGCCGGGTGGAGTGACTTGCGCGGGTACAGATTTTCCTCTCAATGTGACATTAGTCTCACTGAGTAATGTCATGGTGGCTGTGGGTTCTTATCAAGATACGCTGTCGAATTTGGCCCTGGCGCTGGCCACTACGACAAACAATGGCGCATCTTGGTCTCAACAAAGTTTGTCACCACCGGCTGGATATCAGCAAGGAAATTTAATGGCCATGAGTTGCGCCAATGAAGCGTGTGTCGGTGTCGGTTCTTATTGTGATACAAATTATTGCGATAATGTAGCTGCCATTGTGAAGAGTATCAATAAAGGAAAAACCTGGACTCAGCAAATTTTACCATTACCTACGGAGTGTGCGGAAGAAGGGTTGTTAGGTATTTACTGCACGGGAACCAATTGCATCGCAGGCGGTAATTGCAATTTATTCTCAACCGGTAACGCACAAGGATTAATTGCAACTACGCTGAATGGTACGACGTGGAGGCAACAATTATTACCTTATCCAAATGGGATAGAGCTAGAGTTTTTTGCCGCAACCAGTTGTACTGGAAACTTTTGCATCGCCACAGGCGGGGGGCAGCACATGAACTCTCGCTTTTTTCCAACTATTGCTATTAGTCCAAATAGGGGAGTTTCATGGACGCAAAGTGTGCTACCCCATTTACCAGGCATAACCGATGCCATTTTAAATGGTGTTTCATGCACAGCAAGCGCGTGCATCGCAGTGGGGGATTACATAGATAATAGCTTTTTTGATCATCTTGGTATTGCAGTGAGTACGAATCAAGGCGCCTCTTGGTCACAACAATTATTGGTGCCGCCTGCATCTTTCACCGAAGGCGTATTGAATGGAATTAGTTGTGCGACTAATTATTGCGTGGCAGTGGGATATTATACTTATGGGGTATTTTCTTCGGGTTATCCCGCCATTATTGTGACGACCAATCATGGGGTTTCTTGGTTGCAACAAACATTGACGTTGCCTCCTGCCTTTAGATATGGGTTTTTAACAGGCGTGAAATGCAATAATAATGTTTGTAATGCCAGCGGGTATTATGAGCGCTTAAATGGCGATATTATACCGCTTGTGGCGATGAGCCAAGATAGTGGCCACACCTGGACGCAGCAAGCATTGGCTCCGCCCAATTCCTATATTGCAGGTGAATTGAGTGGAATAGGATAGGGTCTGTTGACAATTGGTTTGGCCGGTTTAAAAAGTGGTAGAATCGGCTAAAATTTCCGCAAATGTTCGTTAAATAGCGGTGCTATTCGCCTCACATTTGCGAAAATTTTATCTCGATTCCCCGCTTTTTAAACCGGCCAAACCAATCGTCAACAGACCCCAATAAAGTGAGGGCGCAATGTATAAATTTTTAATGATGACAATGGCAGTTTTTCTCATAAGTAGTTACTCTTTTGCAAAAGATCCTTTTGCTGCGCCCCCGTATATTACGGATTATGATATACCCGCTTTGCGTGATGCAATGAAAGAATCCTATATTCCCGCAACATGCCAACGCGAATTTCCGAATGCTGACGAAAAAGCGTGCGATTGCTTACGAGATGCCATGGCGAGTAATTTGGATGTAAAAAAGTTAAAACTTTGCAAGAAAGCCGGTAATGACGAATGTGTTGCTACAGAATTTTCTGCAGCGAGATCGGCATTAACGGAAGAGCAAATCAATGATTGCGGCGTTTCAAATCAACAAAATAGAGGTAATTAAGCAAATGGAAAAAAAGCGTTGCAATTGGTGCAAAAGTGATCCTTTATATATGGCTTATCATGATACCGAATGGGGTGTTCCGCTCTATGATGATAGGCTACTATTTGAATTTCTCATATTGGAAGGCATGCAAGCAGGATTAAGCTGGTTTACCATTTTAAAAAAGCGACCCGCTTTTCGTGCCGCTTTTGAAAATTTTAACGCACAAAAAATTGCGGCATTTGATCAAACTAAAATAGAAGCGTTAATGAATGATGCTGGTATCATTCGTAATAGATTAAAAATTGCTTCCGCTATACAAAATGCTAAAATTTTTCTTGAAATTCAAAAAGAATGGAATGGATTTTCTAATTACATATGGCATTTTGTTAATAACCACCCCATCCAAAATCATCGGCGCAGTATAAAGCAAGTGCCTGCTAAAACAGCTCTTTCAGACGCAATGTCGAAGGAACTGAAAAAGAAAGGATTTAAGTTTATAGGTACGACAATTTGTTATGCCTTCATGCAAGCGGTTGGCATGGTGAATGATCACACGATGGATTGCTTTCGTTATCAAGAGTTGAGTCAGTGAAATAAACATCAAGGCCAGCAGACCTAAAAATATTCATGGGCAAGGGAGCGTCTATACGCACGAAAATACGTTAAAGGAGACTGTGCAAACAAATCCCCTAATTTTTCCATATATATACAAGCATAACGCTCTACCTGGTAAGAAAAATAAGTTTCCTCAGCGCCGACACGAAATATGCGTCCCCAATGTGGGTTATAAAAAGTGTGCTCTTCTTTTAATAAAGTGGCTATTTCCCTATCCAATTTAGAAAGTTTATTTTGTATTTCCATGATTTGTGCATCATATTCTCTGGAATTTTTTTCAATGCTTTGTGTATGTAAGTCAGTGTTTTCTCTTTCTAATTCTTTTTTAATGTCCATTGCTTTGCTAATTTGTTTTTCAATGGGAAGCGCTTTTCGTTGTGATTCTATTTCATCACTTAATTCATCAATGACTAGTCCTGTGCGCCAGTTACAATGTTTTTTTAATCGTAAAATATCACCATAAATGTGATCACCAATATAGAGAATTTCATCACCATGAAGACCGAGATCGTCGGTAAATTTTCTGGCATTGCCGCCTTGATAAACGCCAGGGACGATGGCGCCATAAGTGTTAGACATAGTACCATCTTTGGGATGGACAGCTAAAAATTTTAAATTGTCGTAAAAAAAACGAGGTTTATTGGCAAGTGTGATGACAAATTCAAATAAATCCTGCCAACTTTCACCTTCTTTTAGAAAGGGATTAATTGCATATTTTAATAATTCGTCTGTATAGTTATATTGTGAATTGGTGAGAAGAAAAAATTTTTTTCCATAACGAATAAAGCGTTTAAGTCCCTCAACTACCTCCGGCTCTTGTAAAACATAGTCACTTATATTTTTAGTAATATGCTCTTTTAAGCTCCCATCAGCATGGACTTTATCGACAGTTCCCAAAATATCTGCCGCTATTTCACTATAGCTGGGTAAGTCTAGAGGATTTTCATCTTTCAAGTCGACAAGTTGGCCATATAAGACGCAAAATGCGATGGAAAATGAAGTGTCAATTGCAATATAATTAGGGTCTTTTAAATCAACATACACACTGCCATAAATTTTTTTCTGATCTGCAAAACTAATTTCTTTTGTTCCATGATAACTTTTTCGTATCGCAGAAAAATGACTTAGTTTTAAAATATTGCCATTTTGGGTGTCAATAATTAAACCTCGAATTGCATCCGAAAAAATAAACGTTAAATTTTTTAATTGCTCAGGATATTTTTTATCTTGAATTAATTTTTCGATGACTAGTCTATAGACTAATGCTTCAAAAACTTTGATATTGTAACGTATTAAAGTATGATCCATGTCCAAGCCAATGTATTTAATCTTTTTTAAATTTAAAATCCGATTTACAAAAACTTTTTGGCTCATGGTTCCCCTCATCTAAAACGTCGGAAGGTTAATAATATCCTAAGCAGGATGTGAAGCTTACAGCTAGTCCACTCTCTCTAAGAGGGCGGGGTTGATTTTGGAAGTTTTGCAATTATTGCATAATGTTCAAGCGTATTATAAAAATCTTTATCCGCGACGTAAGACGCTAAAATAGTATTAAGACTCGTTTGTTTAGTCTGTGTATCTTTAATGCTTCCGATAATACTTCTTCTTGTACCTATCAAACGGACGGCATCGTTGAAGTAGACTTTTAACTCAGCGGCTTTTTTTAGAAACTCGCCTTCCTTTACATTTTTGTCTTGGGAAGTTTGAATCATTATGTCTAGCTTGGCTGTTAGATTTTTAATTACGCTTTCTTTCATGTGATAGTTGCTCTTTCCTGCTTCACTTATTGCTTTGTGATAGCTTTGGCAGGAATCTATAAAAGTTTCTCTCTTTTGAAACACCTGCACTGTATGGTGCCTTAACATATTATTGTTCCTCGGTAGTATGTAGTATAAATAGCAACAGATACTATATTTTATAAAGCAGCATAATTCAATTCATCCGTTTGTTTTCAAAGGTTTTTTAACCATGCCCCTACCTCCATTATATTCAAACGTAGGGGGACGGCGTGCCGTGCCCGCAGCATCGCTAAAAATTTTTGTCCTCTAGAGAGAATTTATCTTGTCTTTTTCAGGCACAACAACAGAATTAAATCCATTGGTGATGGAGGAAAGAGGAACGGTAAAAACGCAATTTTTTATGGAATATCACGGGCCTTGTTCGGGTTGGGTTTTTTAGAATGACCCTGCGCCTGTCACAGGGTTATACCATTCACTGGTTCCCCACGGGTTTTTAATGGTAACTATGGGGTATTTCCATTCTGATGATATCCAATAATAGTAAGATCATGGCCATTTTGTTTTTGAGAAAGAATTATACTAGAGCTGACGCTTAAGAATGCTGGAAAAATGCCCAAAAAGGCTATTAACTCTCGTTTTGTAATCTACTTATTATAATCTATATCTCATGATAATTTTTTTAATAATATATCTGCATCGAAGGTGAGGTAAAAATGGGTATAGATTTAAAACGATTTACCATTTAAGTACGATTTGATGGTCGAAAACTCACCCTGATTATTTATTTGTATATCGTATCGGTGATCATCATCGGAGTTAGAATGATTTTTAGCATAATGCTCGGCATCTTCTTTGTTATCAAACTTAATATTTTGAATCGATTCCGCATGTTCAACAGCAATTTTGCATACACGATAGGTTGACATGATTTTTCTCCTTAATCCTCAGGGAATATAACTATTATAAACGATTTTAAAACGGCTTTTCTGAAGGTAGGAGTATGACATTTCACCCAATTATTCTGTGCCGCATTTCCGCTGATTCCACCGTTTTTTAAGCAGGCTAAACCCATTACTAACTGATCCTAAAAGCGTCATTGTGTAACACAGTGTGCAAAACGCTAATATGGAGTAAATATTAGCATTATACCAAGAGGTGGCATTCGGTTCTTTGATAAGCGGATATAAAGAAAACCAGACCATAAAATAGGTGCCCAAGGTAAATGCTCGCGCTTGAACCCAGTGCTTTCTATTGTATAAAGCGATCAACAACGGTGCGCCTAAAACCGCAAGGTGATGTCTGCAACCAATTTCTGGCCAATTACCATAAACAAAAATCCAATTCCATAAGGTATAAGCAAGT
Organism: uncultured Coxiellaceae bacterium; assembly: GCA_964612855.1. Lineage (GTDB taxonomy): Bacteria > Pseudomonadota > Gammaproteobacteria > DSM-16500 > DSM-16500 > DATIJJ01. The sequence continues at coordinate 6,102 of CAZTDR010000050.1, forward strand.
ATCCATCTATACGATATATCCCATGAAAAATCACGGTAAGTAGTGGTCTTATCAATGCTCATGCTGCCCGGCCCCGGCATTGTATAGATAAGAATGAGGCCTGTTACCACATTAATTAACTGTAGTCGATTAATTGCCACAGCATCATAGAGCATTGCTTCGCCAATGTTAATTAAAAATATAATCCAAATAGCATAGGGCAACAGTTTTGATTCAGAAAAGCGAGTATACCGATAAATAAAAATCAGAGTAATATCAAATGTGACTGAATAAATTTTTGCCCAAAAAAACCAACTAAAATGATAATATCCAATCCACCAAGGTAGTAAAAGCCAGGGAAGAATAATAAATACGATAAAAGTCAGTTTGCTTGAGCAACGAAATAACTCATATGCGAAAACAAAACCTACCAACAGTAGGACGAGCGAGATTGTCATATTCATTAACAATCCCCCTTATATATAAATAAAGTCACTTTAGTTAAGTATATACCGATTACACCCCAAGATGCGAAGTTTAACAACTTATCTTGCGGTATGATGGGTATGCAAGCCTACAAAAAAACCATTCTATTAAGGTATTATATGTTTTCTACCGGGACAATAAATTCTATGACCACAATTATTTTTTTGTAGAAAAATTAAGCAGCTTTAAAAATACCTCACCCCGGACGTCACGAATTACTTTCCAGACTGATCCAATTTATGCAAAAGCTTATATCCCAAGTTATCTGGCGCCATGCTTGATTACCATCTGTAGAACTCAGGGTCTACCTCTGCCGAAAAAATTTTGTGAACGTTGATCTGCATCATTATGTTCCGAACCTTCTTTTTTAACCGGGGGGGCTTTTATGTCTGTAATACTTGCAGCTTGTACCTCAGTGCTAGACAAAATTTTTCTTGCCAATTTTGGTTCTGCATGTAATTGACTATATAACTGCATCACTTGGTCGGCGGCTGGCAATGAAGGTGAAATATCACGAAAATGCAAATGTTTTGGGATAGTACTGGGTTCAAAAAAATGCGGGAAAAAATACTTGTAATCGCTTGTTGGAAAAGTAATATCTAATACATCTAACTGAGGAAATATTAATTTTAGAATAGGCGGTTGAAGACCATGATGGAGATGAAGAATGGCTAACATGAATTCTGCATATGTGCCACTTCCTCTCGCTAGAGGTTGATTTTTTCCTATGTAAGACACTAATTCTGCTATAGTCTCATAAAACTTAGTTAAATTTTTCTGATATTGGTTCATATTTTTTTCTGACGTTTCACTGGGGTATGTTAAATCTATTGACCATGCTCTTTCAAATGTATCTTCAATAGTTGGCCATTCTTTACATAGGTCCGCTAATCCGTGTAGCCACATACGATATTGATCAGACATAGATTCTATGGCAGTTACATTAGAAAGAGCTACATTTCTTTCATTAGTTAAAGAATAGCAAAATTCTACAGGATCCCCATTTAAAAAATTTTTGGCTATATTATTTGATCGAGAATGCTTAAAAACAACTTTGATTAATGGCAATGCCCATTTATATCTATCAGTAATAAATGTACGACCGCACGCGCGCGCTTCTATACGTAACTTCCTGAATAAATCATTTTTTAACTCGTTAGAATTCCAGGTAGAAATTGCTTCCAGTAACGCTGCAGCTCTTCGATTTCCTGTTGATGAAGGTGGTAAACTTAAAAATGCTTTATCTTCTGGTACATAGGAAGTGGCAGATTGAGATAAATCTGATAGAAGTTTGTCAGCAAGTGCTCTCCTGCGCTTTCCATATTCCATATCTTTCATGGCAAATTTTTTTAAAGCAGAAAAATTTTCCTTGCTATATAGCCCTGCTAGGGGACCCAAATCAAATTGATTGGAATAGCGAGAAAAAAATGGCGCGTATTTAAGAAAATCTTCTCTTACTTTTTCGTAACATTCTTTCAGTATCGGTCCTTTCAATTTATTTTTTTCTATAAACAAAGCAACTAGCTTGTTTACAGTATCGATAGGTGTAAATCTTAATAGAGTGATGAGATGAGATTGAAGATTTTCATTAAAATCAGAGCCATCAAACAATGTATCGGGAAAAAATTCTATCACAGTTGCTTCAAAATTGCCTTGATTCAAAATCAACATCATGGATGGATCATAATTTTTTACTGTATTAACAATCAGTCTCTTTATTAAATCAGCGCAATTTAATTCTTCATTCCATTCTAATAATTTTTTTACGCATTGATAAGCTCTTGCATCAATCGCATTTGCAAGATAAGAAGAAGTTATCCTTCTTTTTTGGTAAGGAGGCTTGTTTTGAAGCGCTTTTTCGAATAAATGTAATAGGCTAGCAGAATCGTCAGTATGCAGAATCGGTTCATGCTGCCATTTCATCTCGTTAGAGACTGAGATTGAATCAGCATAATTTTTTCTTTGTAGATATCCACGAAAAACAGCCTGTATTTTTGTAGCTGCTTCATGTTTTTCTTCATTGCCAGATGGTCTTCTAGAATCCATATTTTTCCTCGTATGTGGCATCAATTTTTCGCAACAATCTGCATTTCTGCTTTTCATGAGTAGCAATATTTTCAAACGGAATAAAATAGGTGGTTCTCATCACTTACTATCGAATGATCGTACGGCCACTGCGGATTAAATCTGAATCGTAAAAGCATAAAAATAGAATACCAGGCTATCCTTAAGAATTTCTTAGCTGCACTCCAGCTCCGAAATCGCCCAGGGCGATTGCACCAAAGTTCAAAATCCGACCACTTTCCTTAAATATCTGGTACTTAGCGCTGATTTTTGCCGTTTTAATTCAATGCTGCCTTTAAAAGACTTCTCTTTCTCCAATAACGCTAAAACAACCTTCCGCATAGCTGCTAAATTTTGATCTGCAAGTCCATGATAATTTGACAACAATCTTCATGCAGCCCAACGTCCAATTTCCAGTGCAGCTTATTTTCAATCGACCAGTGCATGCGAATGGCTTCACACCTTTTTTCGTACATCTTAAATGGTATGGATGTACGATAGTATCGTACTGATTCTTCCTTTTTTTTTGCTTGTCTAAAAAATCACGGCGTGATTTAACTTGAACAACGGATATTTTTGTGAAGAAGCAGGCCTTGAGGTGCAATGGGCATAGAAAAAATTATTTTTATCTTTAGAGCACAATGCATGTTGGATTAAACAAGGAAGAAGTTGCTGTGGCAACTCCTTCCTTTCAGCTTCAATTAACGAGAAGTTCCTTTGCCACCTTGCTGATTTTCGCGTCCACCTTGGTTGCTTCGCCCACTTTGTTGATTTTCTCGACCGCCTTGTTTGTTGCGCCCGCCTTGTTGTTCTTCACGACCACCTTGGTTTTGGCGTCCACCTTGTTGATCTTCACGACCGCCTTGGTTTTGGCGCCCACCTTGTTGATTATCACGTTTATTTTGATTTTCCATGATGCAGCTCCTTGAGAAAGTTAAACAGTAGAATAGTTAGTAGAGCATAGACACAAACAATAAGCTGCCTAGGGAAAACCCTATCATTGCCTGAAATTTATTTTTCCAAATATTTAATTCATTTTTAGCTTTAAATTAAATTTTTAATAGGAAAAAATAAAATATTTTTTGCTATCTTCATATCTTAAGGTGAGTATAATGAGTGTTAAAAAATCAGGATTCTACGCAAATGAATACAGTATTAATTTTTACTGATGCCGCAACCTCTCCGTCCATGAATATATCAGTCGGCGCATTCTTATGCTTAGAGGAAAAGGAATTAAAAAAAATATTTCCTTTTAATTCAAGTGAATTATTTTTCTATTTAGAAAATAAAGTTATTTATCAAGTTTATTGCTCTAAAAAAGCAACTTGGTCAGAAATAAAAATTGCTATTGATGCATTAAATTATCTCATTCCACAATCCACTAGCATGGTTAAAATGTACTCTGACTGTCAGAGTCTTTGTGATTTACTTGGGAAAAGAAAAGAAAAACTTTTAAAAAATAATTTTAACAACCGCGCTGGAATCATGTTGCAAAACGCGGATCTTTATAAAGAACTTTATCGTATCGCAGAAAAATTTCAATTATCTATCTTAAAATTGAAAGGACATCAAAAAATATATGATTCTATAAAGCTGGAAGAGAAGATTTTTGCTATTTTAGATAAGTTAAGCCGGAAAAAGCTCCGAGAATTGATCGATCGCAATGGACTGAACTTTGAGACACTAACGCGTGTCCAATAAAAATATTTATGAGCTTAAAAATCTATCCTCGCTAAAGAAAAACGTGATTCCCAGGCTGCATTACATCGTAATTTTAAACAACCCTGATTCTAACGTTAAGCCGGGGCCAAAGGCGCAGCTAAAAATAATTTTATTCATATCGGCAAGTGTTGCCATTTGCCAAATGCGTTTTAAAACAAATAATACGGTGGCTGAAGACATATTGCCGTAATCTTCTAGTACTTGATAGGAATGATGATTATCCGCTCGACTAATTCCTAGCGCGGCTTCGCATGCTTGTAAAATTTTTAAGCCGCCAGGATGAATGGCATAGATATTGATATCGGTAATCGCTAAATTTTTAATCGCAAGCATTTTTTTCAAAAATTCGGCTATGCCTGATTCTATTGCTTGCGGAACATAGGCGCTAAGCACAATGTCAAAACCATAATCTGCAATGGTCCAGGCCATTTCCTGGCTTGTTTGAGGTAATAGATCACAATAAAAATTTTCTAATGTTAAACATTTTGTATTAGGCGGTTTGTTCTGAATAATAATTGCCGCAGCTCCATCTGAAAATATAGCATTAGAAAATACATTGGTTAACGTAAATTGTTTTTGGAAATGAATAGTGCAAAGTTCTACACACACCACAATCACTTTTGCATCGGGATCACTCTTACATATGGAATTTGCTACTTTTAGCGCATTAAAAGCACCATAACATCCCATAAAATTAATCGTAGTACGATGAACTGTTGAGGACAGCCCCATTTTTTGCACGATTTCAATATCAATTCCTGGGGCATACATCCCGGTACAACTGACAGTAATTAAATGCGTCACTTCTGATTTTGAAATCGTGTTAGGGGTTTGAAAACACGCTTCCAGCGCTTGGACAGCTAAGGTTAAAGCCTCTTCTTTATATATTTTCATCCGTGTAGCAGTTGTGGGAAAGTCAGCCGTTGGATCATTAGGAAAAAATTCTAACTCACCGGGGGATTTACAATAATCGCTTAATACACTATGGCGAAATTGAATGCCCGTTGATTTATAGACTGAACGTAGAATGCGCTTTTCTGCAGGCTTCAACCGCAAGCTTTCACTAATTAATTCTGCAACTTCCATTTGTGAGCGCTTAAACTGCGGATTTGCAGTACCAAACGCCGTGATTGCAATTTCCATTTAATGTATTCCTATAGTCCTTCAGATAATTATTTTAAATTTTAACACGCTATCTTACCGCCATCTCAAGGCGTTTTTCAATCACAAAAACTTAAAATAGCCTTGCTATTCCTGCATTTTTGTTCAATCAAAACACCTTGAGCTGACAGTAATCTGTCATGTTAAAATCCAAAATAATTATCTGAAGGACGATAGTAACCTAAACGTTTTAATGATTGAGTGAGCAAGGGAGGAAAATTTTTTAGTAAGGGGAAAGCCATTGCAGTTAATAATGGATTTAGCATAATTTGATGCATTAATTTTCCTAATATTTTTTTTCTATTTAACTCTGCTAATGATATGTTTAAAAAAACATGGGGCTTATTTTGTAAATAGTAATCAGCCGCTAATATACCACTATTAAGACTGTGTGCAAAACCGAGTCCGATTGCAGGAGGCAGTGAACCTAACGCATCCCCAATCCAATAAGCATTAGACCAACCAGGTAATTTTTTTAAATTAAATTCGGGCGAAGATGTCATGAGCCAATCTTGTTTTTCTACTTCATTTTCTCTTAAAAATATAGTGAGTGCCGGGAATTTTTTTATGAGCCTAAAAAGTAATTTTTTGTCGTTTAATGCGTGATCTTTTTTACTGACCAAACACGTTAAATTTGTTTTACCTGTTGATACAGGCACTACTCCAAAATAAGCACCCTGTGTGCTATACATTTGCAAAGTATGAGGTTCGAGGACGGAATCTATATGAATTTTAATACCGTAATAGGGTAATTGAATTTTCTTTGCGGTATTTTTTACTAACCTACCCGTAGCAAAAATGGCTGTTTCTGCTTCAATATGTTCGCCTGTTTTCAATTTCAAGATAAAGGGGGAAGTTTGGGTTGCAGGAATAATATCCATAAGCTGGGTATCCTCTCGAATACGTCCGCCCAGCCTCTTTGCACGTAAGCCTAATTGTATTTCAGCTGCGCCTCTCATCATGGCGCCCGCGGGTTGTGGAAACATAAAATTAAATTGGCTATGTGCAGAATGGAAATGGACTCGTGAAATAGTTTCTACGGGTCCTATCCCCCAATTTTCTAATAGTGATAACGCAGGCGGCGCTAAAAACTCGCCGCACATTTTTGGGCTGCCAATGCAGCCACCTTCAATTAAAAGAGGTGATACATGGTTATCTAATAAGGCGTTTAAACAGCTTAAACCTGCGATGCCGCCACCGATTATCACTAATTTTTCCAAAGGACGATCCTCCAGCAAAAAGGAAAACGCCACGAAATTTCATATTTTTTTATACCCGCTTTTTTTAAGAGTGTCATCAGTTCGTTATATTTAAAACCGCGTTTAATCGAAAGTAAGCCATCGTGAGTAATGAGGCGGTTGCGAAATAAAGGGCTAATCATTTTATACAACACATAGGCTATACGGCTACGATGTAAATCATGAATAATAACGCCCTTTTTTGCGGAATGTAATGCAGACTGAAAAAATGTGATCAGTTGTTCATCTGTTAGATGATGACACACCAAAGTAGCCATCACGACATCTACACTGTCTGGTAAAATTTTCCATTCTGGGGTGACTTTTTGGAATGTAATGCAAGCATTATCGGGGAGATATGTCTTTTGCAAGTTTGATTTTGCTTCACTAATCGCATCCGATGAAGTATCAATTCCCATCAATTTCATCGCAGGAAAATAGTTGGAAAGATGAAGTAAAAATAAGCCGCTCCCACATCCCACATCCAAAATAGTGGAGTGCGGTGATACGGATTGTAAGAATTTTTTAGTATTGGAAAAAAAACCTAATAATCGGTTGAGGCGAAATAAGACTGTTAAACAATGCTTATATTCTTGAGAGGTGTAATGCGCAGGTCCTAAATCAATAATTTCTAGCGCATGAGAACGGTGTTGCCACATAGTACTCTCCAGAAGACAATCAAGGTATTATCTACTTAATTAAGGAAACTGTATAAAGATAAAAATAAAGCATCCGTCCCATTTAATACGTAATTTACGTATAATAATAAACCACTCTAGCCTGAATTGGCACATGATTCTATCATTAATCAATATAATACCTTATTTTACCGAGATGACTGCTTATACTGAAGCGGATTTATTACTATTAGAACTCACGAGTCAGGTCAATTGCGGCAATATTATAATTTGTAGTATTGTTTGCAGTGGGTGATTAGCAGTATACCGTTACCAGTTCATTCCATTGCGTGGTGTAGCGTGGCGATCGTAGCTTCGCGATTGTTTGCCAACTACGCCCTATGCCTTCTGACCCAATAAAAACACTATTTTTTCCGAGTTTTTTATTAATAGTGTCTATTGTTTTCATTAAGCTATTTGATTTTTGATCAGTAGAGGTAAAAATATCTAATTGCTGAAGCGTATTAGGCATTAAACCGAATAACGCAATACCCGCTTTTTTGTATGAGTAACCCGGTTGATAAATACGTCGCAAATTTTCTAATGCTGTTTTAATAATGAGTCTTGTATCATCTGTGGGTTTTATAAATTGAGATGAACTACCTTTGCCGTATTGTAAATTATTGGGATGGTAATAACTCGTACGAATGAAAACCCATATTCCTTGCGCTAAACTCTGTTGATTTCTCAATTTGATACAAGCCAACGAAACGTAATGACTAATAGCTTCTTCTAATTCAGCTAATTGTTTGATAGGTCTTCCAAAAGAGCGAGAGGACATGATTTGCTTTTTTGTTGTAATTTGGGACAAGGGCAGACAAGATATGCCTCTTAATTCTGAAATAAGTTTTTCCATCACCACATTAAACTGTCGTCTCATTAATTTTAAATTTGCATCGCGTAAATCTTTTGCTGTAAGGATATGCATTTGTTTAAGTTTTTCGACAGTTTGTCTACCCACTCCCCACACTTCTTCTACAGGAAAATTAGCAAGAACTTTTTCTTGTAATGACTGATCATTTAAACAGAAAATGCCTGTGCCAGTGCTTTTCTTTGCAATTTGGTTTGCTATTTTAGCCAGCGTTTTGGTTGGAGCAACACCAATTGATACGGGAATTCCTGTCCATTGTTGGACGGTTTGACGAATCATCAAGATATTTTCTATTTGGTCAAATTTTTCCAAATTTAGAAATGCTTCATCAATTGAATACACCTCAAGCTGTGGACAGCACGTTTCTAATGCTGACATAACGCGTTGTGACATGTCACCGTATAAGACGTAATTGGAGGAAAAAATAGCCACACGGTGTTTTTCAAAAAAATGTCGCCATGCAAAAAAAGGAGCGCCCATCGGAATTTTCAATTTTTTTGCTTCATTACTTCTTGCAATAACGCAGCCATCATTATTCGACAAGATAACAATCGCTTTTTTTTCCAGGGCAGGATTAAATACCCGCTCACAAGAGGCGTAAAAATTATTACAATCGACCAATGCAAACATGATTTTTTCCTTACATATCATGGATCACTTTAGTGACTACGCCCCAAATGTGAATATTATCTTCCTCTTTGACTTCGATAGGTGAAAATTCTGCATTCGCTGGCATGAGAAATAATTTATTTTTTTCACACTGTAATTTTTTTACGGTTAATTGGCCCTGTAAAACGGCAATCACTATTTTGCCATGGGTGGGTGAAATACTTCGATCAACAATAAGAATATCGTTTTCATGAATGCCAGCATCTTTCATAGAATGACCTGAAACGCGCACCAAAAAAGTGGCAGCAGGATGTTTGATTAAGTCGTTTAAATCCAAATGCTCTTCAATATGATCATCAGCAGGGGAGGGAAATCCCGCCGATACATGCGAGCTATACAAGGGCAACTTAAAAAGAGTTTTATTATCGAGAACTTGTTTGATAAAGGCGATTTGATCAATAGGTAATCGAACCGTCTTGGTAGGAGATTTATATAATTTTGGCCGGCCAGACCCCAGCCTTTTTCCTCCGCGTGTCATGGTGATTTCCTCATTTTTTAGTAAGAGAGGATATCATCTTTGATTTGTGTTACAAAATCAATTGTTTTGGGTTTGTTTGGCTTCTTCAAAATCAGTGACTGTAATGGCTTCCCTTTTTTCACGCTTATTCCTTTTATCTCGCGATACTTGCACCACCGCTCGGCCTACTTCGATTTGTTTTATCTCCATTTTCTAGCAGCGATCATGCCAAACACGCGTAGGAATGTATGTTTTTGGTCAGGAATGCGATCGATAAATTCATAAATGTCGTACAACTGGCTTCTAGGGGTTCCGTGGAATTAGCAGGGACCATTCCATTAAACTCGCGCGACAAAGTTTTTGTTGTTTGTCATAACCTGTTGATTTTTAGTTGCTTCAAAACTGATGCGTCATAGCTGGTATTCATGCATGCCGGAGGGGTTTATGTCCTATTTGAGCAGACTTCCCGGCATGGGGTCAAATAAGGGCCCAGCCACTTGACAAGGTAATGCAATTGCATTACCATTTTATGTAAGAAATTCCGTTTTTTTTGGAGAGTTGTCATGGGTAAAGTTTTGCATACACAATCTACTTTAACAGATCGTTATCAAACAACAATACCAGAACCTGTTCGTGAAGTACTTCATTTAGGTAAACGCGATAAAATTGATTATGTGGTTGACGGTAACGGTAAAGTTATTATTTCTCGTGCAGAGGAAGATGATCCTGTGATTGGTGATTTTTTATCATTCTTAGCTAGCGATATCAAAAAGCATCCTGAGCACGTTCAATCAATGAGTCCGGCATTATTTTCTCGTGCAAAATCATTAGTATCTGATATCGAAGTTGACTTAGATGCGCCTTTATTAGAAAAGGATGAATAGCATTGGCTATTACAGATGAAATAATTGTAAATGGCTGGGTCTTATGTGCGCATCCGTTATTTTTAGAACAGCATGAAGATCTCATTATAGAAGTGGAAAATTTGAGAAAAAAAAATCCTAATGATTATCAAAATAAAAACGCCTCGAAGCGATTAGCCGCAATTCAAAAGCTAGTTTTCGAAGTAATTCCTAATGATCCAACCTTACCTGACTATAGACTTGGAACGACACTAGGCGAAGAACATAAACACTGGTTTCGAGCGAAATTTTTTCAACAATACCGTTTATTTTTTAGATTTCATAAAGAAAGTAAAATCATTATATATGCTTGGGTAAATGATGAAGATACAAAACGAGCATATGATAGCAAAACAGATGCATACAAAGTATTTAAAAAAATGTTGCAAAACAAATGCCCGCCTAGTGATTGGGAAGCTTTATTAAAGGAAGCAAAGACAAATAGCAATCGTTTCAAAAAATAATATGAACTTAATAATCCTATACAAATTATTAATTGCGCCTCATAGCTTCCTCTGTTAAATCAACTGCTTCTTCTGACCTTCCAGCGCATAGCAATGAAAAAGGGAAGCTCCAGTCAGGTTTTTGGCGAGATAAACCAACTGCTTCTAGTAATACCCCAGCTGCTAGTACCCCTGACAACAAATGCAAACTTAGTAATATGCAGCCTATAGGGTCCGCCGTTCCGCAGCTTGTCTGGCGTTGCATAAATCAAAATGTAGGGTGGATTAGGTGCATTTTTTGCACCGTAATCCACCAATCTTCCGCCGACTGGCGTAAACTTCATGTAAGCGTAGATCAATACAACATTATTCAAACAACAGAATTAACGACTCGTAAATACATGCTGCATCAGTTGTTGATGCGCTCATTTCACCCATGCCAAATAAGGTAAGACAAATAACAGCCGATACGGCGTATGATTCAAACGCTGTGTACAATTCGTTAGATAAAAATTTTTCATGCCTTGATATGGTGATACCACCAAAAGGCGAATTAAGCGAATGTTTTGCATAAATATGACTGATTGACCGAATAGCGATGAGTGTGCTTTTAAAGTTGCTAAAAATACCCTAAGCTGTTGATTATTGCTTCCGTATGAATTTAGTGGCCGTAAAATCTTCGCGAATTTTTTCGCGGCACATTGCAAAATTTGATTCCACAAAGTAAAAGCCTATTAAAGTTAATAATATTTTACGGAACGTATGTCAATCACGCCAAAGAAAAATTAAATTTCCAAAATCGATCTGAATTAATTCGTGTTTATTTATCGAGTTGTAAGTAATTTTTGTCAGTTATTTTCCGGACAGACTTCATTCTTTTTTCCTGTCATGCTTGCCTTTATTATTTAAATAGAGGAGGCTCAAGATGAAACATAGTATAGTTACTGGAGTTGCTGGAGTTACGTTGCGATTTTCATGGGAAGAAAAGGAATGTAAAGAACAAGTGATGGAATCGCTTTATGAGTTTATGGCTGAGGAGCTTTCTAACAAATTAGATAATTATCAGTGTGGGATAAAAAAAAGAGATAGTTCTTTTAAGGATCCTGGCGAAGCAGCAGTGGTCGAATTTGATGTTATTAAATCGAATAGTGAGATATCAATCCCTGCCAATGAGATCTTTGAAGGAATTTGCCAGTCGTTAATTGAAGCTACAATATGGAAAAATTATAAACCACAAGGTGACGCTGACAAAGCATGGGGAGAATGGGATGAAACGACGGATGCCGATCAGTCATTTCTCTACGATCAAATTCAAAAGCAAAAAGAGGAAAATGCACAAAACGCGGAAGCTTTTGATGCTATAAAAGCGCTTGACATAGCTAAGATATTTCAACAGGCTGAGATCGACGAGCAATCTCTCCAAATGGCTAAAGAGATTCAAGAAGTTAAAGATAATCAGCTAGCTAGAAAGATACAAGACGAAGAGCAAGAAGCGCAAAAAAAAATTCAGGAGCAAGAGGAAAAGAGAGTTGCGGATAAAAACAAAGCCGAAGAGGCAGCCGCTTTAAAATGTGGTTACCGGGTTATTAGGGACAATAAAGCCAACGTCTCAATTGAGAAAAGAGGTTCCTCTAAGACATATCTTTCTAGCGAAGATTTAATAGATATAAATTCAGCTATATCACATGCAGCTTCTCTCCGTATATCTGGGATGCATTTTGATGAGGAGGGGCTCGGACTTTTAGTTGCTGCATTAGCGGAAAGTCAATTTATTAAAAATATAGAATTTTGTAACAACAACTTAGGTGATGATGGCGCTAAAATAGTCGCGCAGCTACTCAGAGAAAACCCCCGTATTTCCTCACTGTCATTAGAATTAAATCATATTGGTAATGAAGGTTTTTCTGCTCTTGTTGAGACACAGGTAGATGATAAGCATAAACCCAATCTAGAATCTCTTTCTTTAATCCAAAATCATTTTGGCGTGGAAGCACTAGAAACATTGGCTAAATTAGTAACTAAAAGTAATGTCATTGAGAATGTTGATCTTTCTCGCAGTTTTTCTACTCAAGATCAGCAATCAGATGGTTATCTTGAAAAAGAGAAAAAACTACAAGAGCTCATAAAAAATAAAAAAATACAGATACTATTATCAGAGGTAATAAAATCAAAAAATTCATCAGCAAAAATTCTCTCGCAAATAGCAACAGGACATGCGCAAGGTGGTGAAGAAAAAAATATACCACATACAAGCGCTTCCTCTGTTAAATCAACTGTTTCTTCTGACCTCCCAGCGGATAGCAATGAAAAAGGGATGCTCCAGTCAGGTTTTTGGCGAGATAAACCAACTGCTTCCAGTAATACCCCAGCTGCTAGTAACCCAGACAACAAATGCAAACTTAGTAATACCTAGCCTGTAGGGTTCGTCGTTCCGCAGCTTGTCTGACGTTGCATAAATCAAAATGTAGGGCACGAATTCAAATGCGAAGTGCAATGCCCTTTCTTTTACATTCT
>CAZTDR010000051.1:0-19185 GCA_964612855.1 uncultured Coxiellaceae bacterium
CGGACTTTAAGGTTAAGGCCGCTGGGCGGACACACGGGTCCGCCCCTACAAGAGCCATAATTTAACGGGATAAAATTTTTGTCGCGCACCTTCTTAATGATACGGCACCACCCCACAAGCAATCCGAATGGTAGCACCGGGCTGACTAAGTGGCTTATCCGAATAATTATCCCCGCCCGCTACAATCACTAACGAATGCCCAACGACTTCTGCCAGCTTCAAACGCGGCGCCAAAACAGGCAAAGTCACCCGTCCAAATGCATTTGCCGTTAATACCGGCAAATCACCCAAATGACCACTACCCCGATAAGGGCCACGATGCTGGTCAGTATGTTGCGGATCCCAATGATCCCCAGCAGCTATTGCAAAATGACTGCAGGATGGACACGTAGTCACAGCAAAACCATGCATGCCTGCAGGCAAATCATGCAAGCTCGGCGTTAAAAGCAAACCGTAAATCGTATCGTCTAATTCGACAGTGCCAATTTTAGTGCCGTTTACCAAGGTCATTGGGACTGTAATACTGGCATAACTCACATTTACCATTAGCAAGAAACTACACACCGCCTTTAATCCTGGTTTTAACATTATTTCACTCCAAATCGATCGTGTTCTTGCCAGGCGATTTCCTCACTGACCACATCGCTTACATTAGCAAGCTCAGGTCCTTGCTTAAGCCATTCGTGTAAGTCTCTGATTTTATCTCGCTCACCGCAAGCGACCACTTCCACACGGCCATCGGGTAAATTGCGAGCCCAACCGGTGAGCCCTAACTCGTTTGCCTTGTCTTGCGTCCCTGCACGAAACCATACTCCTTGGACTTTGCCGGACACGAAATAGTGAACACACACTTTTTCTTGCATAGAATCATTCCTTATAAACAGCTAAAATAGCCGCCAGCTCTTAAATTAAGACCCATTATATGTCAAACTTTAAAAAACAGCTTGCTTTAGCAAACCCGATTTATTGGCCCGCCTGGTTGGGCATTGGCCTGCTATGGCTCATTACACGCTTGCCAGAACGCCTAAGACTTAATCTTGGGAAAGGAATTGGCAAACTTATTTATGCATTCCCTAGCAAACTAAAACATATTACCCAAGTAAATATTGGCCTTTGCTTCCCCCATTTATCGCCCGAAAAACAGGAAAAATTAGCCAAAGATAGCTTTACTGCGGTGGGCATTGGTTTGATTGAAGCAGCCATGGCTTGGTGGTTGCCCAATGAAAAATTACAGCACTTGTTTAATGTTCACGGTATCGAACATCTTGAACAAGCACTGGCAAAAGGGAAAGGCGTTATTTTACTCGGACCGCATTTTACTTGTGTTGAAATGGTAGGGCGATTGCTTAGCACGAAATACTCTTTTTCCGTCATGTATCGTCCGCATAAAAAACGCTTAATTGCTTTTATTCAAGAACGCTTTCGCCAAAAACATTTATTGCAAGCCATTCCCCGCAATCGCGTACGCCAACTCATTCGTGCACTGAATGATAATATTGCGATTTGGTATGCTTATGATGTCGATGGTGGCGCAAAACGTAGCGTTTTTGCCCCTTTTTTTGGCGTACAAACTGCCTCCCTCACTGCCGTTTCGCGATTAGTTCGCATGAGTGATGCCGCCGTGGTTCCAATCAGTTTTTTCCGCCGTGATAATGAATTTCATTATGATGTGGTGCTTTACCCTCAAATTGAAAATTTTCCAACCGGGGATCTGCAGCAAGATGCGACACTATTAAATGCTGCATTGGAGCGTGCGATTCTAGAAAAACCTGAGCAGTATCTTTGGCAATATAAACGGTTTAAAACGCGACCTGAGGGGGAACCGCGAGTTTATGAGAAATAGTGTGGAATGAAGAAACGTAGGGTGGATTAGGCGTTTTTTGCCGTAATCCACCAAAATCTAAACGCCTTTCGTTTTAACCTGGTGGATTACGATGCAAAAAACGCATCTAATCCACCCTACAGTTTGTTTTTTTATGGCATGATCAAAACTTGACCCCGCGCTTGATCAGCACAACCATCTCAGCACGCCCTAATTTCCCTGTCATTAGCACCCCAAATGCGTGACGAACTGTCGCTGGCAACGCATCAAAATCCTTGCGAGTCGACACAATGACGATCGATTTATCCATCGCTTCTGTTAAGTCATTCAAAAAAACCGGTTGTTCATCTTGCTGCATATTCGCCAAATATTTGATGACCAACCCATCTTTTCCTTGCTGATAAAAACCTAATGCAGCGTGATGTTGTTGACGAAAATCCTCGACGCTTTGAACAAAATCGTGCGTTTCATTTAAGCCCACATTTATTTTCTCAATAACAAAAATATGCAGGAGCAAAAAAGATAAAAGAGCAAGAAAAAAACTGACGTCTTTATGACGAGCAACAAGAATCGCTATTTGTAGCGCACCCAACAGCGTCACCAACATTGCATAATTTAACGCGAAATGTCGATGGTATAACAAAGCTAAAAATAAAAGCCCTAACAGGGGAAAAATTCCGCAAAATCCCACAAAAATTTTTTTCAGTCCATGCAAATACTGATTCTTTGCTAAGAAAAAAAGGCTTGCGCAAAATAAAGCTAAGGCCGGTGCAATAGGCAACACATACCGAATTTTTTTATCCGCCGGAATACTCAAACCCAGCAAAATAATCAGCACCCATCCAACCAAGATCCGCAGAAATTGAATGTGTGGCGAGGCATTTTTCTGCAGTAATTGCGGCGCTATGCCGATTAAGATCAAAATGGCCAACGGATACGTGATAAAGTAGGCGCCTATATTTTCAACCCAATAAAAATAATGGGGTGGGGTTTGATTTTCTTGCATGCGTCCGAACACCTCCATATGCAATACTTCTTGCAAAAATGCATTGCCGCCTGCGTGATAAGCCAAGCCTAACAAGCAACTGGTACACAGCAACAACAACAGGAAACTACCTATCCCCACCCGAAAAAATTGCTTCCAGTCTTTTTCTAAACAATAAAATACACATAATACGCCCGTTGGAATAACTATCCCGAGGGGGCCTCGTATCGCAAAACTGAACACTAGCAATAAAAAAATAAGACGCGGACAAGATTGGTTAGATAATTTAGCGGCGTAGGCGAGATAAAAAATCCAGGCGGTCATGGCCGTTACATACATATCGAGTGAGATGGTGCGTGCTTCACTGAAAAAAGCCAAGGTGAATAATAAAAAACCTGCGCTATACCACCCAAAACGACGTTCTTGTAAAACGCCTATCAAATAAGTAGCGGACACCGTGAGTGCTGCAAAAAACGCGCTTGGAAAAACAGCAATGCCTTTATTTAATACGCCAGTTAATCGCGCCGTTAAATAAATCAGTGCGGTTGAAGTAGCCGGATAATCGGGATAAGGATGATGATAAGTCGTCGGAAAAAAGCTTAACCCATGTCGCCACATTTCCAGCGCGAACAGATAAAAACGCGATTCAAAACCGATAATTTCTTGATGACCAAGACCGACAGTAAATAATAAGAGACTTAAAAAAAATAAAAGTAGAGCGTCTCGTTTTGAAGATGAAATCGATAACATAATTTTCCTATTTCATGCTTTAAATGTAGGATGGATTAGACGCGTTTTTCGCGTCGTAATCCACCAGTTTTATAATAAAAAGGTGGATTACGACGCGAAAAACGCGTCGTGCCACCCTATATTTTTAAATAGTAAATTTTCAATGCAGGCATTCCGCTTCCATGCTAAAATCACGCAATTTTATTAAACGCGTGACATGGGTGGCTTAACTCTAATGACCAATCAATTACCTGACTTTCGTAAAGCGTCTGTTTTAGTCATCGGCGATCTCATGCTGGATCGCTATTGGTTTGGCGATGCCGCTCGCATTTCACCCGAAGCTCCCGTGCCTATCGTGAATGTAAAGCATATGGATGAACGCCCAGGCGGTGCAGGCAATGTGGCGTTAAACTTGGCAGCACTGGGCGTGAATATCACCTTAATTGGCATCACCGGCAAAGATGACGCAAGTCGCATCTTGAGCGAACAACTTGCCGCTGCAGGTGTCAGTCATGACATTCATTGCTTGGCTAACATTCCAACCATCACCAAACACCGCGTCATTAGTCGTCATCAACAATTGTTACGCATGGATTTTGAAGAAAAATTTCCAGCATTTGACCCTTCTCATATCATTAATTATTACACGCGTAACTTAGCTGAAACCCGCGTCGTTATTTTGTCGGATTATGGTAAAGGCACCCTCGCTTGCGCACCCGAATTAATACGTCTCGCTAAAAAAGCCGGTGTCACCGTGCTGGTTGACCCCAAAGGATCGGATTATAGCCTGTATCGTGATGCAGACATCATCACGCCCAATTATAAAGAATTTGAAACCATCGTCGGCGCCTGCCACAACGAACAGGAAATCATTACGAAAGGTCGACAATTACTCAAGCAGTTCAATATTAAAGCATTGTTGTTGACACGCGGCGAACGTGGCATGACCTTAATCCAACAAGAGGAAGAAGAACTCCATCTTCCTGCTCACGCCCGAGAAGTCTTTGACGTGACCGGGGCTGGCGACACGGTCATCGCCGTTTTAGGTGCCGCATTAGCAGCCGAGGCACCGCTCTCCGAAGCAATGCAGTTAGCCAATCTCGCCGCCAGTTTAGTGGTTGCCAAATTAGGCGCGGCAACCGTCAGCATTCCTGAATTACAGATGACACTTTCTCATAATGCAGCGATCATTGGCGGCATTGTGAATGATGAACAATTGGTCTTAGCGGTGAGCGATGCGCGCATCAAAGGCAAGCGCATTGTATTTACGAATGGTTGTTTCGATATTTTACACGCAGGCCATGTGGCATACCTCCAACAAGCGAAACAATTAGGTGATGTGCTCATTGTTGCAGTGAATGACGATGCCTCAATCAAAAAATTAAAAGGTGCTGGCCGCCCCATCAATAATGTTGAACAACGCATGGCAGTTTTAGCTGGGCTCGGCGTAGTGGATTGGGTAACCTCTTTTCCAGATGACACGCCGGAACGTTTATTGAAAAGCTTACAACCTGATGTCTTAGCCAAAGGTGGTGATTATACAGCCGAACAAGTCGTGGGCGCCGATATTGTGCGCGCTTATGGTGGCGATGTTCGCGTATTAGGCGTTATCAAAAACCTCTCTACAACATCGATTATTGACCGCGTGATGAAACAATCAGATTAAAGGATAAAAACATGTCTGAGTGTGGGAATTTATATGTGATCTCTGCCCCCTCTGGCACGGGCAAAACCACGCTTGTTAAAACACTCGTGGACTCCTTACCTAATATTACGGTATCTATTTCTCATACCACTCGCCTCAGAAGACCTGCCGAAGTGCACGGCGTCAACTATTACTTCACCAGTGAGGATGAGTTTAACCAAATGATCCAGCATGGCGATTTTTTAGAGCACGCCTTGGTATTTAATAATATGTACGGGACTTCACGCACCTGGGTCGAAGAAACATTACGCCGCGGCATTGACGTGATATTGGAAATTGATTGGCAAGGTGCGCAGCAAATTCAACAATTAATACAGTCTTGCATCAGTATTTTTATTCTACCACCTTCTTTAGAAGCCTTATCCCAACGTTTAATGCAGCGTAATCAAGACAAACCCGAGATTATTCGTAAACGTTTGGCCGATGCACAAGAAACGATTTCCCATGTGGGCGAATACCAATATGTCGTATTGAATGATGATTTTAAAGCGGCATTAGAAGATTTAAAAACGATCATTTTGGCTGGGCGCCTAGTCCAACCTCGGCAAACCAAAAAATTATCGCCCTTGTTGGCTGAGCTGGGGACACATATTGCTTAAAGAGACGCAGCCACCTCTATTCCGCAACGCGCTTCTTTACAAAAGCATTAGCAAGACAGCACCCAGTAAGGTATAATTCTCGCCCACTTTAGATAAACCGCTAAACCACGAGGTAGCCCTGCATGGCACGTATCACCGTCGAAGACTGCTTAGAAAATGTAAATAACCGTTTTGAACTCGTCATATTGGCCGCCAAAAGAGCCCGCCAACTGATGCGCGGCAGCGTTGATCCCATCGTAGCCTGGGAAAATGATAAAGCAACCGTAGTTGCTTTACGAGAAATTGCGGCCGGTCATACTGATTTTAGTGATGCTCATGAAGCAAGTTTAATTCCTAATAACCCGATCACCCCGTCTGAAATACACCATGACCATGAAACTTTCATGAGTGGTGATACCTCCGGACAGTCAGCCGAATAATTATACTTTTGGCTTGCCACACCACACCCTTCGTCTTACCACATCATCATCCCCGAATGCTTTTGTCGGGGATCTCCTTATGAGTAGAGACCCTTTTTGTTTTTCCAATTTACGATTCGCGTGACTTCTCATGCCTAATTAAATAAGACATAATGAAAATTATATGAGACCCACAGGATTACACCCGAGTGCACGGATTTGAAGAATTACAGCAAGAATTAAGTCAGTACCTTGATCGCAATCAAATTAAAACGATCGAAGAGGCTTATCTTTTAGCAAAAAACGCGCATGAAGGCCAAAAACGCCATACCGGCGAACCTTATATTACTCATCCGATTGCAGTTGCCACCATCCTCGCACAAATGCGCATGGACCCTCCGACCATTATGGCCGCTATTTTGCATGATGTGATTGAAGACACTTCCATTAAAAAGCAGGATATTGCCAACCAATTTGGGAAAGACGTGGCTGACTTGGTCGATGGCGTCACCAAATTAACGCAAATCGAATTCGAAAGCCGAGCTCAAGCACAAGCCGAAAATTTTCGTAAGATGGTCATGGCGATGGCGCGCGATATTCGCGTGATATTGGTCAAAGTCGCTGATCGCTTGCATAACATGCAAACCATTAACTGCTTACCTTTGGAAAAGCGTCGACGTATCGCTAAAGAAACACTGGAGATTTTCGCACCTATTGCAAACCGGCTGGGTATGCACGCTTTTCGTATTGAATTTGAAGATTTGGGATTTGCCACCTTATATCCCATGCGCTACCGTATTTTAAAAAAAGCAGCCTCCAAAGCTCTCGGTAGCCGTCATGAAATTATCGAATTAATTGATACCGAAATTCGCGAGCGCTTGAAAAAAGCCAATATCCCTATTCGCTCCTTAAGTGGTCGTGAAAAACATCTTTATAGCATTTATAAAAAAATGCATGAAAAGCATTTATCCTTTTCAGAAGTCATGGATGTCTATGGCTTTCGTGTTATTGTCGATAAACTCGACACTTGTTACCGTGTCCTAGGCGTATTACATAATCTTTACAAACCATTGACGCAACGCTTCAAAGATTACATTGCCATTCCTAAAGCTAACGGCTATCAAACCCTACATACTGTGTTATTCGGCCCCTATGGCGTGCCCATTGAAGTACAAATTCGCACAGAAGAAATGCATAAAATGGCAGAATATGGTATTTCCGCGCATTGGCTCTATAAAACAGAAAAAGCCGTATTTAGTGACGCACAACATCGAGCGAAAGAATGGTTAAAAGGCGTGTTAGAGATGCACAAAAGCTCCAAAAATTCATTGGAGTTCATTGAAAATGTCAAAATTGATTTATTCCCAGATGAAGTTTACGTCTTCACTCCGAAAGGCAGCATCATGGAATTACCGGCGGGAGCCACCGCTGTTGACTTCGCTTATGCCATTCACTCTGATGTGGGCAACACCTGTGTTGCCGCCAAACTCGACAAAAAACTAGCGCCTCTCAGTACGGTTTTAACCAATGGCCAGCAAGTTGAAATTATCACAGCGCCCGGTGCTCGCCCTAATCCCGCTTGGTTAAATTTCATTGTCACTGGAAAAGCCCGCAGCAATATTAAACATTTCCTCAAAAAACAACATCGTGAAGAATCGATTGAATTGGGCAAACGATTAGTTGAAAAATCGTTGCGAGATTTTGGTTTAAATTTTTCAGACATTCCTGAGACGCACTTACAAGAAGTCGTGCACTCTGCCAAATTAGAATCTCTCCACCATTTTTTTGAAGAAGTCGGACTCGGGAATCGCACCGCTTTATTTGCCGCCAAGCAACTGGCTAAATTTGGCGAATATGCCGATAAAATTAAATTAGCTGACTTCACTCCTTCTCATCCATTAGCCATCAAAGGCACGGAAGGCATTGTCGTTACTTATGCGAAATGCTGCCGTCCCATTCCTGGCGACCCCATTTGTGGTTATATTGAACCCGGCCACGGCATTGTCGTGCATACGGAGCAATGCCCTGTGTTAGACAACCATCGTCAATTACCTGACAAATTGATTCCTTTACGATGGGAAGAAAAAGTACATGGCGATTTTCCAGTCGATTTGCGTGTAGATATTTTAAATCATCGCGGCAGCCTGGCGAGCCTCGCATTAATCATTTCCGAAGCGGAATCAAACATTGAGCAAATTAATGCGGAAGAATTTGATGGACGTTATTTTTCCGTCAATGTGACACTCACTGCGCGCGATCGCAAACATTTGGCAAAAGTATTGCGAAAAATTCGCAAGAGTAAAAATGTGATTCGCGTGATGCGATTGAAGCCGTTGCTCCGGCGGAAAAAAGTTTCGCGGTGATTTTGGGTTTCTTCCATGCATTTTAGATAATTTATTCCTAGGGCTTTTATCAAAAGCCCTAGGGAAGATGAAAAAAACTAAGGCGATACCAAAGTCCTCGTATTTATTTGCTGATCTTGTTGTTTTAATGTTTTTATTTCTTTTAATAAATCTTGCGTCAGCTTTTCAAACGATGAATACTCGCGATCTTGCAGCGTTGGCACACTATATAAAAATGCATTCAATAATGTCCAATGGGCATTCGACTGAAATTTCTTAGTTTCGTGGATATTACTTAAACCAATTAAATAAGCCTGAAAACTTCCATCCGAATTTTTTTCTAACAAGACATTATTGCAGCTAAAAGAACCGTAGCAATAACCTAATTTATCAAGCCTCGTCAATGCATCCACTATCGCCAGCACTTTTTGACACGTTATTAATGCATCAGCAGGTTGCTCTGAATCATATTCACTGAGGAGTGTTCCGGGTAAATAAGGCAGCACTAAACGAAGCTCTTTTTCTGTCGTAAAAATTAATTCTGCCTTCTTGTTGGGATGAATCTGATTCCATACAGCTTGCTCTTGCTCATACTCTTTTTTTATACGAGCAATTGCTGCATCATATTTTTTTTTATTTGTTTTGATCGAGTCAAGCCGAGGTTCTTTGACCAAATGGGTGATTCGCTCTTCTCGCGTATCTGTTTTTGATTGCCCAAAAAATCGGGAATGAGTCATCGTCGTGTTTTTTTTTGGTTTAGAAGTGAGTGGAGTAAAAGTGTGGCCATTTTCTTCAATAATCGAATGGCGTCTGGAATGAACATCAAAGGGTGTATATGAAAATGTCATGATTACCTCTATCGTTAATAGAGGCTAAAGCAGAAAGCCGTGACTTGCTAACGCTTTAGCCGAATTTATAAAGCGCCCGCAAGCTGTTGCTCAAATCGGCGCACTGTTTGTTAAAGACATCAAAATGTCAGAAACTTTTTTAAGTTAGCATATTTTAGGGCCTGTTGACAATTGGTTTGGCCGATTCTACCGCTTTTTAAACCGGCCAAACCAATTGTCAACAGAGCTTAATTTTTAAAAAACAAAAAATTTTCACCACGGCGTCGCTGATTTATTATGAAAAAACTACTTTGCCATTGACCATAGTCAATACAACTTGCAACAATTCATTTAATACCACCAAATCCGCATCTTTGCCTACTGCAATGCTGCCTTTATTTTTTTCGATTCCCAATAATTTTGCCGGATTACTTGCAGCACAGCGCACTGCATCGATTAAATCACAATGGGTGAATTTCATAAAATTTTGAATTGCAGTTGGCATTTTTAATGTACTGCCAGCTAATGTACCATCGGCTAAAGATGCAATACCATTTTTTACCGCGACCGCTTGACCGCCTAAATCATACGTACCATCCACCAAACATTTCGCACGCATAGCATCGGTCACCAACACAATTTTTTCTTTACCTTTCACTTTAAACGCTAACTCCACAATCGCAGGATGTAAATGCACGCCATCGACAATCAATTCTGTTGTCACGGTTTCCGATAACAATGCGGCAGTGACTGTGCCGGGTTCGCGCTGATGAATACCGCGCATCGCATTAAATAAATGCGTCACATGCGAGCAACCTGCTTCAATCGCAGCACAAGCTTCTGCATAGGTTGCATCGGTGTGGCCAATTGAAATGCGAATTTTTTCCCGTCGTAGTGCGCGAATAAAATCCCCAGTGCCTGCTAATTCAGGCGCAATAGTCACCAATTGAATGGCATTGCCTGCTTTTTTTTGCCACTCTCTCAGATAATCCAAACTCAAAGGTAAAATGTTTTCTGCATTTTGTGCACCGACTTTTTTCGGCGAAAGAAACGGCCCCTCTAAATGCACGCCTAACAAATGTGCGCCCTTTATATCATGCTGTCTTTGTCGATAATGCGCTATATTTTGCATCACTTCACTTATTTTTTCGGGCGCGGCTGTCATGGTTGTAGCCAGATACGCCGTGGTGCCTTCCGCTGCCAGTGCCTGACTAATCGTTTGCAAGGCGGTCAATGTTCCATCCATCACATCACAGCCTTGTGCGCCATGGATATGAACATCAATAAAACCGGGAACTAAATGATAATGCTCAGGAAAAGAAAAAGTGGGCGAAGTCAACCTCTCGGTGCTAATCGCAGAAATTTTATTGTCTGTTATGGTTAAAGTGGCATTTTTTAAAATGCCATTTTCGGTATAAATTTGCGGCCCAGAAAAAGTAATCACACTTGCCTCACGCATGAAAAATTTCTTCACGAATTAATAAAATAGCGCCCTGACATGCATCCGCTTGAGGCGGACGAAGCGAGGCGCGTAATGCCTCGGATAACTCAGGCAAAAGAAACGGTGCAATACTGCCCAATAAGCTGCAAGGTAAAGAAGGGTTTTGCTCCTGCAGTAGCGTCATGCCCACTTTATCCACGGCCTCGGCGGCTTTTTTAATAAGTTGCAAAGCGGCTACTTCATTTTGTTTCGCATGCGAAATGACGAGAGGTGCAAGACGTGCAAACTCACTTGAATTCGCAGCATTAGCCCAAGCAATCATGCGCTCCAAATCTTGGTTAAAAAAATCAAATACCGCTTCGACTAGCGGTGATTTTTTCACGCGATGATCTAACCAATGAAAAGTTAAGCGAGTGGCTTCTAAACCGAGCCATGCCCCACCCCCTTCATCATCATGCGGAAAACCCCAGCCACCGACGCGGGCTGATTTTCCTTGCTGAATTTGATACCCCACAACACCGGTGCCCACAACGAGGATTGCGCCATCAGCTCCCGCATGTGCGCCTAAACAAGCGATATGCGCATCGGAAGCTAATCGTAAACGAGTAAAAGAATGCGGTCGTCCCAAAAATTGCTCAACGACAGTGTTTATCTCGCAACCGGCTAAACCCATTCCCATGTGAAATTGATAATTTTTATCTGCTAAGTGGATTTGTGCCGATTTTAGTGCTTTTTCTAGGGCATCATAAATGGATGCCCAGGATTTATCGATGGACAAACGAATATTCGCGGGGCCGCTGATTCCTTGGCCGATGAGTTCGCCGGCTTGGTTTTCGACACGTACATGGGTTTTGGTTGCGCCGCCATCGACACCGATGAAAAGAGGGGTGGCCAAGTGGGATGCTCCTGATTTTATAGGGAGTGGTAGGCGCGCTGTGCTTTGCCCACCCTACGTTTATTTTAATAGTGTTTATTGTAACATTTTTAAAAACTAAAATTTACCCCGAGCAAGGGGCCGAATTGTCGCATGTTCCAATTAAAATAATTCAACCCTCGTCCTGTTTTATAGACTTGATACAAATTGCGATAACCTAAATAAAACGCCGCATGTTGAAAACGAGCAGGTTTATAACCCACCAAACCGACGACATTATAACTATAATTGGAACTGTGATTCGTACCGCCCGCATCACCCGCCACTTGCAACACCCAGCGCGGCGTCCAATCATAGGTCACACGCAAACCCACAATAGGATTTTGCCAATGATGATCGTCGCTTACACTTCTATCCAGCACATTGACTCGCACATTGTTTAGGGTATAGCGATCGCCCACATACGGCTCCAATTGCAATCGGGCTTGATCGAATTGTTTTTGTAACAAAATATAAGATATTCCTGCCGTAAAAAGACCAAACCGCGTTCTTTCACTCACCTTAATCGAATCAATCGTCGCATCATCATCTAAAACGATATACATGCTATTTAAAAATAATCCAAACGGGCCTTTGTGCGCACCTAGCCATAACATCCCGCCAATATTGAGCTGGCTTAAAATATCCGCAAAATCTTGTGATAAATGAGCCGTCACTGGCCCAATACCAATTCGGCCATTCATATTGGCTGCCCATAAATAAGGCGCGACATCAAATTGCCAAGCGGGATTCTCAGCGTCCGCTGCAAAAGAAACCACTGGCGCAGCAAAGACAGCTGCCGCCAGTATGAACTTTTTGAGTAAATGTTT
The DNA here is from genome assembly GCA_964612855.1 of uncultured Coxiellaceae bacterium. GTDB lineage: Bacteria > Pseudomonadota > Gammaproteobacteria > DSM-16500 > DSM-16500 > DATIJJ01. The sequence continues at coordinate 12,592 of CAZTDR010000051.1, forward strand.
TTTCATCATAGGATTACGCCTTGGATTTTAATAACTGACCCGTCATGTCTTGAACGGATTCAGGACTGCTGATAGGCATTTTTAATCGGGCGGCTTGTTCAGAAAAATCCAATTTATCCAGTGATACGGCTTGTAAAGACAAATTACCATAGGTGCGATAATAGAAAATTTTATGCGTTAAATCCTTAAAAACCACCCATTCTGTGGTTTCATTCGTATAATTTCCATTACTCGGTTCGCGCGCTAAACCTAAAGGAATATCCACATTATTAATGATATGTTCCGCCAGGTTTAATGCATCGGCGGCCGTATTCACGGGATAAACCACTTGCAACAACGTTGTAATCTTCACAAAACGGGAGGGGGGGCTAATATCACCTGGCAACCCTACCATTCCAAACCCTTGGCCATTTGCTGCAAACGTTAATCCATTTTCGATGATGGGCTTCGGATTTTGGGGACGTAAATGCACATAATTTTCCAGATTCGTGACATGCCAATCATAGGAAGGTGAATTGGTCAGCACACCCACTTTATTGTCATGGATCGTCAGCTTCCCGCCAATATATTCCACAACAATGCCCTTGCCGCTCGCATCATAAATAGAGAAATGAAGGGGAAAAATCGTATTGCCTGTTTGAGGCTGAGTCGCTGCAAAGACATAAATTTTACTTAATGCCGCGCGCACTTGATCAACCGTATCAAAGTTACTGAGTATCCAGTCACCCAGATTCAAGTAAGGCAGTGCCTGATTGTTTTGGCCCACCGGTACATACTGATATTCCGCCAATTCAGGCAGATATAAGGCTTCGAATGATAAGCCTTTTTCATTCATGCCATCGATTGCTGCATCTACATTCATGCCATTTAAAAAAGCATAACCATATTTTGCATGCCAGGTCAGGCCAGGTTTGCCATCAGGACCTGTGGTAGTAAATAATCTTCCTCGATTAGAAGTGCAGAAATTGGATTTTAAATCGGCCGCAAATTCCATGCTGCGTGTAATTAGCACGCTACCGTCTTTGGCATTGGTGCGAAAATCAGTGCAGGCAAAAAGAGGATGCGAAAAAATAAGAGCAAGGATGAAAATTCCTAATTGTTTCATTGTGTATATCTCCCTATATACGAAAACTTATGGTAACAAAAAATGGCGGCTAGCGTTAGCGCTCATAGTATTTAACGCATGCCCCTTCCTTGAGATGTCCAAGATTTGTTACAATGCCTCCCTCTTCAACTATCTCTTTTCCTACCTATGCCCATCTTTGAGTTTTACATTCCCGATATGGTTTGCATCTCATGCAGCACAACCATTACCAATGCCTTGAAGAATGTGGGGAAAATCAAAAATGTGGCGGCACACTATGACACGCATTGTCTCACCATTGAGACAGAGACGTTTGCGAACGAACAAGAAAAAGATCAACATCTGCAACAAATGCAGGAAGAAATGACAGATGTGGGTTATACCTGTCAGGGCTCCCTTGAAATCCCTTCTCTATCTAATACGCAAACAGAAAAAAAACTCACCGTCTTTCATCAGCAAAGGTTATTAAATACCAAGAAAATAATTCATCGTTATTGGTTAAAAGGGTTAATCGGCACACTTTCGGGCGCAATGATTTTAATACTATCTGCCTTAGGTATTCCATTACCGATGCTAGGCATGTATGCAATAGGCGCAATCAGCACAGCATTAACACTCTATTTCGGCAAAGAAACGTATCAACATGCTGTAAAAGAATTTGTTAAAGCAAAAACTTTATCCATGAATTCTTTATTTACTGTCAGCACATTGGCAGCGCTGGGTATTTCCATTGCATCATTGTTTATCCCAGGTTTGCCGATGATGTTTGATGCGGCATTATTAATTTTGGGATTTAAAAATATTGGTAAAGGCATCGAAGAATCGGCCAAACTGCGCTTGGAAGAAAGAAGCTTTCGTGATTCCGTTCCCGCTGAAATCATCTTAGAAGGCGACGCACAAAAGTTAACACGGGTATCCGTAAAACAATTAAACATCGGCGATATTATACGTGTTTACAAAGGACAAAAAGTACCGGTTGACGGGGTTTGTTTAAGCAAAAATACAATCATTTATAAAAACAATGACTCGGGCAAAACAACTCCCCAGCCGATTACTGAAAATGACCCGATTGATGCCGGTTGGCGGGTACCCGAAGATGTGCATTTTATTCAGGTTCGCGTCACGCTGCCTGAAGAAAAATCTTTTATGGCCTTAATGGATCGGCGCATACAAGCTGCAAAAAGAGAATCTTCTGACATCGAAGATAAGGCTGCTGCCAAATTAAAATATTTCGTGCCGAGTGTATTTGCCATTGCCATTGTTTCTGGACTCATCGTGAGTTTTCTCTTATCGCCTATACTTGCGATTCAATCCGCGATTAGTGTTTTAGTCTCCGCTTGTCCTTGTACGTTAGGATTAATCACATCGCTCGCCATGAAAGCTGGCATCAACAAAGCAGCACAATATGGTATTTCAGTAAAGAACGGCAAAAGTATCCAAGCCGCGGCAAAAGTCAATGTCGCCATATTTGATTTGACGGGCACGCTCACCACCGGCATTCCGCACGTCATCCGGTCTACCGTACCCGCTCGTTTTCTTGCTTTACTCAATCAAATAGAAACAGAATCTAAACACCCTATTGCACAAGCTATTTGTCGATACACAACAGAACAAAAAGCTTCCCCTGAACCTTTACCGAAATTAGACATTAATAAATCGCAGCATACCGGCCTGATTGCTACAACCGAGAATACGATTTATTGCATCGGTAATAGTGAGTTGATGCACACGCAAGGCATTTCTATTCCTGATGAAATGAAAAGAGCAATTGAACAAGCGAATGCAGAACATGTTATTTATTTCGCAGAAAATAAAAAAATCCAGGGTTATATTTTATTAGAGGAACCTCTGCGCCCCGATGCAGTAGAAACCGTCGCCGAATTACAACGCCAAGGAATAGCCGTTCATCTTTGCACAGGCGCTGAACTGACAACAGCGCAAAAATACGCAGATCGTCTTAATATTCCCAGAGAAAATATTAAAGCCAACTGCAAAGGGGACACTAAAACGGCCTATGTGAGGCAATTAAAAGAAAAAAATTGTGTAGCTATGGTGGGTGATGACGATAATGACGCAGAAGCGGTAACATCCAGTCATTTTGGTGTAGCAGTGCAATCGGCTTCCGGCAGTGCTGTCACGCAAGCCAATGCGCATGCCATTATTAAACAAAACTCGCTGTGGTCGCTGGTGATGAGCATTGCTATTGCTAAGCAAACTTTACAGAATATCAAACAAAATTTTGCCATTAGTTTTTTTTACAATTTTGTAAGCATGATCGCTTTTAGTGGTCCATTGCTTGCTCTCGGGTTTGCGGTGAATCCAGCATTGGGTGCTGCATTAATGGTATTGCAAACAGTTTTTGTTTTGCTAAATGTGGCACGGTTAGCTTACAAAAATGTACCTAAATTGCCGAGTTCTTTATCTCCTAAAGAATCGAATGGAACATCGTGGCAAAGTACGCATGGAAAATTATCTCAGCTTTCTTTTTCAAAATTGACCTTGGATAAGGAATCTCAGCCGAGTGGGCAATTCTCTTTTTGCAGTAAAAAACTTTTTTCAGCGCAGGCACGTGAGAAGGAAATAAGATACTCTACACTTGTGCCGGTAGCTCCGGGACCAAGGAATTCATAGCAGCGTGCCCACCAGTAAAAAACGTAGGGTGGATTAGATGCGTTTTTTGCATCGTAATCCACCAAACAATGCTGCAATTTAATTATAGTTTGGTGGATTACGGCAAAAAGCGCCTAATCCACCCTACGTTTTTTAAAGCCATAGAATTTGTGGGTAATGGTATGAGCACAGCGTGCCCACCCGCTCATTAGCGGTTATTTTTTTTCAAATCTGACAACGGAATTCGCACCATGCCATTTTCATCGGCACGATGTTCCACTTTTCGATGTGGCGCCCAGGCATGAGCGAAAATAATTTCATAGGTTAACTTACCGTGTGGTAAAGAGAGATTTTGGGTATTTCCGGCGATCATACCGGTCACTTTTAATTCATGCCATAATTTTTGTGTATCGCGGTAACTGACTGTCAAATAATCCACATCTACTACGGGCGAGACAAATCCCGAATGCACTAATAAATCACCCACTGTATGCATGTCCATCAGATGTGGAAAAGCCAAGGGTAATTGATGTAACTCTTGTAACGTATCAGGCCCTAACGATGTTAATAGCAACAATCCTTCAGGACGTAATACCCTCTTCCACTCTGCCATCAATTTTGTTAATTCATCATTCCAAGGAAGCAATAAATTGGCGACCAATAAATCAATCGAATGATCGGCTACAGGCAAAGAATGGGGTGGGGCACACACATAATGCATTTCCGTTGTGTGTTGTTTGGCATAATCAATCATTTCTTGCGATGCATCCACGGCGAGGAGGGTTGCATTGGGATATAATTTTTGTAACAGTATGGCAGTATCCCCCGTCGCACAACCCACATCCAAAATCTTTTTCGGCTGTAAAATCATTAACTCTAATCGCGCCAGCATGTCTTTAATGACTTCGCCCTGCAATATGGCACCTCGCGCATAATCTGCAACCGGCGTTCGCCCACTTAATAATTCGTTTAAGGTATTGTCCATTGTCTATTTTTAAAAAATTAATGAATTGGTTCATGCCCACGGTTTGTATACTTTGTCGCACTCCAGCATACCAACCCTACGATCTTTGCCTACCTTGCTGGCAAAATCTACCTATTCTAACCCATAGCTGCCGACTATGCGCTAACTCGTTACCACACACACCCTCGGAAAATCTTTGCGGTGAATGCATACAAAAAAACCCGCCCTTTGAACGGACGCACGCTTTATTTCTTTATCAACCGCCTATCCCTAAACTCATTTTAGATTTGAAATTTCATCACCATTTCGCTAATGCCAACTTATTGGGCGAACTCTTGGCGAAAAAAATTCGTGAAGAATGGTATCAAACTGCTGCTTTACCCACGGCGATTATTCCCATCCCACTCCATCCAAATCGCTTGCGAGAACGCGGTTTTAATCAAGCAGTAGAAATTGCGCGCCCAATTGCAAAACGACTCCATTTACCCTTATTAACGCGGGAATTTATTCGGCATAAAGCCACAGTCCCGCAAGCCAGTTTACAGGCGGATCAGCGCAAGCAAAATATGTTGAACGCTTTTTCCACCCGTCAATTTTTAAAAAATCAACATGTCGCGGTTGTGGATGATGTGATCACCACCGGCAACACAATACGGGAATTTTGTCGTTTGTTAAAAAAACAGGGTGCAGGAAAAATCAGTGTGTGGTGTTGTGCCCGGGCTTATTTTAAATAATAAACGCTAAATTCCACATCGGCTGAAAATAAAGGAGGAGATAATTCATTTAATATGAAACGATTCACGATAACCAACCAGGGTAAATTAGCGATCTGTTTAATAAAATCGACAATTTGCCCATAATCGCCGCGCAACATAAACTTGAAGGGCTGGCGTAGATATTTATTTTCTTGGGTAATAGATTCAGATTCCGTCAGGAGGATAGTTAATTTATTTTTTTTTGCGGTCTTGATAATCACTTTTAATAATTTATCACTATCTGCGCGCTTGATAAATTCCTTTTGCCATTCGTTTAAAATAGCCTTGGTAGCCGGTAATTGTGGCATTTTCACTTCGAGAACGTTCTCTTGATAATACAATTTTTGCAGCGTTTGGATTAACTGTTGTTCTTGTTTTTGTGCTGCATTCAATTCCTGATATAACGGCAAAATATCTTGATAATAAAGTAAAAAAACGAGGAGTGTGCACGCCAAACTTATCAGTACGTATCGTATAGGTGCAGAAAGCGACATTATTTTTGCGAAAAAATCATCCATTAGCGCAATCTCATGTTCAATTGAAAATAGCGCAAGGGATCGCGTGCATTCACTTCATGAATGACTGGATAAAATAAAGTGCTGGTTTGCTTGATGCCCTCTAACCAGTCCGTCAACTCTGTCTCTGAATGGGCATACCCATGCATGCGAATCATACCGTCTTGCCAATAGAGTTGTGTCAATTGTATCGACAAGGGACGCGCTTGATTAAGCAGGGTTAACAATTTAATTGCTTCGTCATTGTGTTGGCGTAAACCCACAATAAAATCGAGACGTTCGCGCGAACTCAAAATACTTTGCTGTCTTTTTTCATAGCCTTTTACATCGAGCGCCTTTTCAGAAATGAGCAAACTATGCTGTAAGTTTTGCTCTAACTGAAAATTAATCTGGCCACTGAGTAAAATATGCCAGGTGATCATGATGAGCAGGGTTACACCTGACCAGCGAATGAGGGAAGTGAAGAAAAGAATTTTTGGGGAAAATGTCATGGGTTTTATCGTAACTGGGAAGGGGGTTGGATTCAAGGAGGTGGGCGGTGGTTCACATCGTCCTGCGGTTTGTCCGGCATTGTTGCGTAATTCGAATAAAGATATTTTGTAGGGTGGCACGACGCGTTTTTTGCGTCGTAATCCACCTTTTCAGCGGCAGATTGGTGGATTACGG
>CAZTDR010000052.1:0-18964 GCA_964612855.1 uncultured Coxiellaceae bacterium
TGTAAAGTCAGGGCGGACACATGGGTCCGCCCCTACAAAAAGCGTTTTTGTCGCGTACTACTCGCTTACACCAAGTCAAATCGATCCAAGTTCATTACTTTAGTCCACGCCGCTATAAAATCATGAAGAAATTTCTTTTGCGCATCATTACTTGCATAGACCTCAGCTATCGCCCTTAGCTCTGAATTGGAACCAAAAATAAGATCCGCACGGGTAGCCGTCCATTTTACTTGATTCGTCGTGCGATCGCGGCCTTCGAATAGCTCAGCTTCTGGGGAAGTCGCTTTCCAAGATGTGGCCATATCCAGCAAATTGATAAAAAAATCATTGGTCAGTTGCCCGGGACGATCTGTAAAAATGCCGTGCTGAACCTGGCCTGTGTTTGCATTAAGCGCCCGCATACCGCCCAGCAGAACTGTCATTTCAGGCGCAGTCAGCGTCAGTAAGTTAGCCCGATCAATGAGCAGCTCTTCGGTGGTTACTGCGTAGCGAGCTTTTTGATAATTGCGAAAACCATCCGCGATCGGTTCTAGCACTGCAAAAGAGTCGACATCTGTTTGCTCGAGTGACGCGTCCATGCGTCCTGGCGCAAAAGGAACCGTCACCGTATGGCCAGCCTTTTTTGCCGCTTGCTCAACACCCACGCAACCAGCAAGAATAATAAGATCGGCTAATGAAACTCTTTTTCCGTCGGATTGCGCACGATTGAATGACGATTGAATTTCTTCTAACTGTTTAAGCACTTTCGCAAGCGTTGCCGGTTGATTGACTGCCCAATCTTTTTGCGGAGCGAAACGAATACGAGCACCGTTCGCACCCCCTCGCTTGTCAGAACCACGAAAGGTAGATGCGGATGCAAAAGCCGTTGAAACGCATTCTGAAACGGTGAGAGGAGATGCTGCAATTTTTTCTTTGAGAAAAGCAATATCGTTATCATCAATCAATGGGTGATTCACGCTGGGAATGGGATCTTGCCAAATGAGTTCTTCGCTTGGCACATCCTTACCTAAATAACGTGCGCGCGGCCCCATATCACGATGCGTCAACTTAAACCATGCCCGCGCAAATGCATCGGCAAATTCATGCGGATGCTCGAAAAACCGTCTTGAAATTTTTTCATAAATGGGATCAAAACGCAGAGCCAAATCGGTAGTCAGCATGGTGGGAGAGCGGCGCTTGGAAGCATCATGTGCATCCGGGATTGTTCCCGCACCTGCGCCCTCTTTCGCAATCCATTGATGCGCACCCGCCGGGCTCTTCGCCAACTCCCACTCATAACCAAACAGATTTTCAAAAAAATTATGGTTCCATTTTGTAGGGGTCGTCGTCCATGTCACTTCTAAACCACTGGTAATGGCATCACCTGCTTTTCCATTATTAAAGCTACTTCTCCAACCCAAACCCTGTTCTTCTAAGGGAGCCCCTTCGGGTTCTGGTCCCACATGTTTTGCTTCACCTGCTCCATGGGTTTTACCAAAACTGTGACCGCCCGCGATCAGTGCAACCGTTTCTTCATCGTTCATTGCCATGCGCGCGAATGTTTCACGAATATCGCGTGCGGCTGCCTTAGGATCCGGGTTACCATTCGGGCCCTCTGGATTGACATAAATCAGACCCATTTGCACCGCTGCCAGTGGATTTTCTAAATCACGCTCACCGGAGTAACGTTTGTCTTCTAACCATTTGCTCTCTGGGCCCCAGTAAATATCTATCTCCGGCTCCCAAATATCCTGGCGACCGCCACCAAAACCAAATGTCTTAAAACCCATCGACTCTAACGCAACATTGCCGGTGAGAACCATGAGATCCGCCCAGGAAATGGCTCGGCCATATTTTTGTTTAATTGGCCAAAGCAATCGGCGAGCTTTGTCGAGGTTAGCATTATCTGGCCAGCTATTAAGCGGTGCAAAGCGCTGACTACCATTACCCGCACCGCCACGACCATCTCCCATACGATACGTGCCAGCGCTGTGCCAGGCCATACGAATAAACAGCGGACCATAGTGACCAAAATCCGCTGGCCACCAGTCTTGTGAATCGGTCATGAGCGCCTGAATATCTTTTTTGAGAGCGTCTAAATTAAGACCTTTAAACGCTTCCGCATAGTTAAAGTCTTCATCCATCGGGTTAGAAAGAGATGAGTGCTGGCGCAAAAGCGCTAGCTTCAACTGATTCGGCCACCAATCATGATTTGATACACCACTGCCAGCTGTGTGGAGAAAGGGACACTTGGATTCTGTTGACATGCATACTCCTTAAATCATCATTCATTCCTACCAAAATAATAATCTATTCTTTTTTGAAAACAAACGTCGATCTTTATTGAATTATTAAGTGATATCGCTCGCTACTGAAAATTTTATGGATCTTGCGTATGATAAGACGCAAATAATGATCCACTTTTTAAAAAAGGCAATTCATGAAATGGATACGGTGCGCTGTTTATGGCGCATTCTTTTTGACATCGATGACAGCGCATGCTGCCATTACGCCCGACGTTGGTCACGTTTATCTTGATCAATCGAAAAATACCTTATTCGAACAATACCCCTCCAACGCGTTTTCTTTGCAATTACTCCAAGCAAAAAATAATTTCGCACCCTATGATTTAGTGCTGGGTGGATCTGTTCAAGTCGACGCGCAACGCTGGTGGGGAGAAAAGTTAGAAACAACGCCAATTGGCATTTATCAGCACGGTAGTGGTATTTATTTGACGCAAGTAACAGCTGATGCTGCGGCCAACTTTACGCACTGGAGTACGATTTTTTTATCGGTGGCAGACAGTCATATTGGTAGACCCGACCTGAATAGTAATTATGTTTATTTGCCCAATGATTTTATTGTGTTAGGTAATTTGCAAGAAGCACCTGTTTATTTGACATTGGGCATCAGCAGTATTCCATTCGGTGTCTTTGCAGGTAGCGGCACGTGGGATATACCGCTCACTTCAACTTATTTTAGCCCCTTACAAGCACCGCAAATTAGCTTGGGTTATTTTAACAATAATTTAAATCTGGCAGTCACAGGTTATAGTGACGCAGTGTCGGGTCATAATACGTTTGCTTATAATGCGGCTTATCAAAAAAATATCGGTGATTTTGGTTATAACCTCGGTGCGGGTTATCTTACTTTTTTAACCACGGATAGCACAGGCAGCCCAACCAATAATCGCGCACGTAACAGCATTCCTGGCCAACTGCTCGGTGCTGTATGCGATTTCAATGCTGGCATTACGTATAAAGAAATCGGATTAAGTGGAGAATACCTGGCTGGCAAAAATAAACTCCCCCTCAATAAAGGCAAGCCGCAATCTTATGCACTTAATGCTACTTACACGCCGAACATTGCAGGCAAAGACACCCCCTTTGGTCTTATTTATAGCCGTTCAATTCATTTTCGTCACATTCCCGCCCCGCTTTCGGGTCTCGATACGTTAAAATCCATTTCGATTGGCTTGCGAAACTTATGGGCTTGTAGTGTTTCTCGCCCTATTTTTACCAAAAATATTATATTGGGTTTTGATTTAGAAAGAGCAGTGAGTTATGAGAATCATCACAGTTATACGGGAACATTAGATTTAACGGCATATTTTTAGGGCGGGCAAAGCATAGCGCCCCTTGCGACATTGCTAGATTTTTTGTCCCCTGCGAAATTTGTCACTCTGTACACGACAAAAATTTTTATTCTTTATAAATCACGACTCTTGTAGGGGCACGGCGTGCCGTGCCCGTGTTGCCTATCTCGCTAAAGCCGCCGGGCATGGCACGCCATGCCCCGACAAGTGTCATTTTATTTCTTCTTTTTCTATTTATTCAACAACACCGAACAAGCCACAGGACGACGATTGAAAATTTTTGTCGTGTACAGAAAATTTGTCACCTAACCCTAACTGATTTAAGAGTTAGTTAAGCATTGATAGCTTATAATTGGTTTACTATTTAGGAGTATCAGTATGAGCTTTAATCGCCAACCCGAAGCACCCAGCGAAGAAAAAATGAATTTCCCCGATTTTGTAGCTGAATTCTGCCGTATTTATAAACAAAAGAATGATAGATCGCTCTGGTTAAAGTCCATGAGTGAAATTAATCAATTAGAAACCTCTACAATAACAAACGAAGATCGGGATAAAAAAATCTTTCGCAACTTTCAATTTCTTTATGCTTATTATTTACTAAATCAACCACCCCAAATTCAGCCAGAACACTCAAAATCAAATTCGGCCTTGCGTGCTGAGCTGACGCCAGAATCCGATCCAGATGCGCTTAAATTCATTGAAACATGGCAAAACGATCATCAGCGACATCAAGCATTGATGAAGGAAATTAACTCCTTAACATCACGGATAGAGATAGACAGAGAAACTCTCTCCGAACAGGACGCACATGATCTAAAGGTTCGCATTGCAAGCACGAGAACCTATCTCCCCAAGCTCTTTCCCATTTCAAATGACGTTCCTGGTTTCTATGCTGCTTTACGCACCGAACAAGACAATGTCGTGAAAGCATTCATCATTTTATATAAAACCCTTTGTGCTGGATGTAATCGCGATCCGAAGAAACTACTCAACATGATTAACTCTCATGCTCATACTGAAAAAAGCTTGTTTGATCTTCTTAATAAAGAAAATGACAAAGGCATCGCAAAGGAAGCATTTAAATTAGCCCAAGAACATTACATGAAATTAAATCCGACAAATAATTGCGTTCTTGTAACGCGTCTATATCAAAAAGCCTTTGCATGCAGCAGAAACTTGAAGCGTTCGAAAGTTATTTCGCCTTTTACTTTTTATCGCTCAACTCAACTTGATAGTAATCTCAATGAAAAAAACATTGACCCAAATATGATTGAAAAGAGACTGCAAGCTAAAAATCAACATACACGTCTTGGCAAAATGCTTAAGGTTATGGTCGATAGTCAGCAGCCACAACCAGAGCAAGGTCAGACAAAAAATAGAAAAAGTAATCGCTTCTGCTAATTATGTTAAGAGCCCGCTTTACCGCGATCGCATAGCACGCTTTCTTGTCCAAGGATGGACTTGTTACGATTCCACAACGACGCTAATCGATCAATTAATTTAGCGAAAGCCCCGTTGCCCAGCACATTCGCGCAGGTGATCACGGGATCAAATAATACATAAAGTGCCGTCATCAGCGACAACATATCTGAATTAAATCCTAAACGACTTTCCAAAATAGGTAGCATTACCAAGATTCCACCGCCAGGTACTGCTGCCACGGAAAATTTTGCGAGTACAAAATAACAAAGAAAAACGAGATACATGGCTAACGAAGGTTCTGCCATGCCATAACTTTTCATCACCGCATACGCAAAAATAGGAATAGCAAAACAATCTCCGATCAAATGAATGTTCACCGTAATTGGAATGACTGAGCGCGCTAAATCTTTATTTTTTGCATTTGCTTGTGCCCCCACAATGGTTAAGGGCATGGCAGCCGCACTCGACATGGCACCAAAACCGGCGATAGCAGCAGGCAACATATTGCGAATGGAACCCCACGTTGCAACCAGATTAAATCGATTGAGCGCCAAATAAGCAAAACCAATATAAGCCATTAAAGCCAGCGCAATGGTGGCAAAAATTAAGGTGTAATCTTTAAAAATAATGCTGACGACACCGTCATATTGTAATTTTGCAATAAAGCCCGCTACAAATAAGGGAATTAAATAGGCAAAACTGGCCAAAATTTTTAAGACGACCCAATCCAATCGTTCCGCCAAAAGATGAACACGTCGCGATTGAAAAAGACCTAATATAATTCCCAACAAAATGCCAGCAAACATGGCTTTATCATTATTAATGATTTTCGGAAATTGCCATGACCATGCAGGGGTCAAGGATTGAGCGCCACTGGGTTGCACTAAGGATAAATTAAAATGATAAACCCATTCGCCGACATAGTGACTTAAAAAAGTGGAGAGGAAATTTGAGCAGCATAAACAGGTTAAGATAAGCAAGATTACGAGTGTTGCACGACGTGCCAAGCTCACCATGGTTTTAAACAACAAGCCGAAGATAATGACTGGCAATAAAAAAATAATCAGCGATTTAATGGTAAGGCTGATCGCATAGAATACTTGCTTGGTTTCATAGGAAGCAAAGGGTCCTAGCAATAAAACCATCGCAATGACAATAAGCAATACAAGCGGCATTTTATGAAACACGATTCTTCCTCTCTTGTTAGTCTGTTGACAGAACCATACTCAAACAAGATAAGATATTCAATCTATTTGACAGAAATTGCTGTCAAACCACCTTAAGAAGGAACTTGCAATGAAGCGGCAAATCTTACTCTTCAGTTTTGGAATACTTTGCTTTATTTCCCCGCCTTTACTGAATGCTTCGGTATGTTCCAATCTCATTAAAAGCATTCACCGGGATGTGGCTCAATATAGTAGCGGTGATACGATGCCAGCGAAACACTTAGCTTGGATGAATATTTATTGGTTGAAAAAAAGATTAGGCGCTGCCGCGATCAGTAAAAACCTAGATCATACGACGGACGATCCTGATAAAGAACAACTTCAATACACTTGGCGTTGCCGCGAAAATGAAGATACACGATTAATTGCGGTCGCTAATCGCAAAGGATTAATTACTTATATAGAGGGTCAATATAGCTCCATGGATGGCGCTGATATGTTTGCCGTTATCCTCCCACAAAATAGATTTGTGCCACCTATCCCAGCACCTAAACCCGCCGTCGTGACACCGCCGGCAACGCAAACAGCTTCGCCACAAGTCATACCGCCACTGGCTCCTGCACCTGAAACCACGCCAGCACCAACAACCGACTCATTGGCCGAGTTATTGAATCCCTATAATGAACATTTTCATTCGGCAATGCGATCCAAAGAAGAATTAGTGAATGATATGATCGATAAAATGAAGCTTTTTTATAAAAATTTGCGCGCTTGTTCGCCAGGAATTTATCGCTATAGCATTTATCTTCAATCCGGATTTATTTTTCCGGTTTCGACTATCGAAGGAGAAAACAAAGGATTATGCCAGGTGGACACGCTTTTTACTGTTCCCAATCTGGGTGAAGTGAATGCAAAATGTTTGTATTCGCAAAAAGATTTAGGCGTTTATACGGATGAAGAAGCAGAGGCTTTAGTGAAAGGGAAATCGTTTGATAAAAACAATCCTTCACCGAGAGATAAAGCCGAAGCAGAGGCTTGTAACACCTATGTTAACGGGAAATTACAGCCGAAGTTGGTAAAGTAAGAGGTCTCTGCGGAGGACAAAAACGCTTTGAGTAGGGGCGGACACACGGGTCCGCCCCTACAATTTATTCACTTACTTTTTCATCGTCGATCACGACCACTTTCTCAATCACCACATCATTCACTGGCACATCTTGATGTCCTACTCGACGTGTTGTTGATACCATTTTCATTTTATCGACGACATCCATGCCTGCAACGACTTTACCAAAGACGCAATAGCCCCAACCTTCGGGTGTTTTTGATTTGAAGTTCAAAAAATCATTATCTTTTACGTTAATAAAAAATTGCGAAGAGGCAGAATGTGGGTCAGAAGTGCGCGCCATGGCAAGGGTATATTTTTTATTAAGCTGTCCTTTATCCGCTTCATTTTCAATAGCTAATGAGGTTTTTTGCTGCATGTCTTGATCAAAACCGCCGCCTTGAATCATAAATCCATCGATAATTCGATGAAAAATCAAGCCATTATAAAAACCACTTTTTGCTAGATTTAAAAAATTTCCCGCCGTCAAAGGGGTATTTGCAAAATCTAACTCAATAGAAATATCACCGTAATTCGTTTGTAAAATAATCATGCACCCTTCCTCTCATGTAAGGCCGCATACAATACAGGAATACAGAAGGAGCAGCAATCTAACTGCCTTTGATACGGTTACACCGTCTCTCGCTCAAACAAAATCCGCCGCCAAAATGGAACAAAAATGGATAAAAAAAGAACAACACCAGTGAAGGTTGTTAATATTCGAGCGTAAAATACCATAACAAATTCTACCATCTCCCGCCTTGTTCAAGGTGTTATACTAGCTGTAGGTCTTCAGATAATTATTTCGAAATTTTAACAGGCCAGTAAAAATGGCATATTAAAATCAATAATTATCTGAAGAACCCTTATTATTTCTGTTTGTTTTTATGATCAAAGAGGGCTTGAACATGAAAACATTACTTGGTACTGTCGTTTTTATTTTTGGGTTATCTTGCTCTACCCTAGCATTGGCGGACTGTTACAGTTGTGCGAGCAATCCCAGCCCTTGCAGTACGTGCAGCGCATCCAGTAATCCTGGCTCGGATGATTGTGAGTTTACCAACAGTTGCGCTTGCTCAGATCCCGGATGCGGAAGAAACCCTTGCTTAAGTAAACGCGATTGCTGCGAGGCATTCGGAAACATAGGTGCACTAAGAGAATACCAACAATATTAGGAGGAACCATGAAACTTATTATTAGCTTACTCTCTGTTTTTACTTTGTCATTGTGCTTTATCACCGGTTGCAATACTGCGAAAGGATTTGGTCAAGATATGCAAGCGGGCGGCCAAGCCATTCAAAAAGCAGCGCATGATTCAACATCGAATACTAAACAATAATCCATCCTCATCTGCGTGAGCAATTTTTTTAACCCAACAGAATGGCTCACGCGGACGGCGACTCTCAAAAGCTGCTTAACGCATACCTTTGATAGTTTATTTAAAACATCCTGAGAAAAACGCATGAGAATCCTAATCGTCGGTGCTGGCATAGCAGGCTTAACGTTAGCCGCTCTTTTAAAACAGCGTGGATACTACCCCACCATCGTTGATCGACAACAAAATATTTCCTCCATAGGTCATATGCTTGGCATTTATCCGCTCGGTAGCCGTATTTTATATGGCTTAGGACTTATGGAAGAATTCCTCGATCGGAGCGTCCCTTCTGACAACTATGTGATGTGCAATGGCAAAGGCGAAACGATCCATCAATTTTCGCTGAAACAAACTTTCGCGCCCTATGGTCCTAATCGATCGATTACTCGAGGCACGTTTATCAATATTCTATTGCATGGTTGCATTGATTTACCGCTTATTTTAGGCACAGAATTAAAATCTATCGATCAAAAAGGCGATACGGTTGAAGTTGAATTTAACGATGGCTCACAAGAAGAATTTGACTTGGTGATTGGTGCGGATGGCCTGCACTCGCAAGTAAGAAGTTTAGCTTTTACCTCTGACGAATACAGTTTTTTTGAAACAGGTTGGGGAGGCTGGGTGTGGTGGACAGATGACCCGCATTTAGCACCCGGAACTGCGATGGAATTTTGGGGCTCAGGTCATATGTTAGGCATTTACCCTACGGAATATAAATTTGGGGCATTTGCTATTTCTCCGACCAAAGCGAATAAGACAACGCCTTATTCAGGATTACGCAGCGATATTCGACAATCATTCAGCGATTTAATTCAACGCTACCCAGTTGTTTTTGAACAAATACCACAAGATGATAATTCGAATATGATATATTGGCCTTTGACCGATGTACGCTCTGAATTATGGTACAAAAAACGTGTAGCCTTAATTGGCGACGCAGCCGTTGGATTTTTACCCACCTCGGATGCCGGTGCCTCGATGGCGATGGAATCTGCCGCCGCCTTAGCCGATGAACTGACTCGTACGAATCAATATCATTTAGATTGGGCTTTGCTTTTGTACCAAAAACGGCGCAAACCTCGTGTTGAAGCGGCACAAGATGATTCACGTAATTTAGCTAAACATATGTTTGTCAAATCGGCGGTATCTTCGCAAATCCGTAACTACATGCTGCGTCAACATTCAATGAAAAATATTTCAGAAAGTATTGATAAAATATTTCAGGCTTCTATTTGATTGGAGTTTTGCTCTTGAAAATTTTGTGTGTTATCCCCAGCCGTATGGCATCGACTCGCTTGCCCCGTAAACCTTTGCTGCCCATCCAAGGCAAGCCTATGATTCAGTGGGTTTATGAAAACGCTAAACGTTGCTCTGTGTTAACTGAAGTGGTTGTTGCAACAGATAATGAAGAAATTGCAGATATCATAGGAGAACTGGGTGGCAAAGCCATCATGACCGATCCTCAACTTGCTACGGGTTCTGATCGTGTCGCTCATGTTGCCGAACATTATCCTGAAATGGATGTGATTATTAATTTGCAAGGTGATGAGCCTTTTATCAAACCGCACATGTTGGAACAATTAGTTTCGCCTTATCTCCTGGGTGAAACACCAGAAATGACTACACTCGCTTACCCATTAAATATGAAAACTCATTACACCGATCCTGGGGCCGTCAAAGTCATTACTGATTTAAAAAATAATGCTCTTTATTTTTCTCGCGCCCCCATTCCCTACTTTCGCACACCCGAAAAAGCACCTGTTTACCATCATATTGGGTTGTATGCTTTCCGTCGTGATTTTTTATTGCTGTATAAAACGCTTGCTCAAACACCGTTAGAAAAAACGGAAAGCTTAGAGCAGTTACGCGCACTGGAACATGGATATAAAATTCGGGTTTGTTTGACGGAAGAAAAAACGTTGGAAATTAATACGCCAGAGGAATATGAATTGGCGCAGAGTTTTCGGTATACGACTTGAAAACGGGTGGGGACGCTGTGCTTTGCTTCCCCCAGTTACTCAATCGCAACAAACCCCTTCTGCCCGGCCATGCTATCACAATAAATTCGCTTCCCTACTTGTAACTCACTTTCCATAGCATAAATTTGGTTAATTTTTTTCACATCTATCTCTGCTTGCGATCCCAGCTTTGCAATTGCATCAAGCAGCTCAACTTGCTTAACCTCTGCAAGAAATGCATCTGACGAACCCTGCAACATCATTCCCCACCCATCCCAAAGCAATAATTCCCTTTTATTTAACGCAGCAAAATCCTGAATAAGTTTATTACGCACATACCACCATCCACGAATTTCTCTAGCAATGCTCGTGCCAAATTTTTCAGCAGACTTTGTTCCATCGCGACAAGACAGCCACGCCTCGCCCGCCGTAAAAAAAGTATGCCGTGCAACATCATGCGCCTGATGATTTTTTAGTAAGTGACTTTTTTTCAGAAAAATGGCATTCACCCGCGGATCCGACAAACACCATGCCTGTTTTTCTTCATGCCAATACTCCACTAATACTTGATCATGATGGAATCCGGGAAATTGAAAAGCAAAAAAACCGAAACGCAATCTTGCAGGAATATTTTTATGGCGTAAAATAGCACACAAAAGCAAAGAGAAATCACGGCACGAACTTACCAATTTTTTATCAGTCTCTCGCGGTTGTAACAAAGAAGCATTATTCAAAGAAATAATTTTTTCTAACATTTTCTCACAATAGCGCAAATCCATATCGGACAATCGAGTAAATGCTCGTTGCTCTGCATCGACATCTAAAAAATGCAATAAGAAACCATGCAATATTTCACATATTTTTTCAGGATCGCCGGGTAATTCGGTGAAGTAAGAAGCAAACCTACCGGGTTCGGAAAATTGACTGTGTTGTTTGTAATAGTCCATATAATTCATCTTTTCCTTATAATCGACAAAAAAAGATAGGCTGAATGGCGGTTTTAATATTTAAAGACAGCTGCTGAAAAAACGGCACCTAATCCGACGGTAGCCATCACATAATAATCACCTGGCATTAACTGTTGTTGCTTCTCTATAGTCGTATAATTAATAAAAATATCTGCGCCAAAACAGTGTGAACACTTCTTCATGTTTTCTAAAAAAATCTTTTCCATGGGCATTTGCAAAATAGCCGCGGTTCGTTTCCAGGATAAAAGATTGACATTGTGAGGAATAATCCATTTTATTTGATTTTTATTCAAATGTGCTTTTTCGAGTACTGATAAAATAGCATCTGCCAGTAACTGCGCATAACGTAATTCAAATAATTTCATCTTTTCACCCGCAAGCCATAATCCTTCCGCATACTCGCCTGCAATGTAACTTGTTATCGCCATTAATTGATTTTTTTCACCTTGTTTGCCTAGCAGCACAGCAGCCGATGCATCGCCCAAAATGGCGGTATTGGGTATAAAACGTAACACGGGCGTAAATACACAATCTCCGCACACAATAATTGCCTTTTCGTTTTCTAATAAAACATGCGCCAGCATCCCTATTGCGCTCATTGCTGCCGCACAATTATTAACCGTCATCCCAAAAGCAATCGTGTTCTTCAGCCCCAATTCTTCTTTAATTTGACGCACGACAGAATCTCCAAAAGGAGCAACCACTTTGGCAGTATGGCAATGAATCAAATATTTAATATTTTTTTTATTAATATTATTTTTTGTAATGAGATCGACAATAGGTTTTTTAGTTAATTCTTTTAACTTAATGTCCTTTGCAATGGGAATTTTTTCAATACCGTATAATTTTTTATATACTTTGATTTGATTTTTATTAAAATTTAATAGATCACCCACTTGCTCAATTTCCAAATAATGATTTGGTATAAAACTACTAACATCATTCATATATAACATTAATCAACCACTCCTCCTGATACTATACCCATTACACCTCAAGATGCGTACTTTAGACTTTCATCTTGAGGTGTAATGGGTATATAAAACAACGGTACAAGAAACAAGGCAGCGAATGTACCAAACAAGGTGCCTGATGAAATCACGATACCTAAATCAAAATGACTTTTTGAACCCATGCTGGTCGCAAATAAGAGAGGAAAAGTGCCTAACAACATCGCCACGGTTGTCATCATAATAGGTCTAAAACGCAAAGCAGCCGCTGCCATGATTGCGTCATAATGCGACAACCTTTGCTCGCGACGTGCTTTCTCAGCGTATTGAATTAATAAAATGCCATGCTTACAAATCAAACCTAACAATGTCATCATGCCAATTTCCGTATAAATATTCAGCGTGTTATGTGTAATAAATAAGGCTAATAAAGCAGAGAAAAACGTGCCTGGCAAACAAGCAAACAAAACAATCCATGGCAAATAAAAACTTTCAAATAAAATAGCTAACGTGAAATAAATTAAGCAGATGGCTGAAGCAAGCAGCACCGTGTTTTGCTGCCTTTCATTAATCAATTCCCGAGACTCACCGGCATAATCAATTAAAATCTCTTTTTTATCCGATAATTCTCCCAACGTTTTTTCTAAATAATCCAACCCTGCCGCCAAACTTTTTCCGGGGGACAATACCCCGCTCAATGTGACTGAATTCATTTTTTGAAATTGATTTAACGCATCAGCAGTGACAGATTTTTTCAACTCCAACAATGACGCCAAGGGAACAAACTGCCCATTTTGCGCTTTTACATGAATAGACTCGAGTGAGCGAATTTCATCCTTATCATGTAAAATAATCGGATAATTTTCACCGTGAAAAGTAAACTGTTGTAATTTTTTCTCGCCTAACAATAGCGAAATCGTCATCATGATATCATTAAAATTGACTTCCAAATTTTCAGCTCTTAATCGATCAACATCTAAAATATACTGCGGCTTGTTAAAATGAACATCTTGATCGATGAAAATAAATTTTCCCGTTTTAAGGGCTTTTGCTTTTAGCACTTCACTCATCTGATACAATTTTTCGTAAGGTAAATCGCCTTTTAAAACAAATTGCACAGGCAAGCCGTTACTCACCGGCAAGGTGGATGGCTCAACGACGGTGGCGCGAACGCCTGTGATCTCATCTAATGCAGCTTGTAATTGCTGACGCAGCTCAGATGCTGAATGCTGACGTTTCTCGACTGATTGCAGCGAAACAAACGATAAAAATTGATGCTCTTCTGGAATATTATTGATATATATGTAACGATTTATATCGGAAATGCGTTTATAAATTTGATCTAAATTGCCGGTGTACTTTCTCAAATAATTTTTTGTCGTCGCAATAGGTGCATCCCCTATTATCTGCAAAAATCCTTGATCTTCGCGAGGAGCAAGCTCTTTGGGTAGAAAATGATATAAGAAACCGCTTAAAAGCAGTATGCATAAATAGAATAAAATAATGACTTGGCGCTTTTTGAATATTTTTATTAATAATTGATAATAATATCTCTGCAAATTTGCCAATGCGTTTGTTATTTTTTGAGTAATAGAATGAGATGCACGCTGGGTAAATAACATTTTTGCGCACATCAGCGGCGTTAGCACAATGGCTATTATACCTGAAATCAACACCGAAGAAGCCAATGTCAAAGCAAATTCACCAAAAATTTTTCCTGCCATGCCATTTAGAAAAATAATGGGTAAAAATGCAATCGAAAAAATAAGACTGATACTAATCACAGGTCCCGCCATTTCTTTTGCACCTTGCAAAGCGGCCTGATACGGTAACATCCCTTTTTCAATTCCACGATAAATATTTTCTAACATAACAATTGCGTCATCTACTACCAATCCAATTGCAATGACCATCGCTAGCAAAGTAACAGTATTGATTGAGCAATGCGCTAGCCACAGCAGAGTACCAGAACTGACCAAAGACAATGGAATAGAAATAACAGGGATTAATGTAGCGCGAATATGCCCCAAGAATGCATAAACAATTAATACAATTAAGCCTAATGTTAATAGCGTCGTTTCTGCTAAGTCCCACAATGCAAAATGAATATACTGAGTTGCATCATAAACTTGCATCAAACGAAGGGTAGACGGTAATATTTTTTTAATTTCATCTAAACTGCTTTGTAATTTTTTTCCAATGTCGAGTGGATTCGCTCCCGATAATAATTTTATAAAAACCATGGTAGCAGGCGTGCCATTAACAACCGTTGAAACCAGATCCGATTCAGCCCCTAAATTAACATGGGCTATATCTTTTAACCGTAATACATTATCGCCCAAGGATTTAATAATTAGTTGATTAAATTCTTCGACTTCTGACAAGACATTGTTTGCATCGAGCGAATATTCAGTTTCCCGCTCTTTCTTAATCCCTAACGCAGCCGAAAAAGTTTGTGCTTTTAACACATTGGCGATATCGAGTGGAGTCAGTTGATTTTCTTCTAATCGATTGCTATCAAGCCAAATGCGTAAAGCCGGGCTTTCTCCCATCACATCCACCGCTACATTGGGAATTAATTCCAGACGAGGCTTCACTTTGCGGCGCAAAAAATCATTGACCGCCACTTGTGCCCAGTCTTCACTCGTAAATGCAATAATAAAAGCGGGCTTATCGTCAACAGCGACTTTTTGAATCACAGAATCTTCACTGCTTTCAGGTAATAGATGCTTGACTGAGAAAACTTTATTCGCAACATCATTTAAAATAGCTTGATTTTTGTAGTCCATCTTAAAATGCAGTTGAATTCTACTCCGTCCAAATACAGTCGATGATTGAATATATTCAATTCCAGGCAATGTAAAAAAAGTATTTTGCAATGGATAAGTTACCGTACTTTGAATTGTTTTTGCAGATGCGCCGGGATAGCCAGTTTCTACGCTGACTATCGGAATATCAACCTCAGGCATCAATCGCAAAGTCATTTTTTTAAGTGAGAAAATACCCATAAAAAATAACAAACAACAAATCGATAGGGAGAGCACCGGTTTTTTAATAAAATAACTTGTCCACTGCATGCAACCTCTCCTAAGTGTCATTTAACGTCTGTTTATGTATTTTAATTATTTGTCCATCCGTTATTTTCTCAGTCCCCGTACTCACCACCCACTCTCCAGCAACCATATTCCCTTTTTTCAAGATGGCTTGGTCTTGGTCTATCTCAACCTCAACAGGTTCTAATTGAACGTGATTCGCGTTGACGCGATAAATGGCACTCCCATTTGCTGAATAATGTAATGCTGTCGTAGGCACAGCGAGAGCGCGTTCATTCGTAGTAAAAAGAAAAACGGGAACAGATCCACCTAGTACGGCATTCAAATGACAATGATCGAGAGTAATACGCACTGTTAAACCGTGCGTTTGTGCATCAATAGCGGTATCGAATGCGGCAATCTGTCCACAGAGATCATGAACCTCTCCGACAGCAACACGCTGACCCAAGGTAATTTTATTACGAACATGTACTGGCAGAATGAGATCGATAACATTCTTACTGTCATTTTGTAAATTGACGACTTTTTCACCCGATTTTAGATATTTGCCAATGGTCGCCTGAGTAATGCCTAATTTCCCTTCAAAAGGCGCACGAACTATATGTTTTTCCAAATGAGCATATAACCCCCTTAATTTTGCTTGCTCTTGATCAAGTTGCGATTGCAAATTATCTAAATAGTCTTTACTAATCATTTCTTTCTTTGCCAGCAGTGCGTAACGTTGAAAATTTTTTTTGAGATAAACCCATTTCGCTTCGGCTTCTGCAATTTCAGCACTGATTTCTTCATGGCTTTGTATAAACAAAACATCACCCGCTTTCACATGCTGCCCTGAAACAAAAAAAATTTGGCTAATTTTTGCTGGCACATCTGCAACTATATCGACGGATTGCAGAGACTTTAGCGTGCCATTTTCTGTGATATACTGCTGAAATTGAACTTGCTTAACTTGCGTGATACTGACGACTGGGACAGATGATTTTTTTTCATGCAAAGTGAAGCCATCAAAAATAAATAATTTTATTATCAAAATAAGCAATATCACTCCGCCGAATAGCAAAATAATGCGCATAATTTTCTCTATTGAAACCAGTTTTATAATTTGATTTAAGCCGTGGAAGTTTCTATGAATTGATTTTTTAAACACGCTTTATCTAATTTCCCATTACTGTTTTTAGGCAATTCTTTTCGAACAACAATTTCTTGCGGCCAATGTGTTTTAGCTAAATTCATTTTGCAATGTAATAGAATTTTTTCTTTCAGGATGCGGGGATCATCTAGTGAACTTACAAACACAATGATAGTGGCGCCGAACATGGAATCGGGCAGCGCAATAGCCGCCACTTCACTCACTTCCGGCAAAAGGTAAATGGTATTTTCAATTTCGATCAAACTGACTTTTTCACCATAGCGCTTTATCGTTTCATCAATACGACTATGATGGTAAAAATAGCCTTCCTCATCGATATACCCGTAATCACCGGTATATAAAATTTTTTCTTCGCCTAACTTGTCTTTTTTTAATGCCTTTTCTGATTCGATAGGCTTATTCCAATAACCTTGCATCACGGTTGCGCCACGCACAACCAATTGTCCTATTTGATTTGCAGAAAGTGGATTACCTAATTCATCAATAACCCACATTTCTGTATTGGGAATAGCTCGCCCTACGCTACGAGGTTTTCGAAAAATATCTTCAGGCGGCAAATAAGTACAACGCTTGCATTCCGTTAAACCATACATTGAAAAAATAGCGGCGCTTGGAAATAATTTTTTGATAATATGAATATGTCGCTCCAATAGTGCAGCGCCAGTATTTGTCACACTACGCACAGAATCAAGTTCATAGGTCATTTTTGGCAAATGATTCGATAAAATGGAAAACATCATGGGCACACCCGGAAAAATCGTGACCTTTTCTTCAGCTATTTTTTTGATAAATTGAATAGGCCACGTGAAATCTTTTTCCAATATCAGTGTCGCGCCATTCAATATGGTTAAAATCATCTGATATAAGCCATAATCAAACGATAAGGATAAGGCTGAAATAATCACATCATTTTTATTTAAATTTAGATAATTATGAATGGAAATCGACGCGGTTAGCATATTTCGATGAGTCAACATAACGCCTTTGGGCGTCCCTGTTGAGCCAGACGTGTAAACAATCGCCGCTAGATCAATGTCGATGGTTTTTCTGAAAGGCATTTTTGAATCACTTGCCAACAACCATGAATCCGTACACCACTCTGCATCTATCCAAATAACTGAATTTGGAGTGCCAATTAATATTATTTTTTCACTTTTCAAACCTGTTTCGTTCTTCATGAAAACGAACTTTGGTGCAGCGTCTTCAATAATATAATTCAGTTTTTGCAAGCTTATCCCAGGGTTAACTACAGAAACAATGGCGTTAGCTTTTAAAATCGCCCAAAATAAAATGATCGCCTCTATACAGTTGGGCAGACAAACAATCACCCGATCATTTCGTTGCAGCCCTCTTGCAATCAATGCATTTGCTACTTGATTGCTGACTTCATGCAAGTAATGATAAGTATATTTTTTATTGTCAGCCATAACTGCACATTTTTCTGGAAATAAATTAGCTGAATGAATAAGATAATCCACCAAATGAGTGGGAATAAACATAATGTCTCCTGGTTATTCAATATGAGTGATTTTTTAAGAAAGTTATCGACAAAAAGTAAAAAAAGGATTAGTTGCGCAGGTACAATGAATAAGAATTGCCGCTTATGAGCGACCACCTAATGGGATGCCACCGCGCTGATAGGCATTAAATGAATTTATTTTATGGATGTTTTGCGTGCCTTCCATATATTCAAATCCCCAACTATCTCGATACCATTTTTCTATAAGAGGATGCGTCATTAAAAAAGACTTTCCTGCTAAATAAAAAATTGTCTCTGCGGTTTTTTCTGCAATGTGCGTCCCTCTGATTTTTGCTAATGAAGATAAGCCACTATCATAAGGATTCAACTCCACCCGGCGAGCAGCGAGATAAATTAATTCGCGCGCATTAGCAATTTCTCGACTCAGCATTTGCAGCTGCTTTCGTTCCGATGCTCGCAGGGATGAAGCATGTAAATAATAATAATCAATGAGCGCTTGCGCTGTTCCGATGGCCATTGCGCCAATGCATGGCCGCATCAAATTAAATGTTTTAATGAGCGTCATCATGCCTCGCCTCATGATTGGCAAATGTTGGCCGAGCAAATGATCGGATTCTACAATGTGATCAGTAAATTGTATGTGCCCTAATCGAGCACCCCTTAAACCCACCATAGGCAATGCACGGCGAATAATCGTGTTTTTGTTGAGCACGAATTCAAATGCGAAGTGCAATGCCCTTTCTTTTACATTCTTTTTGAAAGA
>CAZTDR010000053.1:0-18800 GCA_964612855.1 uncultured Coxiellaceae bacterium
AAATGGGCAATTTTAGTTTTTTCTGCTTCATTGTGAATTAAGTCAATTCCTAAGTTAATTTGATTGATAATATCGAATAACTTCTCTTCTTTTTGCTCGTCAGAGAGTTGATTCAAAAAATAGTTGCCTATTTCAAAATGCAATAAATTTTTTTCGGTATCACTTAATAGGGAATAAGCAGCTTGCTGAACGCGATCATGAAAAAATTGATATGTTGTATTTGAATCTAGATCAGTGTGGCTTAGTTTTTTTACTTCTTCTAGTGGGACAATGAAATATTCTTGAATGATTTCTTGTAATAGGTTATTGATATCTTGAATCGGTTTGTCGCAGAGTGAAGACAAGGTCTTTACATCAAATCGATTTCCTATGCAAGCAGCATATTTTAAGAGCGTAATGGCTTCTGGTGAGAGTTTTTGAATATTCTTGATAACCCAGTCCACTACATTGTCTGTGCTTTTTATTTTTTTTATTTCTTCAATTTCCCAACGCCATACACCTTTATCTAAATCAAAACGGATTAATTCTTCATCGACTAGCGCATATAAAAATTGATTGAGAAAAAAAGGATTGCCGATTGTCTTGGTGTAACAAACTTCGGCTAATACACTAACTTCTTTGTCGCTTTGGTTCATGCTCTCAGCGAGCAATTGTTGTATGTCAGTTATTCTAAAAGCCGCTAAATTGAGGGTGTCAAAAGTGATATTTTCTTGTTTAAAATGTTCCATGCTGAGCGCTAAAGGATGCGTTGAAGCCACTTCATCTACTCGGTAGGCTCCAATAATCAATAGAAACCGCATAGAAGATTTTGGCAGCAGGGCTTTAAGGAGTTGAAGAGAAGATAAGTCAATCCACTGTAAATCATCTAAAAACATCACAAGGGGATGTTCGGCGGTTGCAATAGATTGGATAAAAGATTGGAAGGCTAAAATAAAACGATTTTGTGTTTCAGTCGGCCCCAAGGTAGGTACGGGTTCTTGTTTACCAATAATTTTTTCTAAGGCAGGTAAGACTTCTGTAATGACACATCCATTCGACCTAAGAGATTTTTGAATTTTTTCTTGCCAGCGGGCAACCGTTTGCTTGTCTTCTTGCAAAATGTGTTGTATCAATTTATTTAAGGCTTCCACAATAGGATGATAAGGAATGTTACGCTTAAGTTGCTCGAATTTTCCTGAAATAAAATATCCTTTTTGCGCTAAGATAGCTTCCGATACAGTATGCACTAACGAAGATTTTCCAACACCCGCTTCTCCTGAAATAAGTATGAGATCGGGCTGATTTTTTTGATTGATACGTTTGAACGCATTCAATAAAAAAGTTACTTCATTGCTACGACCATATAATTTGGGTAGGATTTTGAAACGGGCCGAAAAATCTTTTTGTCCAGGGGTAAATTCTTTTATATTACCAGTTTGCTGTAACTGCGTAAGGCAATTTTTAAAATCATCGATTATACCGAAAGCACTTTGATAGCGATTTTCTGGCATTTTTTCTAAAAATTTCATGGCAATATTGGAAAGCACGCTTGGAACCTTATTATCTAAGAGGTGAGGAGAAATCACTTGGGTGAAGTGGTGTGCCTGCATTAATTCAGAAAAGTTGCTAATTTGAAACGGCAGTTGTCCTGTGAGCATTTGATATAATACAACACCAAAAGAATAATAATCACTGCGATAATCGATTTCTCGTTTTATGCTACCCGTTTGCTCGGGCGATAAATAGGCCACACCGGTTTCAAATGTTTCGTCAAACCAATTTATGTTAGCTGTTGCATGGGATTTTTTATACAGGTTGGAAGCAAAATCAAAATCGATAATTCTTGCTCGTAACGTTACATTATCAATCAAAATATGCGTAGGATTGAGATTTTGATGAACAATATGATGGTGATGAATTTTTTCTAAGGATTCTATGATGTTGATGGAGAGTTGCAAGATATCTAATAAAGAGAATTTTTTTCTTTGTGCAAGGTGTTCTTTGAGGTTGTTTCCACCATCTTCCAGTATCATAATAATTGAATGATCACATTTTTCCATTCCTAAGACAGCCACAGTTCCTTTGTGAGATAGTGATTGCAACACATTGTATTCATGTTGGAATCGCGCCACAGCAGTGAGATTTTTTAAAGAACTTAAGCTTTCATATTTAGTGTGCAGCTCGGTAATATCTTCTGCGGATGGTGGATTTTCTTTTAAGATTTTAAAGATAACTCTTTTTTTATCTGAAATGCGGATAGCACGATAGATTTCGGTGTATCTACCGTCAGCGATTTTTTCTTCGATTTGATAACCTGGTAAACTTATCATTTTTGTGCTCTCCCGCTGCAACGTGTCAAATAAAATTGAGCAGGTAAGTCATCTGCATTGATTCGTAACACTTTTTGAAATAATTTTGTAGCTTCAACGATATTATCTTCTAAAAAGAAGGCGACACCTTGTTCGAAATCAGATTTTGTTTGTATTTTCAAAAACTTAATTGCATCAATATCATGATCAAATACCTCATAAATGGTGATTGGTTTTGTTTTACCTTTTGCAAGTACCGTATCTAAGCGGCGAATAGAATAAAGATGCGGGTTTCTTAAACGCTTATATGTTTCTTCTGTAATTAATAACTCGACGCTATATGTTTTTGTTAAATCTTCTGTGCGTGAGGCAATATTGACGACATCGGAAATCACAGTTCCTTCCATATGATTTTCTGCTCCTACAATGCCTAACATTAGCAAGCCACTATTTAAACCAATGCCCACACAAATAGGGCTTTTTTCAGGATGATTGGCATTGTTTTCATGGATAGCTATTAACATGGCAATGGCGCTTGTTAATGCAGAATCCGCATGGCTGGGATAAATTGCCATAATAGAATCACCAATATATTTATCAATAAATCCGCCATATTCTCGGATGATAGGCTCTAAGCGACTCAAAAAATCATTTATAAAAACAAAATTTTCATGCGGCGTTAATTTTTCTGATAATGTGGTGAACTTACGAATGTCACAAAATAGTACGGTCATATCTTTTTGTACTTGATCGCCTAATTGGACGTCAATAATATTTTTCTTTTCTAAAGAACTTAAAAATTCACGCGGAATAAACCGTTCATAAGCTTTATTAAGATTAGCCATGTCTCTATAAAGTCGTGCATTTTCGATGGAAATAACAATTTGTGCTGAGAGTAAGTTGAGCAAGTCCACTCTATCTTTAGTGAATGCTTTAGTCATTAAATTATTTTCAAGATACAGAATGCCAGTTAGTGCACCTTGATTAAGCAACGGAATACATAAAATAGATTTAGGTTTTTGTTGAATAATATAGGGATCATCAAGAAATTGAGCCGCTTGTGCAGCATCATCAATAACAACCGATTCCTTACTATGAATGACATATTGAATGATGGATTGCGGTACATTTGCTCCGAGCGATATCGATTCTAGTACACTGACATTATCTGCATTAGCCGAAGCTTCAATACACCAATGACCATTTTTTTCTAAGAGTAAGTAGCCTTTTTGTGCGCCGGCATTCTCAATTAAAAAGCCCATTAGTTTTTTTAGCAAATCGGCCAATACAATTTCTCGCGCGATGGTTTGCGATGCTCTAACAACCGTTGTTAGATCCAATGCCGTAGTTGGATATTGCGTTGCACTTTGTTTTGTATCGACTATTTTTGCTCCTAAGGGTTGTTTTTGCGAGAATAATTGAGGGTATTGTTTTTCGAGTTTGGCCAATTTAGCAACAGCACCCCATTTTGTATAGCCATAATGTGCTTCTGCAATATAGCCTCTAGCTACCATTTCTTTGCCATTTGCTAAATAGAATTTCGCAGCCAATTCACTGGCTAATGCATTTTCTTGCACAAATTCGTATTGCTTTGATAATTGCATGGCAATATCATATTCACTTTCAGATTTTTCAATTTTCCCTTGTATTCTGGCTAACTCAGCAGAAACTAAATGATATTTATGTAAACAGTTTTCTGGCGCAAATTGCATCCAGCGATGCATTTGCTTTTGATTTTTTATGACCTTTCTTAGATAAATATTTTTTTGTTTTCCAGTTGCTTTTTCACTTAATGCAATAAGCGTTAATGATTCATAAAAATTGAATACTTTAACCGGCGGTGAACCTGTGGCGGATTGCACATAAAGTGGAACCATTAAAGAAGCTTGATATGCTTCTTCATAGTTATTGAATAAATAATTTAATATAGTTTTCAATACATACAAACCATATAAACCATATAAATTGTTACAATCAATAGCTTCTTGCAATTGCGCACTTTCATTATAGTATTTGCCAGCCAAAATTGTGGGGTCTCCACTTTCACACATTAAATTATCGAGGACTTGTCCTAAAATGGTCATGGAATAGAAGACAGGCTTATGTGTGTGATGGAATTTAGAAAATTCATAAAATCTTTTCATGTCATCGGCTATTTTATGCAATTCAACACCAGAATAGAATGAACATACCATGTAAAAAAAGGCCGAATAAGTACTGTACTCTAGGTCACCTGTTTCTACGCCACGTAAATGAGCTGCCAGTAACGGTGCTAATGTATTTCGATAAGGTTCTTTCCAATGTAGAATGAATGCATTTACCATTAAAGAAATTTTAGCTTCCGATTCTACTGCATGATAATGATCCACTAACTCTTGCGCGAGTTTCCCGAAAAAATAACCAGTTTTTATATCACCTAAAATACCACACAAAATAATTCCATAGCTTGCATAAGCTGCAGAGGTTCCTTTGCTATATCCACATTTTATTGATAAATTAAATAATCTTAGGGTAAAGAGTGGGAAATATAGGGGTGTACCAAAATAAGCAGGTGCAATCGCTGCTGAAAGAATATTACATGCGGCTAGCATATAAGGATCTTGGATGACGGGCAAATTAATAAGTCGATTGTGTTTTTTGCCAAATAACAAAAATTTTGTTTTAATTAAACTAATTAAAATATGGAAATTTGTTGGTTTTTTTGGAAAAGATATACGAAGCTTTTTAAGTATCTCTAAGGAGATTTCAACAGCCTTGGCGGGCGCATTGCGTGCAATTTCTGTATAAATTTTCGTTTCATAAATTTTAACTTGATCAAGCAAGGACGTGCTATGCTTAAACGCAATATCACTAAACTTATCTGCATCACTAAAATTATCGCTTAAGTAAGAGGCTTCTGCTAATTCCGTGTGTAACATGAGTGAGATCTCATAATTCTTTTCCCAATCAGTTTCATTCAGCTGGCTTACCCCTAACATTAAGTAATTGTATGCTACTGAATAAGCGGCAGATAGCTTTGCTTTTTTGCCAGCGCGTAAATTTAATTTAGCGACGGTAATTTTTTCATTCTCTTGTGTAATTAAAGAAGAGCCTAAGTTAAAATGATTCGCGATGGTGAAAAGATTTTCTTCGTGCTTATGGCTAGGAAGCTCGCTTAGTAAAATTCTACCTATTTTTAAGTGTAATTCTTTTTTCTGATGCTCATTTAACAATAAATAGGATGCTTGTTGGATACGATCATGCAAAAATTTATAATTTGCGTTCGTATCACCATTATCGCCTACATAGCGATAAAATTCATCGATGGGCAAAATAAAATTTTCTTTTAAAGCTTCTTCTAGCGCAGCAGCTGTCAATTTGGGTGACTTGTCATATAAAGCTGCTAACAATTGCAAGTCAAAGCGATCGCCTAAACAAGCGCATAATGCCAAAATATGTTGTGTTTCTAGCGATAGTTTTTGAATATTATTTATCACTAGATCGACCACATTTTCCGTGCCCGTTTGTTCTTTAATTTTATCAATCATCCAATGCCACGAGCCGCGGCTGACATCAAACGTAATAAAATTTTCATCGCATTGCTTGCGTAGAAATTGATTCAAAAAGAAGGGGTTGCCTTGTGTTTTCATATGGCAGACTTCAGCTAAGGCATCAACTACGCTTGTTTCTTGGGATAGTGTATCTGCTAATAATTCGTTTATGTTGCTTATTTTTAACGGTTTTAGATAAAGTGTTTCAATTTCCAATCCTGCGGAACGATAATTTTCTAAGGCTAAGGTTAAAGGATGTGATTCTGAAACTTCATTATCGCGGTAAGCGCCTATAATCAGTAAGTATTTAATATGTGGATGAATTAATAAAGCTTCTAATAATTTTAGAGATGCTAAATCTACCCATTGTAAATCATCTAAAAATAGTGCAATGGGGTGTTCGGCTGTGGCGAGCACTTGCACAAAATTTTGAAAAACCGAAATAAAGCGGTTTTGTGTTTCAGCAGGACCCAGCACGAGCAAAGGCGGTTGTTGGCCAATAATTTTTTCCAGTGAAGGCAGCATTTCTGTCATGACAGCGCCGTTGGGCCCGAATGCATTTAATAATTTTGCTTTCCAAATTGCGATACTTTCTTCATTTTCCGTCAAAATTTGTTGAATCAAAGCTTCACAGGCTTGTACAAACGGCGCATATGGGATATTTCTTTTTAATTGATCAAATTTCCCTGCAATAAAATAGCCTCGTTTTGCGACAATGGGCTTATGTACTTCATGTACTAATGAAGATTTTCCTACACCAGAATAACCTGCAATCAACAACAATTCAGAACGGCCTTGGCTTGCTTTATCAAATTGCGCTAGTAAAAATTGGGTTTCTTCTTCTCGACCATAGAGTTTATCTGGGATTTGAAAACGGCCAGAAAAATCGTTTTTCCCCAGGGGAAATTCTTTGACGATGCCTGTTTTTTGCAATTGCAATAAGCAATTGTTTAAATCAGATATTAAGCCATAGCCACTTTGATAACGTTTTTCCGCAGTTTTTTCTAATAATTTCATAATAATATCAGAGATTACTTTTGGGATTGTTGCATCAATTTCAATCGGCGTCAGGGGGACTTTTGCAATATGTGAATAGATTAGCTCAAGGGTGTCCTGTGATTGAAAAGGCAATTTGCCCGTAAAAAGTTGATAAAGCGTGACCCCTAATGAGTAATAATCACTACGATAATCGATGCCGCGATTCATGCGGCCTGTTTGCTCAGGTGACAAATAAGCAACAGTTCCTTCGAGTTGATTCAAACTAAAAACTTCTAAGATTTCTTTCGACAGTGTAGTTGAAATACCAAAGTCGATGATCCTTGTTTTTTCACCGTTACCGTCGCGTAAGATATTGGAAGGATTAATGTCTTTATGAATGATATGATGTTGATGAATCTTATCTAACGATTCTGCAATTTCAATAGCGAGTTTTATGGCTTCTTTTAAGGGTAATTTAGCTCGTTCGGCCAGATATTTTTGTAGATCTTGGCCGCCATATTCTAGAATAATCACAAACGTATTTTTATAACGTACTAAATCATAAGCTGATACCGTCACTTCTTCATTTTCGTTTAATTGCTTTAAAATTTGATTTTCATGCATGAAGCGAGAAACTTTCTCTAACGATGGGTATTCTTCTTTAAGTAGTTTGAGCACGACAATTTTATTGTCAATAGTCCTCGTGCCCAGATAAATGACTGAGCTTTCACTTTCATAAATTTTTCCTTTAATTTCATAACCAGCTAATGTAATCATTAAAAGAATACCTGGCTCGTTATTTTAGGCGTGCTTATTCTTTATTTTAGCGCACTATTAGGGGGGAGAGGGGGATAGTTTGTATTTTATTGATAATTATAGATTTTATACTTCGGAGGCGACTCTTTCTGACATTGAGCTTTGTCGCATGTTGAAAAAAGTGCAGCATATTAATGCTGCAAATAATTTTGCATTAGAGCAATTTTATGCGTTAGGGCATAATTGCGTCTAGGGAAAGTCTGTGCGCAATTTTTAATGACAATAATAAAAATTGCGACAGAACCATTTGTTAAGCAAACGTCAACACCGCTTGAACGCCTACTAAATCTGCATGATTGCGATAACTACCCGTCGTTGTTGACGTTTGATTACTAATCACCGTCGGCAAATTCACAGAAACATTTTGTACGAACAAATGCGTCCAACCGGCGTCAAAACCTATCATTTTATTTGCCTGATAATGTGCGCCAATCGACGTCCCAATACGATTCCCATCCGGTAAAAAGATATTACGTTCGCTGCTTTTCACCGGCGATTGATCGAAGCTTAAACCTGCACGAATTAACCATTGGGTATTAGCTTGGAAATTAACCCCACCCGCAAGGTACCAAGTATCTCGAAAATGTTGTGGCAAAATAACGGTAATCGGTGTGGTAGGCGGAAAACCGGGAATATTATTCAACGTGAGCAAACCGGGTATCGTACTCCATTGAACATAATTCATGCTGCCTTCAGCCGCCCAGCGTGAAGTCACTTGCCGATAAACACTCACAGTAGCAACGGGAGGAAACACGAGTCGTGTTTTAAAATTACGTAATTCTAAAACACCCGATGGAACGCCTTGGAACTGCACTAACGGGCCGGATAATGTGCCAAATCCCGATAAGTTGGAACTCACCCGCGAGCGATAAGTTAAACCGAAACGGGTGTCTTGATTAGGTTGATACAACAAACCAATATGAGCACCATATCCCCAACCATAAGCATTATTTTTGCCAATCGTATCAGCGGATGGACCAAACAGTCCTGGCGCACCCACCATCGCGTCTATACGAGCAATAATGCGATCAAAATCAAGACCTGCGCCAATGGAATAATGGTCGTTGATTTTAAAACCCAACGCTGGTGAAAGATCAAGCACCGCAATTTCCCCTTTGGTACCCGAATAGCGCACAATGGAACTTTCTCCATACGTGGTCTTGAGTCCAAAAGGTGATGCCGTACTAAAGCCAAAACTCAAACGATCCGTTAAAGGCCGTGTATAAAAAAGCGTGGGATACAACATATTCATCCCACCTTGTGCCTGACCTATTTGTGAGTAACTTGGAAAACCGGGGCTGCTCCATGTGTTCGTGCCTTTAAATTTTAAATCCGTCGAAATATCCACGGCTGAAAAAATCAATTGTTGTTTTTGCAGACGCGCCAAACCGGCTGGATTGGTATAAGTGGTAGTCGCATCATCAGCCCGCGCCGCACCACCTGCATCTGCGTCTCCTGTTGCAGTGGCACTATACGCATGAAAAAGTTGAATCCCTGCAGCCGATGCATTGATTGATGCAAACAATGCAAGCGAAATACCCCCTGATAATACACTCCATTTGGCGATGCGATAGTATTGCTTCACAAACCCTCCTTGGTATTGTTTACTATTAAATTCCTGCAATAAATAATCCAATCATAACAAAAAAACTAGCAATCCATACAAGTGACCTTAAGTTTGAGTGGTCTGTGATATAAAAAATAGCATAGAGGATACGCAGCACAATAAAAGTGCCACACAGCGTAAAAAGTAACATAAAATTAACTTGCAATTGATGCGTAATCATCACAGCAGCTGCAAAAGGAGCAAATGCTTCAAACCATTTAAATGTGCCCAATAAGCACGTTTTCGCCATCCCTCTAAATTTTCCATAAAAGGACGCGGTGCTTTATTATCAAAATGAGAAACTGCCTTGGCTAAAACAATTAAACCATATGGTAAGAGAAACGTGATAAAAATACACCAATAATCAAATGTCATGTGTGATGTCTCATTCGTTATGCTCGTAGTATTATGGCATAAATATCTACGGCTTGTCGTCATTCCCGAATGCTTTTATGGGTTTTGCGTAGGAACCTCCAAAAGTGCTTAATCTGAGTAGGTAGGAGTTGTTTCCTAACCTTATATTTTTCTATTGTTACGCTATTTTCAAAACTTTGAACGGTTTTCGCCTAAGGAAATACATGTCATCTTATTTGAAATGCTACAGCTAATGATGACTTCTTGACGCTTACATTTAAGCTACCAAACCGTGCATATTTGGGCGCAGCAATTTGGAGTAGAACTGGGGCTAAAGCTGCGTGAAAAGCGTTATGACCACTGTAAAAAAAATGGCATGTTGATTTTACCTACATCCGTGTTTAAGGACGATGGTGCTATTCTCGCCGCAAAAATTCTTAAAATAATTTCACAACTCAATTACGCAGCCAATCCAAATAAACTGCGGACGTATTTTGCTTAACTACATTTTTCCCAACATAACGCACTTGTCCTCTTTGTATCATGCGCATTGTTTGATTGTGTCGAAAATTTTAATTTTGTTTGCAAAAACTCGAGTTGCAACTTCCCTCAAACACAACTATCCCGTTAATGCATAAAATTGTTCAAATGCCGTTGAATTTTTCGCATCAACATGCTGTCCTTTTTTTAGCATCCAATATCACTCAATTCCAGCAAGTGTTGCTTTTACCGAGTGAAATGTCTTGAACCCCATTGATCTTAATATACGGGTAAGTCAGCGCCAAGACCCTCCCTCGACGCTGCTCGCAAAACCGGACGTGACACTCTCATGTCATCCGGCTTCCATTATCCAGCCCAGGGGAAAAATCCCGTTTTACAATGAGGAAACAAATTGCATTTAGTTTTAGCTATATTCCTCAGCCACTTAATTGCTCTTGTTTTGTGTCCGCGGAACCGCTTATATTTGTGCATTGCCCACCGCACTATAGAATGCTTCCAAATATTACTCATGATGCTTTTATAAAATCGACCATAGTAAGCAGACCAACCTCTAAGAACAGAAACAAACATACGTGATATATCTTCTATTGATTTATCACTCTTAAGCTGGATTTTCCATCTTCGTATCGTTTGTTTCATTGCTTTCTGTGCTGTTCTACTCGCTCCTGGTAGGAAATTTAAGAAGCGTCGCCCATATTTATCATTCGATGATCTTGGTCGAAATGTATATTCTAAGAAATTGAAGCTCACATTACTGTATTTCTGTTTCCTATTAATGTCCTGACAATAAAATATCTTGGTCTATCTGGATGTAAACTTAACTCACATTCGACAAATCTTCTTTCCAGCCGTTTCATGGTATTGATTGCTTCGTTATAAGTCTCGCAGTGAAGAAGTCCATCATCTGCATATCTACAGAATGGAACATTCGGAATATTCTTCACCATCCATTTATCAAAAACATAGTGCATAAATAAATTCATCAATAAGGGTGAAATTACCCCTCCCTGGGAAATTCCTTTGGTTCTCGGGACGAGCTTTCCATCGGGAGTATAAAGTGGCGCTTTGAGCCATCGCTCTGTATAAAGAAGAACCTATTTATTTTTGGTATGTTTTTGTAAGCTCTTATTTAACAACGCATGCGATATGCTGTCAAAACAGTTGCGGATATCAAATTCGATTCCCCACGCATATTGCCAGCATCGTTTACGTGTTATTCCAATCGCATCATGAGCAGATTTGTTAGGTCTATAGCCATAAGAGTTTTCATGAAAGTGTGGTTCAAGTTTTTTTTCCAGAACCATTTTAATTGCTGTCTGGGCTATCCGATCCGAAACGCTAGGAATACCTAATGTTCTTGTGCCTCCTGATTTATTTGGAATTGGAACAGCTTTTACAGGCGGCGGAAAATAACTCCCTGATGACATCCTGTTCCAAATTTTATATAAATTCCTATTCCGATTTTCATCAAACTGATGCAGTGATTGATTATCAATCCCCATTCATTTTTGCTTTTTGATAGGCTTCCCATACAAGCATTTTTGGAATAACAAAGGGTTTTGTTGGTTTCATTAATTCATCCCATTTCTGGTTGGTTGAATGTTACCAACTAGATAACGCCATTGCTTTGCCCAGCGCCCATTACAACACTGCATTGCTACTACCAATGGCTCGTCTCTGTGCTTCGCATTGGTACTCTTGCTCTGAGTAAATTCTACCTTGAGCTTCTCCCTTTACATCGAAACGACAGGTTCCTGCAGTTTCACATAAAAGCCTGAACTAAAATCACGCCATCTCTATGCCGGGTACCACTTACCCAGTAACAGGTTGCCGGTAAACTTTTCTTGGGCTAACGAGACTTCCCAATTTTGATACCATCTCGATTTTCGACACGTTAATGATGATTCACTTGTGTTCGCCTTTTTAGTTCATACCTGATACATCGTTGTACCTTTTCCATAACGCTCACTACAGTGACTCTTTATCAATGCAGCTTATGGTGGTTTGATACCTCCTTCTGTAAAGCGATATCAAAGAGCCTTCCTTCATCTCTTATGCAGCTTGCTGCAGCACACTTTCATCAAGCTTCCATGAATCGCATGTGTTTTTTAAATAAGGCTTCGTTCGTTTACTGATTTCAGGCGCGTACTCTTGAACCCAGCGAAAATAGTAGACCGATCAAGCACAAAACCTCGCTCTGCTGCAATCTCTTTTAAGTCACGATAGGACAAGGCATAACGTGAATACCATGTTACTAGCCAAAGAATCGCTTCTCCTGCAGCATGCTTCCATTTAAATGGTTTTGATTGTCTTTTTATTTTATTAGCATGCGCCTTAAGTACAACAAGCCGCAAAGATTAGCAGAAAGCATTTTTTTACAACATATATGGTCCCTACCGTATTATCATCAAATCTAACAACTTGATAATAATGTATAATTCACCAATAAGTGTGATAATTATTATTATCAGTTCTTGACTATGCTTAATTTAAGAGTAAAATATGTCTTAATTTAAGTAAAATCAATAAGTTGAAATTGTTGTGACAGCGTCACAACAATTCAATTAAGGATAAAATGTGGGCAAAAAATTAGTATTAAATTCCAGCCTCCTGAAAGATGTAAAGCAACTTATTGAAACCGCACGAACACAAGTGGCTCGATATGCTAATGCCGCATCTGTGATGCTATATTGGCAAATTGGCCATCGCATTAATCAAGATATCCTCAATAATGAAAGAGCTGAGTATGGAAAAAATGTAATAGCCCACTTATCTCAACAACTTAAGCATGGATATGGAAGCGGATTTGATAGATATAATATCTCCCGAATGGTACGTTTTGCGAAACTTTATTCCGAGCCTCAAATTGTTGTGACACTGTCACAACAATTGAGCTGGTCACATTTTATAAAATTGATGGTTATTGAGGATCAGTTAAAACGCGATTTTTATACTGAAATGTGCAAGCTACAAGGTTGGGATGTCCGAGGGTTAAGAGCAAAAATTGATGGCATGTTGTATGAGCGTACTGCAATAGCAAAACAACCGGAATCAACCATTCAAGCAGAAATTAAAAAATTAAAACAGGGAGATTTATCAAATCCTGATTTATATTTACAAGACCCATGTGTTTTAAATCTATTATACCCTCACCAAATTACCTCAGAAAAAGAATTTGAATTCGCTATCTTGAATGATTTACAAATGTTTATTCAAGATATGGGTAGTGATTTTTGTTTTTTAGCCAAACAAAAAAGAATGAGTACAGAAAAAAATGATCGATTTTTAGATTTACTTTTTTTCCATAGAGGAATGCGTAGATTAATTGCCATTGAATTGAAATTTACTGCTTTTGAACCTGAACATGCAGGACAAATGGAATGGTATTTAAAATGGCTAGATAAACATGAAAGAAGACCTGGAGAAGAAAAACCTCTAGGAATTATTATTTGTTCTGACAAGGATCAAGAAGATATAGAGCTAATGGAGCTAGGAAAAAATGGTATTCATGTTACTCAATATTTGACAGAACTACCGCCTAAAGAAATTTTAGAACAACGTCTTAAAAAGATGATAGAAATTGCGCGTGAAAAATATGAAAGATTAAAATTAATATCTAAAGATGAAGAATAAAATGCCTTCCAATACGGCACAGCCAACGCCTCTATTTGACACTCTGGAAAATATTGATCGCATTTTTCCCAAAGAATTAAACATTATTCAATTGGAAGAATATAAGCAAGGGCTATTCTTTTTAAAATCATACAATGGTAGTTCAGCAACTTTTAATGCTTACCGAAGAGAAGTGGAAAGGTTATTGCATTGGGCATGGTTTATTGTAGAAAAATCTATTAAGGCTTTGCGACGGTCAGATATAGAAGAATATATAAAATTCTGTCAATCTCCTCCTCTATCATGGATAGGAATTAAAAAAGCGCCTCGGTTTATTGAACAAAACGGCATGCGTATACCTAATTCGGAATGGCGGCCATTCGTCGCAACAATTTCAAAATCTGCTTTTCGATCAGGAAAAAGAGCAGACGTATCTGATTATGAGATTTCATCCTCGGCTTTAAAAGATATGTTTGCAATATTAAGCAGTTTTTTTAATTTTATGATTGAAGAAGAATATACCGAAATTAATCCCATTTTAAATCTGCGACAAAAAAGCAAATATATCCGAAAATTTCACGGAAAACAAAAAATACGGCGATTATCGGAATTA
The DNA here is from genome assembly GCA_964612855.1 of uncultured Coxiellaceae bacterium. Taxonomy (GTDB): domain Bacteria; phylum Pseudomonadota; class Gammaproteobacteria; order DSM-16500; family DSM-16500; genus DATIJJ01. The sequence goes on from CAZTDR010000053.1 coordinate 14,299, forward strand.
CAATGGCATTATGTTATTGAAACGGCTGAAATCATGGCTAATGAAAACGTTAATGATAATCGCACACTCTTTATAATGACCGCATTATACGGTATGTATTTACGCATTTCAGAGCTAGCTGCAAGTGAAAGGTGGACACCGACTATGTCAGATTTTTATCGTGATTATGACGGATTGTGGTGGTTCAAAACTGTAGGTAAAGGTAATAAAGAGCGCCAAATTTCTGTTAGTGACGCGATGCTTGAAGCGCTGAGAAAATATAGAAAATCCTTACATATGACTCCCTTACCTTCTCCTTCCGACAAAACTCCGTTATTGCCAAAATCCAAAGGCAACGGAGCTATCTCAAATATAACTTATATCAGAAAAATCGTTCAATGTTGTTTTGATAAAGCCATTATTCGGTTACAAGAGCATGGCTTCACCGAAGATGCTCACATATTGCTTGAAGCAACAGCACATTGGCTACGTCATACAGGAATTTCTGATGATGTAAAAATTAGACCACGAGAGCATGTTCGTGATGATGCTGGCCATAGTTCTAGCGCGATTACTGATAAATACATAGACATCGAATTAAGAGAGCGACATGCTTCCGCAAAAAAGAAATCCATTAAGATTTAATTATATAGATTTTTACTGATATAAATATTACTGAAACTTATAAAGTTGAGGAAGCGTGGGTTTAATTATGCGCTATTTTCGTATAAATTTTTGTTTTATATACGTTCACTTGATCGGATAGGGAGTGCGCATGTGCTAATGCAATATCAGCCAGCTTTCTTGATTCATCAAATTGATCACTAAGATATGCTGCTTCAGCTGCGTGCGTATAAAGATTTAAGGTTAAATCATATTGGGCTTCCCATGCATTGCTAGGTAAGAGCTTTAAGCCAAAATTAAAATAATTTAAAGCGATGGGATAAGCAGCAGAGGCCGCTACTTTTTTTCCTGCATGCAAATTCAAATGGGCAATTTTAGTTTTTTCTGCTTCATTGTGAATTAAGTCAATTCCTAAGTAACACGTATCCCGGCTTAACCCGTTATAAAGAAAAACTGGCTGAACAAAAAAATATAAACGGTTCAGACCATCCTTTTCTTTCTGATATTAGAGCGCATGTAAGTCATTTAAAATCCCCGCATGATCCGTTGGTGGCTTTGGGCGCTCTTTGTTATATTTATCGTAGTATGTGTAAACCACCTGTTGCTATAGGTAATCATCATTCCATAGGAACAATACCTTGCTCGTTTTTTTCTAATCCCTCCGATAGGAAAAAAATAGATACTTTTTTTACGGAACAAATCCAAGCCTATTTGAGTAAGACAGAAGGCAATGCCGGCCGTAAAAATAAACCCTAAATAAGAGACAAACGTTGCTTTATAAATTATAAAGAAAGTAAAATGTCCCCTTAAATAAATAATTAAACGAGGTAGTTATGTTCTTGGCGAGATCAAAATCCGAACCAGATTTACTAGCGAATGACAAAAAAGGAAAAATGCAAAAGCTTTTGCAAGCCATTATAGATGACGAGGGTGGGGCAGTTAAGTTTATTTTGGATAACAATCCTGAGCTTTTGCTAGAGAACCCAAAGGATCTAGGAATAAAAGAAATAAAAAGCCTAAAAAATAATAGACTATTTGTGGCTGAAATGCCGTTGCTTCAGGCACTGAATGGAAAGTTGGTCGGAATGATAGAAATATTTTCTTCTTACTTAAACAAAATGCAGCAGAAGGAGCAAGAAACTGCAATGAGTCAGGTTTCGCTTGATGAACAAGAACACAAAGAACAAGATGAAGCGGTTAAGATCTTAAAAGATTGGGTTAAAACAACTATTTTATATAATCGCCTTAAGAAAGAATCGGGACAAGAGAGTCAGACAACTATTGGCGAGCAAGAAGACAAAAGCCAGAATGAAGCACCTAGGAATATCGGTGCAGGGTTGCTGGATACATTTAAAGAACAATTATCTTCAGCTCATTCAGTACGGATTGATCAATATGACACTCTGCAACTTCTCCTCGCCGCTTATGAAATATATAATAAAGCGTTCTTGCAATTAAAACCGGAGCAATTGAAGATTTATGCTTCTTCTGTGCTGGGTGTCATAGAGCCTCTGCTCCTTCCTGAGGTAGCCAAAGATTACCGTAAAAAGGTTTCTGATGTAGTGGCATTAACTGCAATATCAGATGATGTACACGGGATATCTTTAAAGGCGGAGGCGCTTACTCGCAAACTAGTAGAGGAAAGAACCACGAAGTTTCAGGAAATTGAAAATAAAATACTAGTTATCGAAGATCAAGATGAAGACGAAGATAAAAATGGGTTCTGTCGCAAAGTGCCATGATCTGCTAAAATCTGCCGGCTAAAAACTAGCCATGGATAAATTCAATGATCAACTTTAAGGGTAAACATTTTCCCAAAAATATCATTTTATTGGTAGTTCGTTGGTATGTTTCTTATTCATTGAGCTACCGCGACATTGAAGAAATGATGTTAGAGCGAGGAAGTAAAGTTGATCATGCCACGCTAAATCGTTGGGTAAAGGAGTATTCGCCTTTATTGGAAAACGAATTTAGAAAGAATTACAAAAAGAAAACGGGCGTAAGGGTAGTGTTTAAATAACTGTGTCAGCTTTCTTAAATTGTTATAATTCTATAACCTTGGAGAGCTGATATGATGAGCAGTAAAAAAATTGATTTAGCAAATTTTAATTTTAGCGAATTTCAAAAAGAAGCCATTGATAAACTTAAATCTGGTCAATCATTAACCGGAAAAGATGGTATTCTTACCCCGCTTATCAAAGAAATTCTTGAGGCAGCATTAGAAGGTGAAATGGATTCACACTTACAGGATTGTAAAGCGCAAGATCAACCTAATCGCCGTAATGGGAAGCTAAAAAAGACAATGAAGACCGGGACAGGTTCTTTCGAACTTGAAACCCCGCGTGATCGTGATGGTACTTTTGAACCTGAACTAGTGAAGAAGCGTCAGACTGTTTTAAATGAATCGCTGGACAACAAAGTATTATCGTTATACGCCGCAGGGATGAGCTACGGAGCTATTACAGAGCATTTGGCAGACATGTATGGTCTAGAGATCTCCGCTGCTAAAATCAGTTTAATAAACTACTCATTTAAGACTATTTTAACTATAAGCGTCTATAATTAAGACAATAAGCTAACAATTGTCTTTGAGGCGCCAATGAATAACAGAGAAGCAAAAGAAAAAGCTATTTTGGAAGCCGCAGCAGTTTTTGAAAAACTTGCTGAAATCTCGCAATACAATGAAGAGGGCCATGCCAATTTATTGAAACGTTTGGAGGCAGTGACAGTAGCATTAGAAAGTAAAGAAGAAGAGGGCGTGGTTGATAAATTGTATAGTGCGCTTGAAAAAATTTTAGTTACAGAAGAAGAGGTGGAGGAAAAGCAAGAGGAAAAGGAAGTAAAAAACAAAAAATTCTCTCTAGAATATTACAATGCCGTTTATGAAACCTTACTCTCTCTAGTAAGATTTTGGCCAAAAAATAATGAACACCAGTGCCCGATTTCTTTAGGCGAACTAAACGAAGAAAATAGAGTCCTAACTTCTACGCGTTATCAATATGATAAAGATTCTCTAAAAAAATATTTTATTGGAAAGATGGATGCTAATCTGCCCATAAAAAATCCGATGGAAAGTAGTACTTCATTCAGCAAAAGAGAGCAAATATATTTAAGAAAAGTTTTCGGACTACCTCCTCTTAGCAATGATTTCTGGAAGTATGTGTTTGCTAAGGTTCGCGAAAGAAACAATAGAATAATGGCGTATTTCGCAAATTGGTGGAGAGACGCCTCGAGACTACGACCGCCTATAAGAACGCGAGAAGAGCTACGAGAATCTGCTATAGCAACTGGAAAAGGATTCTTAATTTGGCTGTTCACAGCTACTCCTCTTCTCTTGCTTACACTCGCTGCAGGGATTGTAAGTCAAATCATTATACCAGCGATGGAATATCGTAAGGCCAAAGTTTCTTTCTCAAAAACAATGGCTGAAACAATCGCTTTAGAAACATTTGCTACCCAGCTAGTAGAAAAATATCAATCAAAGCAAGAAAAACTGCCCCAACAACAAGCTCAAAAACGAAACCCTTTAGCAATATTTTTCCGACAAAAAGCTCGCGCACCACTTATCGAGCGCAGTGAAGCTAGTAATGAAGCAGGGATTGAATTATGTTCAATGGACGTCCGGCCGGATGAAGATGCTCATTATGTGGCGCTACCAGAATCAAAAGTAGATCAACAAACCGGATCGATATCAAGAAAAGTGGCTCGCTAACCGGTTCTGTCGTAAATTGCCATGATCTGCTAAAATCTGCCGGCTAAAAACTAGCCATGGATAAATTCAATCATCAACTTTAAGGGTAAACATTTTCCAAAAAATATCATTTTATTGGGCCCATTGTGAAGCTACGTCAGTGAGTAGGCCGGCGGAACTTCCCCGCCAGCCGCTCGCAGAACCGTAC
>CAZTDR010000054.1:0-18527 GCA_964612855.1 uncultured Coxiellaceae bacterium
AAAAACGCTTTTTGTAGGGGCGGACCCATGTGTCCGCCCTGACTTTACAGGGAAATCCGCCGGGCGGACACGCGGGTCCGCCCCTACAAGAGCCATGATTCATAAAGAATAAAAATTTTTGTCGTGCACAGAGGGAGCGACGCATTATTTTTGATCATTTAATATTTTTTTAAGAAATTTAACCTAAACTAAAAATATAAATTAAAGGTTGAGGAGAAATGTATATGTTTACACAAATGACTAATGCTTATTTGGATTCTTCAAACAACCCTCCCACTCAACAAACCGGAACACAAAATGATGAGGTTAGTCTTTTCGTCACATCGGCAACAACTCTTTCTCAACCTGAGCAAGATTTATTAAAAAACTCTACAAATTCTTTCTACCTTCTTACTCCGGAAAAATTACAATATTTTGATTGCAAAACTAAAACCCCTAAGCTTGTCACAGATAATAAGCAAGAAATAGAAGAATTGCGGGCGCTATTTAACAAATACCAAAGTGATAATCTTATTGAAACAGGAGAAAAAAGACTTTCTGCCAAATATCAAGATGTCATTACATCCATAACAGGTCATATCCCACAAAATCCTGCATACAACGAATTAAAAAGAGAAAGTAATAAACTCATTAGCACAGCTAAAATTTATGGAATGACAGGTGATTATCCCTTTTTAAAGAGATTTGTTGCGGTAGTTGATTTTATTTCTCAATCGGGCGATCAGTCTCCTGAGTACAAAATGCTTCTTGATCTTACTCGTGCAAGCGCGTTAAGGATTAAAAATCCTGGCGATAAAGAAAATGAAAATGAATTTAATAGCTTAATGAAGACACTTGCTGATACAGCCGAAAGGAATGCAAAAACCTATTCGCCTATAAAGCACGCCCTAGTTGAAGGCGGTGTTTGTCTTCTGGGAACAGTCGTTATAGCGGTTGCACTTGTCAGTGCAGTTACTCTTGGAGCAGCTGCAATTCTAGGTGGTATGATGCTAGGTGCGTTTTTTATAATAGATGCGGTATCAGATATTGCTAAAGAGGCATGTTATGCGTCAGTCAGAGCCATGGTAAAGACTGATCGCCACTTTTCTTCTCAGCGCGCATTTATGAAATTGAATAGTTCAATGCAAAAAGCAGAACATACTTCATTTTTCTCTGTTGCTTCAACGAAATCAAGCGAAAAGAAAGATGATAGAAGCATGGGTAATAATGAAAATCGGAGCGAAACTTCTAAGCGTAGCAAGACTAGCAGCCGGAGTTAATATAGCTTCTTCTCGAGTCATCCCCGAATGCTTCTATCGGGGATCTGTTTACCTTGAGGAGATCCCCGATAGAAGCATTCGGGGATGACGGCTTGGGCTCGAGGATAAGAGCTTTTTTAGGATTTATTTAGGTACCAATCCAATCGCGCGTGCAATGGCTTCTGTGCCATCACGTGTTTTGACGGGTAAGATAATACTGAATGCGCCTGTTGCTGGCAGGTATTTGCAATTTGCTAGGTTTTCTACGATGTATTTCCCTGCGCCTAAAATGGCATAATGCACTGGAAATGTTAAATCCAAACAATCCGGTGAGAGAGAATCAATGGCTAAACCCGCAATATTTCGCTCTAATAATAATTCAGCGCTTTCGGCTGCAAAACCGGGAAAGTGCATTTGACCGCTTTCATCAGGATTACGAAATTTTTTTGCATCCTGCCAATATTGGTCCCAACCGGTATATCCCACCACTAAACTGCCAGGCGTAATTTTTCCATAGCGTTTTTCGAAAGCTAAAATATCATCACAGCTAATGTAATAATCAGCATGTGCTTTCGCTGACACATCAATTAAAAAAACTGGTGCGATGAGTTCCTCCAGTGGAATATCGGCTGCACTTTTTGCACCTGGAATAAAATGCGAAGGCGCATCAATATGCGTACCAGTACCGGCATTCATTTCGATGGCTTGTACCCGACAAGCTTCGGGATAATCAACAATGATTTGGTGATTGTATCCACAATTGCCGCTCCACGTCGGCACAGAAGAATCTAATGTATGCGTTAAATCAATGAAATTGAAATGGGCGAAGGGTGTGGATTTCATGAGATTAACTACCTTGAATCGTAACAGTCACTTTTCTTTCATGCGGTTTAAGCCGGTGTTCCCAGATAAATAATCCTTGCCAGGTTCCGAGATTCAAGTGCATTTTCGTAATAGGAACAATCAGAGAATTTTGCGTCAAAATAGTTCTTACATGCGCGGGCATATCATCGGGGCCTTCAGCTACATGGCGATAGCGTGTATCGCCATCCGGAACAAGTTGTTGCATAAAGGTTTCCATATCCCTTTGCACCGCGGAGTCTGCATTTTCACAAATAATGAGTGAAGCACTGGTATGGTGAAGGAAGATGCAACAAAGACCGGTCACAATTTTAGCTTGTAAAACGCTATCTGCTATCGAATCCGTGATATTAATCATACCGCGACCCGGTGTGCTGACTTTAAGCGTTTGTTGGTAAGTATTCATGGAATAAGCCTAACTCTAGTGGATACGCTGCGTTTTGCGCAGCGTGCCCACCAAATAGCTAAAGAGAATTTTAAAGTTTGTAAGAAACGACATACCCTTGCATATTCAGATGACGATGAATGTCATGGGATAATTTGGTCGCAGAAGCTTGTTTGAGTTCGGGGCCGATATAAACACGCGTATGCATTTTTCCTTGCGCGGTTTTGATGTCTTGCGTAAAGACTTTATAACCTGCAGCGCGTAGAACTTTCGCTAAATGCGTCGCATTCTTTTTCGTAGCGAAATTTCCCATTTGAACCGCCCAACCTGATTTCAGTTTAGGCTGCGATGGCGTCGTTGTTTTAGCTTGTATAGCCGTAATTGATTTGGGACGTGATTTTTTTTCTTTCATCACGGCTTGTTTTACTTTAATTGCAGATGCTTGAGACGATGCGATATCAGGTGCAGCGGTAGAAACAGTGTCCGCTATCGGTGTGGGTTTATCCGTTTCGGTTACGGTAGGTTGTTCGGCAGAAGTTGTCGCGGGTTCATAAATAATACTGCCCGGCGCGGGTGCGGGCTTGTCAGCAGCTTGGGTTGCTTCTGCCGGTTTTTGTGGCTCGCTTGCCGCTATTTGCTCAGGGGCTAACGCGGGCGGTGTTGGTAATGTCGGTGTCGCGGTAGGTGCAATTGTTGCTTGATTTGGAGCTGTATTCGATTCAGCTGCAGGTGTGTTCATGCTGCTTGTCGTGGGTTCAGCAGCCATTGCTGTTGTGGGAGAAGTTTCACTTGAGATCGTATCTTGAGGTGTTGTGAGAGCGACAGGTGTTGATTGATCAGGTAAAGGTGCTTTTATGTTAGTCGTAACGGTTTCCGTGGGAAGATCGTTTTTCCCTAAAACTAAAGGCATCACAACCACAACTAACGCGATAACGACAACAATACCAATAATCCGTTGAATTTTTTTTTGATCCATAATTTCACCTCATCAAACGTTAAGTTTTAGTAAGCTTACCGTGCAGTGCTCCAGAAGATATTACACCACGACAGCACGTTGTCGGGTTAATTTAGCTAATAATCTCGCTACGGTTGCGCGTAATTGCTGGCGAGTGACGATCATATCAATCGCACCATGATCTAATAAAAATTCGCTGCGCTGAAATCCTTCAGGCAATTTTTCGCGAACGGTTTGTTCTATCACGCGAGGTCCAGCAAAACCGATTAATGCTTTGGGTTCAGCCAGAATAATATCCCCCAACATGGCTAAACTGGCGGATACTCCCCCCATCGTGGGATCGGTTAAGATAGAAATATAGGGAAGATTTTTTTCGGCTAGAATAGCGAGTGCTGCGCTTACTTTCGACATTTGCATCAGCGAAATTAAGGCTTCCTGCATGCGTGCTCCACCACTCGCTGAAAAACAAATGAAAGGGAGATTAAATTCCAAGGCAGTATTGACTGCACGCACAAAGCGCTCTCCCACTGCTGCACCCATAGAGCCACCAATGAAGCCATACTCAAATGCCGCGGCAACTAAGGGTAGCCCACATACTTTGCCACGTAAAACGACTAAAGCTTCGGTTTCGTCCGTATCTTTTTGCGCGGTAGACAAACGATCTTTATATTTTTTTAAATCTTTAAATTTTAAAAGATCGACGGGCAGCACATCGGCGCCCACTTCGACTTGAGTATCAGTATCCAAAAAATATTCAAGCCGCTTACGCGCAGAGATGCGCATGTGATGATCGCACTTCGGACAGACTTCCAAATTCCGTTCCAATTCGGAACGATACAAAATGGCATTACATTTATCGCACTTGGACCACAATCCTTCAGGCACCCCTTTTTTGGTAACCGTTTCAGTGCGAATTCGTGAAGGTAATAATTTTTTAAACCAACTCATGAGAAACCCTGCTTAATATCATTTTTTCCTGCTTATTCTAAGCGTTGGGCTGAGTAAGGGAAAGAAAAAAATGACACTTCCTGTAGGGGCACGGCGTGCCGTGCCCGAGACGTCGAGCCAATACGGCTAAACATGGGAAGCTGTGCCTTATCCGCATTTAAGAAAAGTAAATCAACCCATTGTTTACACTGGTAAAAATATACGGTTCCGGGTAGCTAACCTGACATAAATAAAGCCCAGTAGCCGGTGCTGTTTCTGCTGCTTGACGACGATCTTTCGCCAACAAAACTGCTTTTGCCCATTCAACCGGTTTGGACCCAGACCCAATTTGCAATAAAACACCCGTGATATTTCTTACCATGTGATGCAAAAAAGCATTAGCTTTAATATCAATAATGACGAAATCGTTTTCGCGCGCTACTTTAATAAAGTGTACATTGCGCATCGGTGTTTTAGATTCGCACTCGGCGGAACGAAAAGAACTAAAGTCTTGCTCACCCAGTAAAAATTGCCCCGCTTTTTCCATTTTTTCTACATCAAGCGTCGGGTGATACCAAGTAACCCGTTTTGCTGCCAAGGCGGGGCGAAGAGAATGATTATAGATAATATAACGGTAACAGCGTGCGACGGCGGAAAAACGCGCATGAAATTGTTCATCCACTTCCTTTACCCAAGTGACGGCAATCGAGGATGGAAGATGGCTATTAGTGCCATGTGTCCAAGCGCGTAAATTTCGAGTCGCTGTCGTATCAAAATGAACAACTTGACCAGTTGCATGAACCCCTGCATCGGTTCTGCCTGCGCAAATGACTTTAATTTTTTCGTCTGCGATTTTGCTTAACGCCGACTCTAAGCATCCCTGCACTGTCAATAAATTTTGTTGGGCTTGCCAGCCAAAAAAATCATGCCCATCATATTCGATACCTAATGCAATGCGCATTTATCGAATGTCCATTAATAACTTAGCTTCATGTTGTTGTATGCTATTACCTTGCTGAATCACTTGCTTTAAAATATCGCGCGCGAGATTTTTTTCATCCATTTCAATGTAAGCCCGTGCTAAATCCAGTTGCGTGGTGATGACATCATCTCCTGCAATAGCGTCAATATTTTCGTTATTTTTAATGAGATGAATGGTTTTGTTTTTTTTCGGTGCTTTTAATTTGAGAAGAATAAGTAAGAAAAGAAATAGACTGGCTAAGACAAGGCAGCCTGTGTTAGTGAGAACTTGATTGACCAAGAGAAGAAATGTTTGTGTTTTGGTTAAGAAGTATTCTAAAGAGTAAGGCATAGTGAAGTTCCTATTTTTTATTTTTTCCCCTTCCAGGGAGGAAAAAATTGTAGGGATGGAGAAAAATAAAAATCTCCGTGCACGACAAAAATTTTTATCCCGTTAAATTATGGCTTTTGTAGGGGCGGACCCATGTGTCCGCCCGGACTTTACGGTTGAGGCTGCTGGGCGGACACACGGGTCCGCCCCTACAAAAGCATTTTTATCGTGTACAGAGAATAAAAATATTTTATAAATGTTTCTCAATCAATTCTTCAGCAATTTGCACGGCATTTAAAGCGGCACCTTTGCGTAAATTATCGGTCACCACCCACATATTAAGGCCGTTGCTGTATGAGAGATCTTCACGTACGCGTCCTACAAATACCTCATCTTTTCCAGCAGCATCGCGTACTGGCGATGGATATTGATGTTTTCCTGTCATTAATTTAACACCCGGTGCATTTTCTAATAATTTTAATGCTTCTTTCGCAGAAATTTTATCGCGTGTTTCAATGTGTACGGCAGCGGAATGACCAAAGAAAACGGGCACGCGTACGGCGGTTGGGTTAATCGAAATTTTTTCATCCCCCATTATTTTTTGCGTTTCCCAAATAATTTTCATTTCTTCACGTGTATAGCCATTATCTTGCAATTCATCACAATGCGGCAGGACGTTAAATGCAATTTGTTGCGAATACACTTTGGGTTTGATGGGGCGGCCATTTAATAATAATGCAGTTTGTTCTGCTAATTCATTGACGGCGTCTTTGCCGCTGCCCGAAACAGATTGATAGGTTGCGATATTCATTCGTGTAATGCCTACCGCGTCATAAATAGGTTTTAACGCCACGACTACCGGAATCGTATTACAATTAGGATTGGCAATAATATTTTTTTTGCGAAAATCGCCCAACGCTGCCTGATTCACTTCAGGCACAATTAAAGGAATTTCTTTGTCATAGCGAAAGTGTGAACTTTTATCAATGACAATATTCCCTAAGTCAGCTGCTTTCGGAGCATATTCTGCAGAAATTTCGTTGCTGGTACAAAAAAAACAAAGTTGTGTTTGACTGAAATCAAATTCCGCTAAATCTTCAACTTCGTAAGATTTATTTTTAAATTGCAGAGAATCGCCTGCTGAACGTTTGCTGGCGAGTAAAAATAATTTATTAATAGGAAAGTTGCGCTCTTCTAAAATAGCGAGAGTGGTCGATCCCACAATGCCCGTGGCGCCGACGATTGCGATGTTGTATGCTTTTTTCATAAGTTTATTCTCATATCTCTGTACACGATAAAAATGCTTTTGTAGGGGCGGACCGATGTGTCAGCCCAGCGGCCTCAACCGTAAAATCCGGGCGGACACATCGGTCCGCCCCTACAAGAGCTATAACTTAACGGGATAAAAATTTTTGTCATGCGCGGAGATCCTCTATACCTTGCAGCCAAATACTGATTGTTTCGCCCATTAATTCTGGATTGCTTTCTTGAGCATAATGCAATTCTTCGCCCACATCCGCAACTTCTAAGTTAGGCAAATGCTCGCGGGCCCACATGGCCGTTTCCATCGTTGTAATAAAGCCGGGAACAGAATAGAGCATTAATTTAGGCAGCGGCGAGTGTGTTAATTTTTTCGAGTAATTAGCAATAATTTGATTAGTAGAATTTTTTTCATCGCGATTGGGTAATTCATTTAAATATTGATACAACGGTTTTCCCGCTCCTTCCGGTTTAAAAGGACTACGATAAAATTCCAATTCTTTTTCACTTAATTGACGCATCACACTTTGCGGCAAGACTTTATCAATAAAATGTATGCCGTTAATAATTAAATCCGCTGTATTGTCTTCACTTTGCCAAGAAAGTATCTGTTCTTGGTAAGGGAGGGAAATATCTTCAGGATGCAGTGGGCGAAGATAGGCTTCATAAAAGACTAATCCTTTACATTTTTCAGGATGCCGCATGGCATAATCAAAACCAATAAGCGAACCCCAACCATGCATGACCAACGTAATATTTTCTAATTGCAGTGTTTCAATGAATTTTTCGATATAGTTAATATGATCTTGAATGGTATAAGCAATATCCGGTTTGGCCGATTGCCCAAAACCAATTAAATCCGGTGCGATGCAATTTCCTAAAACGGTAAGATGAGGAATTATATTGCGCCAAACATACGACGAAGTAGGAATACCATGTAAAAATAAAATGGGATCACCTTCCCCTTCTTCGATGTAATGAAGTTTGGCACCATTAATATCCATAAAGTGCGATTTATAAGGAAAGTCGGCTGGAATAAGTGTCTTAGTCATAAAGTTCCCTTTTAGTTTTTGCTATCTTTTGTCGTGTCCTAAGCAAGTATGGGTTCGAAATTTCGGGCACGGCGTGCCGTGCCCCTACAATTTAGCCTGCTTGGGCAAAATCAAATAACTCACGCATCACCACAGAATAGGTTACAAAACCGACATTATTGCTGGATTTAATTTCAGCAATCAAATTTTGCCAGCGTTCAATTAATAGCGCGTATTGTTTTAACCATGCATCGATACGTTCGGTGACCGCCATTGCTTGCTGTTTCTTTTTCTGTTTGAGTAATAATACACTGACACTCAATTTACGTTGTGCGCGATCAAGATCATCACGGAAGCCAGAACGTGCTAACTCTTCCCACTGATTTTCCATGGGATAAAGATTGATTTGATCACGTAACCAATTTAATTCGAGATGAGTACCTAAAGCATAATAAGTTTGAGCCACCTCTGTGATAGGTAATTGATGTTTTAATGCCGCCTCTACAATATCAAGGGAAGTGAATAAGGTATTGCAGCTCGCTACGCGTTTAGCTAATACTTCAGGCACACCTTGATCTAAGAGTGACGCGGTGTCTGTTTCAAGAATTTCGCGATCGGATTCCGTCACTAACTCAGGCAATTGTTTCATGAGTTCAGCGATTGGATCAGCAAAATGATCGATAGCTTCTTGAATAGTTAAGTCAGGTTTTAAATTACGTGTCAGCCAGCGTGTCGCACGACGGGTGAGAAAATAAGTTTGTAACATCATTTTTTGCTGTACTGCAGTACTGACTTTCAAATCAAGTGCTTCGATTTCCTTCCATAAATCATCCATGCCATAAATGCTTTCAGCGACTATATAGGCGCGCATAATGGAAGCCACCGAGGCGCCCGTTTCGCGTTGCAAGCGCTCAACAAAATTTACACCCATGTGATCTGTCACATGTTTTCCGAGTTGGGTTGCAATAATTTCACGTCGCAAACTATGCTCTTTCATTTGCGGTAAATATTTTTTGCGTAACGATTCGGGAAAAGCCATCATGAGATAACGAACAAAATAAGGATCTTCTGGAATGTTGGACGCTAAAATATCTTGTTTTAAAAACATTTTGCAATACGAAATGAGTACAGCAATTTCTGGACGTGTGAGACCTTGGCCATTTGCTTTACGCTCTAGCAAGGATTTTTCATCAGGTAAAAATTCTAACTCGCGATTTAATCGGCCATTTTTTTCCAATTCATTCATATAGCGACGAAGTAAATCCATGGTTTGTAATGCAACAGATGCTTCTAAGCTTACCATTTGCGTTTGTTCGTAATTGTCACGCAAGACTAATTCAGCCACTTCATCCGTCATTTTTTCTAATAAAATATTGCGTTGCTCTAGGGTCATTTCCTGATCATTGATCAGTTTGTTCAGCAAAATTTTCAAATTAACTTCATGATCTGAACAATCTACACCTGCGGAATTATCAATAAAATCGGTGTAGAGAACGCCGCCATTTAATGAATATTCAACGCGGGCACGTTGGGTTAATCCAAGGTTGCCCCCCTCCCCGATGACTCGAGCTTTCAATTCATTGCCATTTACCCGAATCGCATCGTTGGTTCTATCGCCCACTTCCGCATGCGTTTCTGCGCTGGATTTAACGAAGGTACCAATACCGCCGTTCCAGATTAAATCTACCGATGAGGTAAGAATGGCGCGAATCAAATCATTGGGTACGAGATAATCACTTTCAATATTGAACGCAGCTTTCATTTCAGGCGAGATTTTAATGGATTTTGCCACACGACTAAAAACACCGCCGCCTGACGAAATAAGTTCTGCGTGATAATCCATCCAAGTAGAACGCGGTAAATTAAATAAGCGTTTACGTTCTTCAAAACTGAGTGCAGCATCGGGATTGGGATCCACAAAAATGTGCATATGATTGTAGGCAGCGAGTAATTTGATATGGTTTGACATAAGCATACCATTACCAAATACGTCGCCACTCATATCGCCAATTCCCACCACACTGAAATCAGTCGCTTCAGGATTAATACCCAGTTCACGGAAGTGACGTTTGACCGACTCCCAAGCACCGCGTGCCGTAATGCCCATTTTTTTGTGATCATAACCGGCAGAGCCGCCTGAGGCGAATCCATCATCCAGCCAAAATTCATATTCTTTAGAAATGCTGTTGGCAATATCAGAAAAAGTAGCGGTTCCCTTGTCCGCTGCAACGACAAGATACGGATCATCTTCATCGTAGCGTACGACATCCACAGGCGGTATGACTTTCCCTTCTTTAATGTTATCAGTAATGTCTAACATGCCGCGAATAAAAGTGGAATAACAAGCGATAGCTTCTTTTAAAATGGCATCCCGATCACCCTCAGGCAAATGCTTCGGGTAAAAGCCTCCTTTTGCGCCTACGGGTACGATAACGGAGTTTTTGACTTGTTGTGCTTTCATCAAGCCTAACACTTCGGTGCGAAAATCTTCGCGGCGATCTGACCAACGTAATCCCCCTCGGGCTACTTTGCCGCCACGGAGATGCACACCTTCGACGCGAGGTGAATAAACAAAAATTTCGTACATGGGACGGGGTAATGGTAAATCAGAAATGGCTGCAGGATCGAGCTTAAAAGAGATGTGAGACTTAAATTTACCGTCTGCAGTCGTTTGAAAATAATTGGTGCGAATGGTTGCCAAAATGACTTCGAGCAAGCGACGAATGATTCTATCCTCGTCCAGACTACTGACTTCGTCGAGTGCTTGTTCGATTTTGCTAATTAAGACGAAAGCATCCGGACGATTGTCTTTTGTATATTCGGGCGAAAAGCGCAGTTCAAATAATTCTACTAAATCTCGAGCAATTTCAGGATTATTAATCAAGGCTTGTTCGATGTAAGTTTGACTGAAAGTAAAACCCGTTTGACGTAAATATTTCGTGTAAGCACGTAATACGGCCGTTTCATGCCAGGTTAAATGCGCATCTAACACTAAGCGGTTGAAACCATCATCTTCCGCATTGCGAAACCATATGTTAGTAAACGCATCTTGGAAACTGTCTTTGGTTTGATCGATGTCAGCCTCTCGTTTGCTAACATGAATCATATCAAAATCACTAATCCAGGCTATCGTTCCATCTTTAAAAATAATTTCATGGGGTCTTTCACCAATAATACGTAATCCCATATTTTCCAGAGTGGGCAGCACGTCGGATAATGGAATCGTATGTTCGCTATGAAATAATTTTAACTGCAGTGATGTCTTGCCTGACTTATAAAATAGCATTTCAAGCGGATTTTCGGGTGAAAGCGCTTCAATTTTTTTAATGTCGTCAATGGCACTGCGCGGCAAATAACATTCTGTGTAACTCGCAGGAAATGCTTTTCGATATTTAACGTAATAGCGTAATCCTTCTGCTTCACCAAATTGTAAAATCAGTTGATTTTTAAATTCATCTGTCCAGGAATGGGCGGCGTTACTCAATTCTTTTTCAATTTTTGCCACGTCATATTCTACTGGATTTTTGGGGTTGACACGAATTAAGTAGTGAATACGAGCTAAGACAGAATCTGAAAAATAAGTGGTAAACGACGATTCTAATCCTTGAAAAGCTTCCATCAAAATATCTTGCATCGTGAGAGAAAGTTCAGTATTAGAAATTTCGCGTGGCACGTAAACTAAACAAGAAAAATAACGGCTGTAAGCATCTTTACGCACAAATAAGCGTACTCGTTTGCGTTCTTGTAAATGCAAAATACCTTGGGTCAACTCAACTAATTCTTCGTGTGTAGCTTGGAACAAATCATCGCGTGGCAAGGTTTCTAAAATGTGGACGACTTCTTTGCCGTTATGGCTATCAGGCGGGTAATGAAATTCTTGAATAACTTTCGCTACCTTGTGCCGTAAAAAAGGAATGTAGCGTGGACTGGAGTGATAAGCGGTCGACGTATAAAGACCAATGAAGCGTCGCTCACCGATTAACTCCCCTTTTTCGTTAAATCGTTTTACGCCAATATAATCTGTGTAAGCTGCGCGATGGACAGTGGATTGTGTGTTCGTTTTGGCGATAATCAAAATATTTTTTGATAAAGCGAGTTTACGTGCTTGTGGGGGTAAATCGGCGTAGTTACGCGACACAGTGCTGGTGCTATCATCACGCAGTACACCGAGTCCCGTTCCGGGAATAATTTGTAAGGCTCTATTGGTTTCATTGCCAATCAATTTGTAATCACGACACCCTAAAAAAGTGAAATGATTGTTGATTAACCAACGAAGGAAATCTTTTGATTCAGCAATTTCCGCGGGATCTAAAGGCGGCGGATTTTGTTCAAGCTCGAGCAACGATTCTTCAACGGAGGCCAGTATTTTTCGCCAGTCTAAAACCGAAACATGGACGTCAGTGAGTACGCGTTCAATATTCAGACGCAATCCGTCCATCGTTTCTGCATCAATTTGCCGATCAATTTCTAAATAAATAGGGGCTTCTGAGGAAGCATCCGCATTGGTAGCGCCGATGGGCAAGATTTCAATAATTTTATCTTCTGCATCACGTTTTACTTTTAAGCCGCCAAAATGAATCGCATAATGAATTTGTAAACCATTGCGATCCACTTCCATGCGGATGGAGTCGACTAAGAAAGGGATGTCGTCATGAGAGACTTCAATAATCGTATGGGTGGATTCCCAACCGTCTTTTTCCAGGGTCGGATTGAAGACGCGAACTTTGGATTCCCCTGGTTTTCTTTGGTAAATAAAATTCCAATGGGACAATAATCCACCAAATAAATCATCTATGGAACGTTCGGTTAAATCTTCAAGAGAACAATTGGCATAATAACGCCCTGCAAATGTTTCAAGCAGAGTTGCCTTTGCGGCAGGGACTTTATTTTTAATATGATCGCGTAATTTTTTTAGAATTTCTTGGCGACCTGTATCTTGTTGACCAGCCATAGGAACGCGTAGCCTCCGGGTTTTTTAATATGGGCTGATTTTAGCGCTCTTCTAGGCTGCATACAAATAAAAGTGTATCTTATTGCTCAGCCATTTTCTTCGCCACTTTATCCCGCAAGTAAACAGGCAATGCGTCTTCTGGCGCTACTATTTCGCCTTTTTCCCATTTGTCTTGTGCTAAGGCCAGAATAGCCGCCGCAGTTGGAAGCGCGTTCGGATTGATTAAAGTCGGTTTTTGTGCGATTTGTTGCGGATAAACATCCCAGGCATTGCCTGCTCCTTGCCAGGTTGAGTCAGGTAAACGAATGTTTTCGGGTCGATCCAGGCGTTCTTCACCGCGCAAGACAACTAATTGATTGGGTTGGATTTCATAGGTTGCCCAATAAACTTCATTCATTCGGGCATCTATGGCAACGATTATCCGATTCCACCCTGCTTCTTCGTGCATTTGCTGGGCAATGGCCGCCAGTGATGATATGACAATCACGGGCTTTTGCACTGCAAAAGCCAACCCTTGTGCGAGACTAATTGCAATTCTAACGCCTGTGAAACTACCCGGACCGCAACCTACCGCAATGGCATCTAATTCACGAAGTGTGACGTTTTCTGTTTTCAAGAGATCATGCAATAATGGTAAGACGTGTTTTGTTTGTTGCATCGGCATTATTTCATGCCGTAAAGCAATTTTGTCTTCAATAGACAAACCTAGGGAGCAAGCAGTCGTTGACGTATCTAAGGCTAATAATTTCATAAACTAAGGACGAGGAAAAGGTCTAATGACAGCCGTTTCTTCCCGTGCCCCTTGTTCTTGTCGGGAAGGCCCAAAAAACCTTGAAAATCCTGAAAGTCCGGGTATTCTTTGGTGTTCGTCGCGAGAGTTATTACGGTTTACTACAAGAATTATAGAATTGCTTATAGCTGTTCCTGTCGATGAAGTTACTTCAAAACGTACTTGTTGAAATGATTCATTTCGTGATTGGTTGTCCCTTGCAGCGTCCAATGCACCTTGTAATATTTCTTGCGGCTCCTCTACATGATAGGCCCCACGTATGTTGATCGTTAGACCTTTTTTTTGGGCAAAATCTTTAATCAAATCTTGATCTTCTTCTTTAAAAATTTCTCCAGTATAAGGGTTCATGTATTTTTTCTGTATGTTTATCAATTTCACCAAACTATGTATGTTAAAGCGATAATTCGTAGAGGTCTGAATCCTTACTTCAGGAGAAATAAATTCGAATGATGCGAAATCCACGACGTTATGAGGCAGCGCTTTTTGGAGTTTATCGAGCTGTTGCTTTAACTTTTCTACTCTTTGTTTGAAAAAAACCGAGTGTTTCTCAGGAGAGAGGCTAGCATATTGCTCCTCAAGCTTATCGATTAAGGTGGGGTTTGGTATTTGTACGCTAGGCGCAGATGAAATAGGTGCTTTAGTAAAAACGGGGGTAACGCTATTGGAAGTGGAAGGTTCTTTCAGTAGGTTATTTAATCGCCGTATTAAATTTTCTATCTTTGGTTTGAAATTACCTAATTGGGTTTCTGTAAAGAGTTGATCATTTTCTTGCTCAAGGTCAGAGAGCCATAGCTTATCAAAATAAGAGTCTCGGGTTTCGTCGGTAAACGCAATAGCCCCACTTCTTGTTCTACCGTCATATTCCTCCTTGATGGCATTTCCTCCTTCTTTTGGAAGCTCTTTATATACGCTATTTTCGTCGCTTACTTTTTCATCATTCAAAGAGAAAAAATTGGTAGAAGTGCGCATAGATTTGCCTTTTAATCGTCTTTATTATGCCAAATTGTAGCATATTAATTTAAAGTTTGGTCAATGAGATGTTTTTTTCTCGCTGCCCGGCCAAAAACGTTTTAATTTTCTCAAAATCCCGAGTGCGAGCCATATCGGGCAAACTTTGTAAAAACGCTTGTCCATAACGCGACCCAACTAATCGCGGATCGCCAATCATTAAAATACCGTAGTCTTGTACATCCCGGATTAATCGCCCTGCCCCTTGTTTTAGCATTAAAATAGCATTGGGTAATTGATATTCTTGAAAGGGATCGCGGCCTTGTTTTTTTAGCATTTGAATACGGGCTTTTAGAATGGGATCTTCGGGAGCCGCAAAGGGCAATTTATCAATAATAACGCAGGATAAAGCATCTCCTCGCACATCGACGCCATACCAAAAACTGCTGGTGCCTAATAATACGGCATTACCATACGATTTAAATTGCTCAATCAATTCTTTTTTGGGCATGCTGCCTTGAAGTAAAAGCGGAAAAGTAACACGGTCTTTTAATAATTCTGCCGCATAGTCTAATGCTCTGTGGCTCGTGAATAATAAAAACGCTTTTCCCTGTGTTGCTTCTAAAACCGGAATCGCGGATTCAATCAACGCATTTGTGTAGTGTTTATCGTGAGGATCCGGTAAGCCGCGTGGAACGTACAATAATGCTTGTTTCGCGTAATCAAATGGGCTAGACAATTGCAATTGCAGCGCATGACGTAATCCTAGGGCGTCGATAAATAATTGAAAATTATTTTTGACAGTAAGGGTGGCGGAGGTAAAAATCCACGTACGTTTTTTTTCTTCAATATAGCGTTTGAAATTTTCAGCAACAATGAGCGGCGTTAATTGCAGAGTAAAACTTTGCATAAATGTTTCAAACCAATGAACGGCATCGTCAGGGGTTTCTCCGGTGAGTAAATTAAAGCGCTCAATGAGTTGTATGGCGCGTCGCCAACAATTTTCCAGCCCTTTGCTGCGAATAGCTATGGTTTTAAGCAGCTCTTCTAAGGTTTGCAGATTTTTTTTAACGGAATGAATGCTTATTTCCAGCAAGGAAGGTAATTGTTCTGGCCAAGGCGCGCGACGTAATTCTTGCCCCATGGCCAGCCGCATTTCTTGCACGGTTGCCTGCAATTTATCGGTTTCTTCGATCACATGACGAGAATCTTTTGCGGATTGTAAAATTTCAGCTTCTGTGTCTCGTGCGAGTTCAGTCAATTGCCGTCCGGTTAAAGCGGTAGAAAAAAATTGAGAAGCGATTTCAGGCAAATGATGTGCTTCATCAAAAACAATCGCATCGGCTCCTGGTAATAATTCGCCAAATCCTTCTTCTTGTAAGGCCATGTCTGCAAAAAATAAATGATGATTAACAATCACAATGTCAGCGACTAAGGCTTGTTGACGTGCTTTAACAACAAAGCAATCTTTATAAAATGGACAGTCTTGACTGAGGCAGTTATCCGGCGTACTTGTCACATAGGGCCAAATGGCAGAATCTTCAGCGACACTGGTTAATTCAGAGATATCGCCTGTTTGGGTGCTATTTGCCCATTCGTTAACGGTATGTAAGTGTGTGACTAACTGTCGAGAAACAAAGCGTCCATCGAGAATATTGCGTTCAATCCGATGTTTGCAAAGATAATTGGCCCGTCCTTTGAGTAAGACAACCTTGGTCGGTAAGGCGAGAATCTTTTTGATGATGGGAATATCTTTAAAAAATAATTGGTCTTGTAAGTTTTTAGTACCGGTAGAAATGATGGTTTTTTTTTGAGAGAGAAAAATAGGCACCAAATAACCGAATGTTTTACCCGTCCCTGTTCCAGCCTCGATGATAATTTGGGAATTCAGAGCCAGTGCTTTTTCAATGGCATCCGCCATTGTTTGCTGAGCATCTCGCGAGGTAAAGCCCTCGATGGCTTGGCTAAGTAAGCCGCCTTGTCCTAAGATTTGGTTTGAATTCATGCGCTTTGACCGCCCAATTAAGGAAATAATCCTGGCATCCAGCGATTGGCAAGGCTCGCTGGAAAAGCAAGTTTTAATGGCGATTTGGGGAAATCAGAAACAAGTATCCCTCTTTCAATTAAAGTGGCTGTCAAGCGGCGTGCATGACGATCTGTCACATTGAGTAAGATCGCTAGCTCACCTCTTGAAATTTCACCGCGATACAAAATCGTTTCAAGTATTTGGATGGATTGAGGGGGTAATTTTTCAAGTTCTACCTCTTCTTTAGCCCATAATAAAATCCTTGCTCTTAATCTGTCCGACTCCATTAATTTTTCCATAAAATTCACTTGATCAATACAGATTTCAAGAAAGAAACGGGTAAAATCAATCAGCATTTCTTCGCTTAAAGATCCGCGCCCATCTAAATCATTTCGGCGTTTGAGATCGCAGTTTGCGAGATGTTCTTTATATTTTTCAACCTGGCGAGCCAAGCCTCTCGCAATAGACCACATGCCCCCTGTATCTAATATATTCAAGGTGATTGCATAAGATAGTAAACGTGCTACTCGACCATTTCCATCAAGAAATGGATGGATCCATAGTAATCGATGATGGGATGCAGCCAATGCTAAGATGGATTCTGTTTTTCCTAATGCGCCGTAAACCGATTCATAGTGAGAAAAAAAACGGGGTAACGCGCCCGGGCTGACGGCAATATGATTGCCTACCTTGACATCATATTGACGCAACTCTCCCGGGATGACGCGCATTTTTTGCTTATTGTCAGGGTTTTCTATCCATAATAAATCTTCAGGTAACAAATCACAGAAACGTTGGTGTATTTCGCAAAGGGTTTCGCTGGAAAATGGATTATTTTTAATGCCGCCTTGGTCAATCCATTCTTGAACAGTAATATGTGCTCTAGCTTCTTTTTGTAAATTACGCTTTTTGATGTCTGAACTGTACTGGTTTCGTAATGCTTGTTCAATTTCAATGGGATGGGTGTCATGTCCTTCAATCAAGTTGCTATAGTAGCAGTTCATTGAGCGAACTGTAGTCGCTAATGAGGTTTGTATTGCGGAGGGTAAGCTACGTTTAAATCCGGCAGACTTTGCTACTAATTCCATCGCCAGGTCTGTTAACTCTGGGCGATATTTAGAGTTTTCCGAGATTAATAATGGCTCCATCATTGATGGATTTTCACCTCTATCAGTGACCGCTAAAATGTCCGATTTTATGTCCGATCTTTTAATGTTCATGCTGTTGATTATAGCACTTATTTTATGAAAAAATGCGGGATATTGAAATAAAAATGTCCGATCTTATGTCCGGTGTTTTTCGTGATCCCCGAATGTTTTTATCGGAGATCTTTTAACGAGTAAACAGATCCCCGATAAAAGCATTCGGGGATGACGGATGATCGGGAGTTCCTACTAAAAAGTGTGCGAACGCCCTTTCTGTTTAGATGCTGCGCAAAAGGAAAGTTTGCTTGCATTGTTGTTATTTTTCAAGAAGTTTTAATTTATCATCTACATCTTTCCACTCATCCGCATCACTCGGCGCGTCTTTGCGGCGATTGATATTCGGCCAGGTTTCAGCAAGCTCTTTATTGAGTTCGATGTAATTTTGATATTTTTCGGGAAGATCGTCAGTGGAATAAATGGCGTTGACGGGGCATTCTGGTTCGCAAAGAGCGCAGTCTATGCATTCGTCGGGTTTGATAACAAGAAAATTGGGGCCTTCGTAAAAACAATCAACCGGACAAACTTCAACACAGTCCGTATATTTGCAACGTATACACTGCTCTGTTACGACGAAAGTCATGCAATTTGTCATTCCAACATGGTGCCCGAGGCCAGAATCGAACTGGCACGGGGGTTACCCCCCGAGGGATTTTAAGTCC
>CAZTDR010000055.1:0-18486 GCA_964612855.1 uncultured Coxiellaceae bacterium
TCTTTCAAAAAGAATGTAAAAGAAAGGGCATTGCACTTCGCATTTGAATTCGTGGCGGTGTCTAAATAGGTTTTTAGCTGATCCAATAAGATGTATTTTTGGGGATCACCTGGGTGAGAACGTGGAATATCTATAATCGCTTGCAATAACTGTTGGAGTTTCGCTGTCACTCTCCCCACCTTCGCTGCTTCTGGAGTAAAAGGCGGTAGCGAAGCTTTTTCCACCACAGGAAGTCGAGCATAGTGATCTGGATAAAATTTAACTGAGCAAATGGGCTCAACAACACTAGGTCTTGGCCCTTCAAATAAAGCGGATGATCCATATGCTATCTTGTGCACTAAAAGCGTTTCATCATAATAAAGCCCCTGGCCCTCTAGGCCACTATCTCCCAGTGTTAGTTTTACCGATAGCGCCGTTCCCTCTGTTTGAATTTCTACTCCATTGGTAGCATCATCCAAACGATTTTCGGGGATGCCGGCTTTTTTAAGACTCGCCAACAACATAGCGACGTCGTTTTTTTGTGAATTGTTATACGGGAAAAAGAATGTCATAAATAAACTCCACACATAAAATTAATTATCTCATCTCTACATTTTGCTAGACATACTATTTCATATGAAGCAGGATCTTGTAGAATCATCTAATTCTCGTTTTGCGTTTATAATAAATAGGCCACACATTATCCATAGTTGAGATTATTATGCAATCAAGAGCTCGTCACTTTGTTGTAAGTTGTATTTTCATTTTAATGGCACAAAATGCAATAGCAGAAACGACAGTTCTACATCAATCACAATTAGATTCACTTCACACTAAAATTGTGCGCTTAAAAAATACCATCGCCGTCAACCAACAACAACAATCCAACTTACAGCAACGGTTAAAAATGGCCGAACTCGCTAATGGAAAATTAAGCGAACAAATACTCAAGATCACACATGAACTGAATCAGCAAAAAATAAAATTGAGCGAATTAAATACTACACAAAAAATGACACAAACACGTTTAAACTCCCAAAATACAGCGCTCGCCGAGCAATTACGCGCAGCCTACAAACTCGGCACACAAAATCAACTTAAAATCCTGTTAAACCAAGAAGACATGAGCACAGCTAATCGTCACTTAACGTATTACAAAACATTAAACGAAACACGCGCGAAATTAATTGTCGATATCCAACAAAATTTGCAGCTGCTCACCAAAACCATTCAAGATTCCGAACTACATGAACGCGCTTTAAAAAAATTACTGGCTGAAAAAGAGCGACAACAAACGAAACAAGCGCATATTTTACGGTTACGCCAACAACTTATTACCCAACTAGGATTACAAACCGAGAGCAAACAAGCGCAAATTGAGTCATTACTTGCTAATCAAAAAACGCTGCAGGATACAGTTATTCGTTTAAAACAGCGGGAATTTTTCACCACTGATCAATCATTTGATCAACTTAAAACAAAACTGATGTGGCCTGTTAAAGGTAATTTTGTTTCATCTTATGGCAGTTTGCTTGATGTTGGTACACAGCGCTCAAATGGGGTTTTAATCCAAACACCGATGGGTTCCCCCGTACACGCAATTTATTCCGGCAAAATTATTTTTGCGGATTGGCTGCGGGGATTTGGTTTATTAGTCATTATTAATCATGGACATCAATACTTAAGCCTGTACGCACGCAACCAAGCTATTTATGCAAAAACAGGACAATATGTCCGCACAGGTGACGTGATTTCTAGCAGCGGAAACTCGGGTGGTTATCAAAAACCGGGACTTTATTTTGAAATACGCGAAAAAGGTTTAGCGGTAAACCCTAAAATATGGTGCCGATAATTTCCCACCCCAGCCTTCTTTAAATACGTTATACTTAATCCATCCCATGCATACTTTTTATCCTTCGCTAAAGGAATAATCTATGAAACTCTATCCCCATCTTTTCGTAGTAAGTTTGCTAAGTATGGCTGTTATTTCTTTATCGTCTAGCTCTGTTTTTGCCTTTAAAGAAACGCGCAGCACGGATGTCATGACGAGCACTTCTTCAGACAGCAAAAATAAAAATGATGCGCTGCAAGAAAATGATGTATCACGATTTACAAATGCGATTTCACAAATTAAAGATTTTTATGTACAACCCATCACTGATAAAAAATTATTAGAAGACGCGATTCGCGGCATGTTATCAGGACTTGATCCTCACTCAGAATATTTAGATGAAAGTTCTTATAAAACATTATTAATGACCACCAGCGGTGCGTTTGGTGGATTAGGCATCGAAGTCACTGGAGAATATGGTGTCTTAAAAGTCATTACGCCAATTGATGATACACCTGCCGCTAAAGCTGGCATTAAATCCAGCGATTATATTGTTGCCATCGATGGCAAATTAGTGAATGAAATGACGTTGAATGAAGCCGTCGAAAAAATGCGTGGCAAAAAAGGCACGCAAGTTACCTTAACTGTATTACGCAAAGGACAAAAAGCACCTCTCAGTTTTAAATTGACACGAGATGAAATTCGCATCTCCAGCATCAAAAGTAAAATGCTGGCTAACGGTTTTGGTTATATCCGAATTAGCGAATTTCAAGAACCGACAACTGAATTGATGATTAGCTCCATTAAAAAATTGCAGCAAGAATCGGGAGGAAACTTAAAAGGACTGATTCTCGATTTGCGCAATAATCCGGGTGGATTATTAGAAACAGCCGTGCAAGTTGCGGATGTATTTTTAGATTCTAAAAAAATTGGCGGTCAATTTAATGACCGAATTGTTTATACTGAAGGACGCATTCCCAGCGCGAAATACGATGCGAAAGCCAGCAGTGGCGATATGCTAAAAGGCATCCCCATGGTGGTATTAATTAATGAAGGCTCTGCATCCGCTTCAGAAATTGTCGCCGGCGCCTTACAAGATTATCATCGCGCAATTGTCGTTGGCATTACGAGCTTCGGCAAAGGCTCCGTGCAAACCGTTTTACCTTTAGATAACACACACGCGATCAAACTCACCACCGCACTCTATCACACGCCATCCGGTCGCCTCATTCAAAACAAAGGGATTACACCGGATATTGTTGTAGAAAATCTACAAATAGCGGCTGGCAATAAATCAGAAGATTTAATAATTGCACCGATTAGAGAATTTGAACTAAAAGGTCACCTGCCTGTTCCTGGCAAAAATGCTGATAACACGGCCGCGCCGACACTGATTAATGACCAAACGCAAAGTGGTGCCGGTTTAGCGCGTTCTGATTTTCAGCTCTATCAAGCACTCGAAATATTGAAGACGATGAATATGCTAGGACAAAGCAAATTTGCAACGCCAAGCCTGGATGAAGCAACCAAGGCGATTACTAAAAAATAAGCCGAGTATATACGGAAGCTCAATGTGGGGTGGATTAGATGCGTTTTTTGCATCGTAATCCACCCGATCTAAATAGCAGTGATATATTTCGCAAGAGGGAATGCTTTAAGAACTCACTAACGAATTCCTGTTACCCCGATTTATCACAGCTGTGGGTGAGACCACCGGCAAAGTCAATTGCGGCAATCCTAATTGAGCCCCACCTCCTGTAGTCGCTTGAGAAAAAAACAAGTGAGGGTTATTCGCTCCGCGAACCAAGTCAACTTGTTGTGAACCCAGATACACGGCTAATGCAGCAGGATTCTCCTTGCATTCTTTTGTGAAGGAATTGATTGCATCTCCTTTTAACTTAATCGCTTTTGCCTCTGCTTCTCCAATCTTTATTTTGGCTTGCGCGTCCGCTTCTGCTGCGATCACTTTTACATCTGCTGCTCGTTGTGCTGACAGCATTTGAGACTGGGCTTGTGATTGAATCACGGCGCCTTGCGCCAGCTCATGAGCCAAGCTTTTATCATTGATATTCCAACTTGTAATTCCTATCGTCACTAATTTAATTCCGCGTGCTGCTAATAACTGTGTAATTGCCTCCGTTATTTCAGTAATGACGGAGGTAACGCCATGAGCTGCTCGATCACGTCCAATATTTGTCGCCGGGGCAAAATCAGCTAAATTGTGATGGTTAACAATCTGAGAAATAGTATATCTCGCAATTTCAAGAATAGATTTTTCAATTTCATCCACTTTACCAATAGCAGCCTCAGGATCTTCTATTTGATAACGCACATCAGCATGCAGGGTTATACCCACATTATCACTGGTGTAACCCTGAACTGATTCCAGTTTTCTCGTTTCTTCCTTCACGGAAATAAAACTCGACACCGTATGAGCAGGATCACTCAATAAATATTGACCTTGTTTAAGCATGATAAGCTGGCCCTTGGCGCCGAATGTTTTAGCAACACAGCCCGTTTCCACTCTTACAATTTTAAAAGGTCCCAATTTAATCAACGAAGTGGATAAAGAGGCAGGCTCAGATGGGGAAGTTTCCCATGGAAAATTTGAATGGCGTCCTGGTGGGATTAAGGTCACTTTGCCGCGAATATTACTGCGCATTCCTATCTCACCTGGCCTGACGATAAATGTTGTCGCCCATAAATAAAGCGCGCCTAGTCCGAATGTACCTATAGCAAATGCCCATTTTTTTAACTCTCGCCGACTTTTTTTTCTTGAATCTTCATACTCTCTACTGATTTCATCCATATTAAAATGAGACACTGTCATAAAATTCCCCTCTTTTTTTAAAGTTGATTAACTGAGCGAGACTTTAACATCAGAGGAAATAACGATGTGTATCATGACAAAAATGTAATAAAGCTGCATGAACTGACGATTTGCAGACGAACGGATTAGACCGTCATCCAATGCCGTCATCTCTAACAAAAGTTTTCGGGGATGACAACATCAGATAATGGCAGGCCGAAGTTGATCTAGATGGTTTTTGTTGCAATCCCTTCAATTTCAACCGTCGCACCTTTCGGTAAGGCAGAAACTTGAATAGTCGTACGGGCAGGATACGGTTGTTGAAAATAGCGTGCGATAGACTCATTGACTGCTGCCACATCGGCTAAGTTTGTCAAATATACGGTCAATTTTACTATATGTTCCAGTGAGCTATTCGCCGCTTCCAATACATTTTTCATGTTTTCAAAAACTTGCTCAACCTGCCGCTCTATATTCCCCTCAACCAGCGCCATCGAATGCGGGTCCAACGGAATTTGACCAGAAAGAAAAATCAAATGACCCGCGTCTATGGCTTGTGAATAACTCCCAATAGCGGCAGGCGCTTGCTCAGTGTGTATTTTTTTGCGAAGCATGTTCCTATCCTATAAAAAACTCGCATTCTACTCTGTTTCAGCTCAGCAAACTATCTGCGACCCAAAAGCGCTTTATCCGAAGAGAAACGAAAAACAACACCTTATAAGAAATTGACTTATAAAAATCGCAGAATTAGTATACGGTGCATGGTTTCTGCTTTATAAAAATAAAGGGCGCAATCGATATGCTAGAAACATATGAACCCGCAAAAAAAATTAACCCCTCGGCTGACTTGCTGCCCAATATTAACCCGGTAAGCGTGGATACTTTAGCTGTATCCGATCATGTGCTTCATAGCGAAAGCAAGGGTCTCATGAGTGTCTTCCGATCAGCTGATATACTAGATGACCAGGGCAAGATTCCAGAAGATGAGGCTTATGAGAAAGCAAACACCTTAGTTAACTTATCTAACAACTTAAGAAAATACGCCTCCCTCGCCTTCTTGTTTTTCCTTTGGGTTAATTTTTATCGATCTGCTAACTCTTTTTTTCATGCTAAAAATAAAAAATGGAATCACTACTTAGATTTCACCGTTAACTCTGTTGCCACCTTGGGTTTGACAGCGCTCTACATTTTCAGTATTGCCTCACTTGGCACCGCTTGTGCCTATGTCGCACCTTACCTGTTAACAGCAGTTTTGGGCGTTAAAGTGATAACCAGTGTTTACAATTGCGCAAAGAATCTTTATTACCTCTATAAAACAGGCGACATGGCTTTTCTTACAGAAGCCGCCAAACAACTCTTAAGCATCGTGACTTATGCATTTGGATTAATCTTAACGCTTTTGCTCGGCCCTCAGTTAAACCAGCTAACGCAGGATGTACAAGGAGAAGCTGACCTAGTTAGAAACGGTGGTGAACCGGACGCTCTTTACGACAGCCTGGGATCAATGAAAAATTTATTTGCAACTTACCAACCGCTAATTACAGGTCTAGTGATTACTTCTGTCATTGCAACTACCGTCGACCTTCTTATCTCTACTTATCATCTTAATAGAGAAACCTTACAGGATTTGAAAAATCCCATGCAAACCCTGCAAAATGCTTGGGCAGAAGCAAGAAATGGCAAGTGGCCAACCTTAGGCGCTATCCATTTTTTTCTTAAAGGCATTGCCAAAGCTATTTCACTACTTTTGCTTCCGATTCATGGTATTTTTGGTCTAGCTTATAAAATTAACGCCAGTCTGCTGGATGATTTGAAGGGCCTGAAGAATTTCACAGCGACGGCTAAGCAAACGTTAAACCATCTAGTCCAGACACCCTTGAAAACCCTAGGCATGAGTCTGGTTAAAGTTATTTTTCTGCCTTTTATAGCTCTTTACCCTTTTATTACAGGGATTATTAATAAAAAAAATCAGCCCAATATCGCAGCCGTTGTTCCCCCAAACAATAAAAACCTTGTTAATCCAAACAAACAATCATTGCCAGCCGTTTTTTTGCAAGACATTGAGGAAAACCGAAAGGGGCCTACTGCGAGCATAGGAAATACAAATCAGCGGAACACTGTTTACGGGAAATCCCCGCGCAGGATTTCTCTTTTTAGCCTTTCTCAATCAACAGTGCCCTGTGAGTTTGAGCCCAATAGAAAAAACAGACCAACCATTTAGTAGCAAAGCCGCCGGGCATGGCACCAGCAAACTATAATTAAATTGCAGTATTGTTTGGTGGATTACGATGCAAAAAACGCATCTAATCCCCCCTACGTTTTACCTGAAAATCAGAGGTGACCGTCCCTACGGTTGAGGTGTAGGGGCATGGCGTGCCATGCCCCGCGGCTTTGCTAGGAATGAATGACACAGAACAAAATTTACGCGCTACTCAATTTTAGTGCCTTCTGCCCCGTTACATGTGTGACAGGATGTCTTGCAGCAAGAACAATGGCCTCGATTACAGCAGCATAAACACAGATTATATAGCCATGCTAAAATCAAGCCCGAGAAAAATCCTTTTAGGAAGCCCCAACCACCCGCAATCAAGCTGCCTTTAACAGACACATCAATACCAGGAAAGAAGGTTGCCCATTCTGCTACTAATGCCGTACCAAACACACCTTGCATGGCCATCAACCCAACCACTAACATCCCAACCCCACACATGAGTCCCATTGCCACGCCTAAAGCCACTGCACTTAATCGTGCTTTCTTGAGCCCAATCATATATATCCTCCTTTACCTAATGCCTTAATAATTAAAGACTCTCTGTCCTATATTAGTATATCTCAAAAATAAAGGGTTTGGGGCTGTTTACAATAGTTGGCTCAATTTGGTAGATTCGGGCTGTCTTTCAATTACTATTCTCATGGAAACAGAGCCCTATGAACAAAAAAATTTTAGCCCTGCTCAGCATATGCCTCTTGGCTTGCCCTCCTAGCTATGCAAAAGAGCCTAAAAATCTGGATGTTACAAAAGCGCATCTTATTAGCTATTACGATTCGGGTGAATATCAAAAAGATCAAGCGAAAGTGATTGATAAAGCAATGCAATACTTAAAAACCCGCTTAAACAATCCTGTTAAAAACAAGAAATTAGCGCTTATTTTAGATATTGATGAAACCTCACTATCTAATTATGCTGATATGCACGCAATGTCTTTTGGTGGCAATTTGCGCCAAATTAGTGAAGCCGAAGATAAGAGCATGGATCCGGCCATCCACCCCACACTTGAGCTCTATCGTTATGCCAAAGCCAATCAAGTTGCCGTGTTTTTTATTACCGGCCGCACCGCTGTGTCCCGAGCTGCAACTGAAAAGAACTTACTGAAAGCGGGTTATCAAAATTGGGACGGCTTATGGTTTAAAGATGAAAATTATAAGGAAAAATCAGCAGCGCCTTATAAAATTCACGCCCGAAATTTGATCGCCAAACAAGGCTATGACATTGTACTGAATGTTGGTGATCAACAAAGTGATTTGATAGGCGGCTATGCAGACAAGACATTTAAGCTGCCAAATCCGTATTATTTAATTCCGTAAAATCCCTCCTTCCTCATGTTTAGGTAGACGCAATGCGAATAATAACATTGCGTCTAAAATTCAATGACAGATTTTAAATAGCCACTGACTTGCAAAAACACATCCGTTGCTTCGCTATCAAACCACTGCACATTCGGCCAACTACGCAGCCAAGTTAATTGTCTTTTTGCTAACTGGCGTGTTGCAATAATGCCGCGTGCTAGCATTTCCTCATATGTGATATTCCCTACCAGATAATCCCAGACTTGCCGATAACCGACTGAGCGCATCGCTGGTGTATCTAACGTTAAATCACCGCGAGCTTGTAAATTTTTGACTTCTTCAATTAAGCCTGTTTGCAGCATCATTTGAAAACGTGCTGCAATACGATCATGCAACACAGTACGATCGATAGGGGCGAGGGCTAGGTTATAAAATTGATAATGTGTCGGCGATGCACCGCTTTCTTGCTGCCAAGTTGTTAGATTTTTTCCAGTGAGTGCGTGGACTTCAAGCGCCCGTTGAATGCGCTGAGTGTCGTGGGCGTGAATACGGGAAGCTGCGATCGGATCAATTTGCATTAAATAAGCATGCAACGCTTGCCAACCTTCTTGCTCCGCTTGTTCCGAAATTTTTTTTCGCGTCGCTAAATCGGCTGAGGGCAAATCCGATAATCCCTGCTGCAGCGCACGAAAATACAACATGGTACCACCCACTAATAAGGGAATGTGTCGCCGTTGTAAAATCGCATCAATTTCTCGTTCAGCATCCTGACGAAACTGGGCTGCAGAATAAGCATCATGAGGATCACGAATATCAATTAAGGCATGCGGGGCTTGTTGTAAAATAGCGTTGTCTGGTTTCGCTGTGCCGATGTTCATATCGCGATAGACCATCGCTGAATCCACACTGACAATTTCAAAAGGAAAATGCTGCACCAACTGAACCGCCAGATGCGTTTTACCCGATGCCGTAGGTCCCATCAAACAAATCACGGGCGACTGATTCATGTTAACGTCCGCGCAAAAATAACTTGTCTAATTCCGCTAAAGAAAATTGCGTCCACGTCGGTCTACCGTGATTGCATTGACCACTGTGGTCTGTTGTTTCCATCGCGCGCAGTAACGCATTCATTTCTGGCACTGTTAATCTGCGTTGCGCGCGCACAGCGGCGTGACACGCCACCGTACCGAGCAATGCATTCACTGTTTCATGCAAGCGTGATGATTTTTGATGCGCCATTAAATCTGCCGCAATATCCTGCACCAAAGATTCTATTTGTCCATCACGCAAAAAGTCCGGCATTTCTCGCACCACAATGGCATCTTGACTCACTCGATCTAACACCATGCCTAATTGGCAAAAAGCCTCTTGCTGTTCTTCAATAAAACCGGCTTCACGTTCACTTAATTTAATAGTCAGTGGAACCAGCAAGGGTTGTGAAATGACTTTATGCTGCTGCATTTGTTTTTTTAATTTTTCATACAACACCCGCTCATGCGCGGCATGCATATCAACCAACACGAGCCCTTCAGCATTTTCAGCCAAAATAAAAATATTTTTTAACTGCGCCAAGGCAAATCCCAACGGAGGAATGGCGGGGGCATGCTGTTCTTCTTGTAATGACAAGGTTTCTTGCACAGAGGGTTCTGATGTTTTCTGTTTTACTTTTTCAAAAATAGCCATGTCATTTTCTGTGACTTCATGCAATTTGTTATAAACTGCCATTTTTTCCTGAACTTTTTGCACAGCAGGCGGTGAGGGCGCCTGATAATGCGCTGGGATCGGCGCAATAGATAAAGAAGAAGTTGGCATGGACTGAGGACGCACATTCGCCAACGCTTCATGCACACAATGGGAAATAAAACCATGGACCAACCGACTCTCGCGAAATCGTACTTCATGTTTCGTCGGATGCACATTGACATCGACTTGTTCGCTGGGAATTTTTAAAAACAAGACAAATGCAGGATGACGAGCGCCATACAAAACATCATGATACGCTTGACGCACTGCATGATTTAATACTTTATCGCGTATCATGCGTCCATTGACATAAAAATATTGCAAATCAGCTTGAGCACGTGAAAAAATCGGCTTCGCAATCCAGCCAGACAATTCTAATTCATTGGCCACCGTTTCAATGCGTAACGCATTTTCCATAAATGCAGCGCCGCATAAACTTTCCACACGTTGTTCACGCTCTTTTTCAGAATGGGCAGCGCGATATTGTCGAATAATTTTTTGATTATGTTTGAGAGTAAAACTAACAGGAAAACAACTTAAGGCCATGCGCTTAATTAATTCATCAATATGATCAAATTCTGTTTTTTCGGCGCGTAAAAATTTTTTCCGTGCTGGTGTATTAAAAAACAAATCACACACTTCAACTGTCGTGCCACGTGGATGGGCAGTGGGCAAAAGCTGCGGGGCAACCTCCGTTGCTTGGGTAATGACTTGCCAAGCCGGTTGATCCGCAACCGCAGAAGATAAGGTTAAACGAGAAACAGAACCAATACTGGCAAGCGCCTCACCACGAAATCCTAAGGTATAAATAGTTTCAAGGTCATCCAACTGTTGAATTTTACTCGTTGCATGACGATCTAATGCCAACACTAAATCGTCAGCATGAATACCTGCCCCATTATCACGCACACGAATTAAAGCACTGCCGCCTTTTTCAATGTCTAAATCAATTTTAGTAGCACCCGCATCGAGACTATTTTCAACTAATTCTTTGACCACAGACGCGGGGCGCTCAATCACCTCACCTGCGGCAATTTGGTTTGCTAAAATCGTGTTAAGCTTTTGAATTCTTGTCATTAACCACCCGTTATAGGATATTTTCTGAGATAGTTGCCAATACTGTTAAATAAAGCCAAGGCAATTTGCTCTTGATAATTATCATTACATAATTTTGCTTCTTCTCTAGCATTCGAAATAAAACCCATTTCCACTAAAATGGATGGAATATCCGGTGATTTTAAAACCATGAAAGGAGCTTGCTCTACGCGTGAATAATGCAATCGCGTCACATTTTTTAAATTAGCTAGCATCATATTGCCTAAATGTAGACTATCCGTCGTCGTTGCTGTTTGCGCTAAATCAATTAAGACAGAACGCAACAAATAACTTTGGTCACTCAGTTCACTAAGATCCACACCACCCAACTCTGAATAATTATCACGTCGCGCTAACCAGTGCGCAGCCTCACTCGTTGCACCGTGTTGAGATAAAGCATAAACCGATGCGCCACTCGCACGATCGTTAAAATAAGAGTCGGCATGTAAGGCAATAAATAAATCGGCGTTTTTATTACGCGCCAATTGTAAACGACCGCGTAACCCCACGTAATAATCGCCGCTGCGTGTCAAAACAGCGCGCATTGTCGGTTGCTGATTAATCAAATAAGCCAACCGTTTTGCTATCGCTAATGTAATATTTTTTTCTTTTCCACCATTGGGGCCTACCGCACCAGGATCCTTGCCGCCATGTCCCGCATCAATTGCGATCACAACGGGACGGAACAGCGATTTTTTTGCAGTTACAATCGGTCTAGAAGGCGCAAGCATGTCGCTATTTTTCTGAGTCGGTGTTTTTGCGAGGGAATGTAGCTGAATGATGACTGTTTTATCATTCGCGGAAGACAATAATTTAAATTGTTGAGGTGTTTTCAAATCCAAAACCATACGCGTCACATCAGGGCTTGGATAACCTAAGCGCATATTTTGAATGGCATTTGTCGAAAGCTTGACATTTTTTAACGTGGGAGCAAATCGAGTATTTTTTAAATCAACAACCAATCGATCAGGATGGGTTAATGCAAATAATTGAACACGCGCGGGTTGAGACAACGTTAAACTAATTTTCGTATCTTGTTTGATGCTATTAATTCGAATGCTATTTAATTTCGCGCTTTGGGCGAAACAAAATAATGGAAATAAACACAGTAGGGGCACGGCGTGCCGTGCCCAGCGGCGTTTACTCGAAGTCACCACGGGCACGGCACGCCGTGCCCCTACATTTTCTTGTTTTTTGAGTTCGTTATTCATTATTTTCCAACCGATACAAAACATCGTGTCCCCTTTCCGATCCAGGAATTAATTTTAATTCCCTGCCTGACGAACACCGCTCAATGTGGCAAGATAAATCCGCTGTGGGCAGCATGCCAGCACCATAATCAGGCCATTCAATCAGGCAAATCGTTTTATCAGAAAAATAATCTTGAATACCCATATATTCCAATTCGTGTGGATCATGGAGACGATAAAAATCAAAATGATATACTGTCGTTTTTGGTAAGGAATACGATTCGACTAATGTATATGTCGGACTTTTCACCAGACCTTGAAATCCGAGTCCGCGTAAAAAGCCGCGAGTAAATGTTGTTTTACCCGCGCCTAATTGGCCGTACAGAAAAATGATGAAAGCATCAGGACATTTGCCCGCCAATTTTGCTCCGAGTGCCAGCATCGCTGATTCGTTGGGGACTTTAAATTTGGCAAAAGATTCTTTCATTTTTCTTATTTAGCTCCACCTACAGGTGGGCATCGTGCCCACCACTCGCCTTACATCGGCACAATCGCCGCATTGACCACCACACTTTTCATTTGCTGTCTCGTTGCATTCGGCACTGTATTAGGATTAGCTGAATAAACAATCGAGTATTGGCCATCACTCATATTAAATACCTTAAACACTTGGGAAACCGATCTACCACTCATGCAATGATCTGCATTTGCTGTAAAAATAAGTTGATTCTTTTCCAATTTGACAATCTTGGAATGGGTATGCTTGCAGCCCGTGCTGGCGAGCGAACCTACGACTTCATGCATAGATTGCAGCAAAGGCGTTCTAATATTACGACCATAATTGATATAAAAACTTTGATCCGCGGATAACCCTTTAGCGGCAACGGAACGGTAGGATTTCGCATAACCATTCGTATCTTGTTCTACGCTCACCAAATCCCATTTTTGTGCGGCTGGCAGCTGAAAATTAACTTTGTTTTGGGCCATCGCTGTATTTGCGTTGGCAGAAGCGAGCCCAGTATTATTACTGCATCCTGTTAATAAGGCACAAGATGTCAAAAACACCATCACCATTTTTTTCATTACCTTAACTCCATTTAGTTAACAATATCGCGTAAATAAGATATTAAATCCGAGGCAATCATACCACGCTCACCTCCTGCTTTTGCAGCTAAATCTCCTGCCAAGGCATGAATCAATACACCTAATTTTGCGGTAACATCGAGTGGAAACTGTTCCGCCGCCAATCCCCCCAGCACACCACTCAACACATCGCCCATGCCGGCCGTTGCCATACCAGGGTTTCCTGCTTGGCAAATAGCGACAGGCTGATCGGGGCCTTTAATTAAGGTACCGGCTCCTTTTAAAATCACCCAACCACCATACTGCTGCTGCAACAGTTGCACAGCAGCCACTCGATCTTGTTGAATAACTTGGGTTGATTGCTTCAACATTCGCCCCGCTTCCCCAGGATGCGGCGTGAGTATCCAGTTCATGTTCGAAATAGGCTGCATTGCCAATAAGTTTAAACCATCCGCATCGATGATTATCGGTTTGTCGACCGTCGATGTTTTAGCAAATACCATTTGGCTCCACGTCGTTTGCCCCAAACCTGGGCCCAATACAATCGTGGTTGCTTTTGTTAACAGCGTTTCTAATTGCGCTTCTGACTCGACACCGTGACACATGACTTCCGGACGAAACAGCGTGAGCCATTTTGCATGTTCGGGCCGCGTCGCAATACTTACCAGCCCAGCCCCTACCCGTAAGGCGGCCTCCGCTGCTAACATTACCGCACCGGAATAACCTAAATCACCCCCGACGATAACCACATGGCCAAAGTCACCTTTATGCGCTTCCCGAGCGCGCGGCTTTAAATAAAACTCAAATTGTTTTAATTGCAGTTCTTGCATACTCATCCTATTTTTGTTTGAGCCAGCTTAATAAAATACTCATAAGCAAAATTGTGACAACGCTGCTTAATGTTAATAAAATAGGTATCGCGACCCAATATTCCAGCAATATCTTGCCACCTATCACGATCAACACTAAAGCGATCCCATATTTCAACAGGGAAAAAGTTCGCGCGAGACTGGCTAACATAAAATAAATGGAACGTAAGCCTAAGACAGCGAAAATATTCGATGTGAAAATAATAAAAGGATCACGCGTCACAGAAAAAATAGCGGGGATACTATCCAGTGCAAAAATTAAATCGCTCATTTCGACAAAAATTAACACCATGAACAACGGGGTGGCGTACCATTTCGCCTGTTGCCGCACAAAAAAGCGCTCTTTGTGAAACTGCTTCGTTAAACGTAAATGATTTCTCAACCAAATTAGCAAGTTATTTTGCGCAAGATCTTTTTCTTTCTCACTCAAAAAAAACATTTTGATGCCGCTATAAATAAGAAAAATCCCGAATAAATAAAGTACCCAGTGAAATTGATTGATGACAAAGACACCAGCAAATATCATGATAAAACGCATGACCATGGCGCCTAAGACGCCATACAACAAAACACGCCGCTGATATTCTGGAGGGACCGCAAAAAAATTAAAAATCATCACGATGACAAACATGTTATCGAATGAGAGTGTTTCCTCAATCAGATAACCTGTAAAAAATTCTAAGGATTTTTGGGCAGCAATAACGGGCCCTTGTGTTTGCTTAAGGGATATCCACAACACCAAATTAAAAAGAAAGGCACAACAGATCCAGACCAGAGTCCAGCTAAATGCTTCACGTAAGGTAACAGGGTGCGCTTTCCGCCGACCCAACATAATTAAGTCGATTACGAGCACGCAAAATACCAACGTAAAAAAAATGGCCCACAACCACCCAGTTGCGATGGAATGCATTGTTTAAGCCTCCTTTTGTTTTACGATCCATTTCTGACATCAAATTGTAGGGGCACGGCGTGCCGTGCCCGTGGTGACTTCGAGTAAACGCCGCTGGACACGGCACGCCGTGCCCCTACAGGTTGATACCAGAAAAAAATGATTACCCCCCCAAAACAGCTGGATTCAATAATTCTGCGCGATAATATTTTAATTCTTCGATCGATTCGCGGATATCATCCAAAGCTAAATGTTTCGATTCCTTTTGAAGTCCCGCAGAAACTTGCGGCGCCCAACGTGACGCTAATTCTTTTAAGGTGCTCACATCCAATAAACGATAATGAAAATATTTTTCCAGTTGTGGCATATAACGATTTAAAAATCGACGATCTTGATGCACGCTATTACCGCACATCGGCGATTTACCTTCCGGCACGTGTTTTCGCAAAAATTCTAACGTAGCCGCTTCAGCGAACGCTTCCGTCACGCGGCTCTCACGCACACGAGTGACTAACCCGGACCCATTATGTTGTCGTGTATTCCAATTATCCATGCCCGCTAATAATTCATCGGATTGATGCACAGCAAAAACCGGTCCTTCTTCAATGACATTCAAATCGGAATCCGTCACAATAGTGGCGATTTCAATGATGCGCTCTTTTTCCGGATCAAGCCCCGTCATCTCCATATCGATCCAAATTAAATTCGCCGCATTTGCTGTCATAATCGATCCTTTTTGAAATAAAGTATTTTAACAGGCACTTACTCGTATTAAAATCGGAAAAATTTCGGGGGTCTTAAAAAATCACATGCTGTATGAAACCATCATTGCTATTTTGATTGCTTATTTATTTGGCTCCATTTCTACCGCCATTATCACCTGCAAGATAATGAAACTACCTGATCCCCGCAATGAAGGCTCAGGCAACCCAGGGGCGACCAATGTTTTGCGTTTAGGTGGGAAAAAAGCCGCGATAATCACCTTGGTGGGAGATATGCTAAAAGGCGTCCTTCCTGTATTGGCCGCTAAATGGTATGGATTAGATACGATCGGATTAAGCTTGGTCGCATTTGCGGCTTTTTTGGGTCATTTGTATCCCATTTTTTTCCGCTTTCAAGGCGGGAAAGGGGTCGCAACTGCATTTGGGTGTTTAGTCGCTTTGTCCTGGCCGGTGGGCTTGTCATTGGCTATGTCTTGGTTGATTGTTGCCGCTCTATTTCGCTATTCATCGTTAGCGGCTTTACTCACCGCACTGCTGGCGCCTTTTTATACTTGGTATTTTACTAATCTTATTTATACGCTCACTGCGTGTATAATTGGGTTGTTATTGATTTATCGCCATCGGAAAAATATTCGGAATTTATTGGCGGGGAAAGAAAGCAAGATTGGCAAGAAATGAACCTTGGTGGGCTAAGCGCAGCGTGCCCACCAGAGGCGCTAACCCATCTCCCCCAATGACCACCGTGGATACACCTCAATCGCCAACCCCGTTTTTTCCCCGGCCAATAATCGCTGACACCCCACATAAGCAATCATGGCGCCATTGTCCGTGCAAAACTCCGGGCGTGGAAAATACACTTGTGCTTTTTCACCACGAACCATTGACGTCAATCCTGCACGCAATGCTCGATTCGCACCCACCCCCCCAGCAACAACCAATGTTCCCCAATGCGTTTCTCGTAAAGCACGACGACATTTAATGACTAACGTCTCAACAACCGCATCCTGGAAAGCGCGGGCAATATCCGCTTTAGTTTGCGCATCTAAGCCATATTTTTCTGCCGTATTCAACGCAAATGTTTTCAAGCCGCTGAAACTGAAACTTAATCCCGGTCGATCTATCATCGGACGCGGAAAATGAAAACGATCAGGATCGCCCTGTTCTGCCAAGGCTGCCAACGCAGCGCCGCCCGGATAACCTAATCCCAGTAATTTTGCTGTTTTATCAAATGCCTCTCCCACCGCATCGTCGACTGACTCACCGAGAATGTGATAATCACCTAATTGTTTCACTTTCACTAATTGGGTATGCCCCCCTGAAACCAGCAATGCCACAAAAGGAAACGCGGGGGGATCGACTTCCAGCATCGGCGCAAGCAAATGCCCTTCCATATGATGCACAGCAACCGTTGGCACATCCCAAGCAAAACCGATACTTCGACCTATGGTTGCCCCTACCAATAATGCGCCAGCCAATCCGGGACCTGCTGTATAAGCGACTCCATCAATATCTTTTGCCGTAAGTTCAGCCTCTTTAAGCACCGCCTCAATCAAAGGTATTGTTTTTCGCACATGATCACGCGAGGCAAGTTCTGGCACAACGCCGCCATATTCTGCATGCAATGCCACTTGACTATATAAAGTATGCGCCAGCAAACCGCGCTCTGAATCATAGATTGCAACGCCTGTTTCATCACAGGATGTTTCTATTCCTAATACCCGCATATTATCCCCCGCAAGGCGCCACTATAACCGTTAATTGCATTTCTTAAAATTACCCATTAGAATCTGCATTCTTCTATAAATGAGTAAGACGGAGTAAAGTCTCAAAATGCCAAGTATACGTGTAAAAGATAATGAAAATTTCGAAGTTAGTTTACGCCGCTTCAAGCGTCTCTGCGAAAAAGCCAGCATTTTAGCTGACTTACGTCGCCATGAATTCTATGAAAAACCGACCTGGAAACGCAAACGAAAAAAAGCGTCTGCTGTTAAACGTTACCAAAAAAAGCTGATGCGTGAGCAAGTTGCTATCGAAAAAGATCGCCGTAAATAACGCAGTCCCTGACAGAGAGCTCGTACGCATGACGACGTCCCCGATCAAAGGAAAGATCCAAGAAGACATGAAAAGTGCCATGCGCAATCAGGAAAAAGATCGCCTGGCCACTATTCGTCTGATTTTAGCTGCGTTAAAACAACGCGAAGTTGATGAGCGCATTGAACTAACAGACGAACATGTCTTAAGCATTCTTGATAAAATGCTCAAACAACGCCGCGAATCGATCGCTCAATATGAAGCGGCTAATCGACAGGATTTAGTGGAAAAAGAAGCGGCAGAAGTGGTCGTCATTCAATCCTATTTACCCGCTCAACTGAGCACGGCTGAGATCGATGCATTAATCAATGACGCCATTAGCGAAACAGGCGCCAGCTCCGCGCGCGACATGGGTAAAGTGATGGGCGTGTTAAAGCCAAAAGTTCAGGGGCGCGCCGATGTGGCTGCCGTCAGTAACAAAGTGAAAGAACGTCTTGCTTAGTTAGCCATGGTGGATTACGACGCAAAAAAACGCGTCTAATCCACCCTACGATTTGATGGTGTTTGCGCCACATCCATTGATGATGAATTGCCCCGATTTTGCGACATATCCACACCCGCAATAAAATGTAGGGCACGAATTCAAATGCGAAGTGCAACACGATAAAAAAGAGCGGT
>CAZTDR010000056.1:0-17121 GCA_964612855.1 uncultured Coxiellaceae bacterium
GTAGGGGCGGACCCGTGTGTCCGCCCGGACTTTACGGTTGAGGCCGCTGGGCGGACACATGGATCCGCCCCTACAATTCCAGTAATTTATAAAGAATTAAATTTTTGCCCTCCCCTACAAACTCCGAATGCTATCTGTCTACTGGGAGATTTCCCAACAAAAGCATTCTGACAATCCTTGCATTCATTCCACATCATTCATACACTTTGTCTATTTATTATCAGGAGAAATAAA
This sequence comes from uncultured Coxiellaceae bacterium, assembly GCA_964612855.1. Taxonomy (GTDB): domain Bacteria; phylum Pseudomonadota; class Gammaproteobacteria; order DSM-16500; family DSM-16500; genus DATIJJ01. The sequence goes on from CAZTDR010000056.1 coordinate 235, forward strand.
AATGGCGCACGAATTACCCCCCTTACCTTACGCGATGGATGCTTTGCAACCTTACATTTCCAAAGAAACCCTCGAATATCATTATGGTAAGCATCATCAAGCGTATGTGACGAACTTAAATAATTTAATTAAAAATACGGAATTTGAAAACGCATCTCTCGACGAAACCATTATGAAATCGAGCGGCGGGATTTTTAATAATGCAGCACAAGTTTGGAACCATACATTTTATTGGCATTGCATGACGCCTAAAAGCAGCAATGAACCGAGCGGTCAATTGGCAGACGCCATCAAGAAAAAATTTGGTTCCTTAGATGAATTCAAAAAATTATTTAGTCAAACAGCGATTGCCACATTTGGCTCAGGCTGGGGATGGCTCGTAAAAAATGACAAGGGTGAATTAGAAATTATTAGCACGAGTAATGCGGGTACACCGATGACACAAAACAAAAAAGCCTTATTGACGTGTGATGTTTGGGAACATGCTTACTATATTGATTATCGTAATGCGCGTCCTGGTTATGTGGATAATTTTTGGAAATTAGTCAATTGGGATTTTGTGGCGGAGAATTTTGCTTAAGACGTAGAATTTTGATTTGGTGGATTACGATGCAAAAGACGCATCTAATCCACCCTACATTTTAAGAGCATTCAACGAAAATCGAGGGTGAATTGGGTCGTTTTTTTATCTAAAATATTTGTGCAAAATATCTAATTCTGTCTGCATATCATTCAACTGTTCTAACAAATCCACAGCTAAGGCAATGCCAGCATGATTGACTTCTAAATCGTGATGTAAATGAATGGCAGTGCGGATGGTTTTAAGTTGATGTGTATCAAAGCGCCAGGTTGCGGCAGAATTTCCCCTCGGTTCAATCGTGCCATAAGAAATCAGCTCAATGATAAAATCCGGCGTTGTATGTAAAGCAGAACATACTTGATTGAAATCAAGTTCCATAATGGTCTGAGACAATGGAACGCCGGTTGAATCGCCTGGGCTTGGCATATGATTCTCCTATGTCCTAACATGCTCCAACAAATTTTTGCGCGGGTCGAGTGGCATTTCTTGCGCCATTTTTTCGTACAATGCTTTTTCAGCTTCTGTTTTAGCAGGTGGCGTGACAATTTGCAGCAATGCATATTGGTCACCTGTTTCTGAGGTCCCCGGTAATCCTCTTCCTTTTAGGCGCAATTTCTGACCGGCTTGCGCGCCGGGTGCAATTTTCATTTCAACCGCACCGCCTAACGTCGGGACCATCACTTTTGCACCGAGCGCGGCTTCCCAGGGAGTAATGGGTAAAGTCAGGTATACATCGCGACCTTGTAAAGAAAAAATAGGATGTGAATGAATATCAATTTCCAAATACAAATCCCCAGCAGGCGCTCGACCCATACCCGGAGAACCTTGTTGATTTAAGCGTAACTGCTGTCCTGAAACGATGCCTTTAGGAATGGTGATTTTTAATGCGCGATTTTTCATGTGCATTTGCCCATAGGCATCTGCTTCGGGTACTTGTAAGTGCACGGTTTTCGTACCACCACGAAACGCGTCTTCTAAGCTAATGGAAATTTTGGCATGCTCATCACTGCCACGCTGATTAAAATCAGCCTGGCGTCCGCGTCGAAACCCACCCGCTCGTCCACCACGACCACCACCGAACAAAGAAGCAAAGAAATCACTAAAATCCCCGCCCTCTGCACCGCTCATATCCTCAAAACCAGAATGATCACCCTGATTGAATCCATTGAATCCTTGCCAACCCGGTGGGGGGCGAAAATCCTGACCACTTTGCCAGTTTGCGCCGAGCTGATCGTATGCAGCACGCTTTTTGCTATCTTTTAAGACTTCATACGCTTCTTGAACGGCTTTGAATTGTTCTTCGGCATTGGCTTCTTTGCTAACATCAGGATGGTATTTACGTGCTAACTTACGATAGGTTTTTTTGATTTCATCTTCTTTTGCGTCGCGTGAAACGCCTAAGATTTTGTAGTAATCTTTATATTCCATGATCTGCGCTCACTACAGAATGTCGGTGGATAATGGTGCAAAAAACCCACCTATCCACCTTACATTGTTATGTTTCGATAACGAACTCCTCTGCAGAGGACAAAAATTTAATTCTTTATAAATTACCGGAATGTAGGGGCGGACCCATGTGTCCGCCCAGCGGCTTCAACAGTAAAGTCCGGGCGGACACACGGGTCTGCCCCTACGCAAAGCGTTTTTATTCTCTGCAGAGAACCTATTCTTCTTCAGGCAATCGTACGGTCAACACATCGCATTTTGCGCCGTGCAAAATTGCATTCGCGGTGGAACCTAATAACAACGACAATCCATGACGACCATGGCTACCGCAAATAATTAAGTCAGCTCCAATGTTTTGAGCAACGTCTAAAATTTTGGATTTGGTGGGGCCAATTTCTACCCACTGATCCTTCGGGTCTATTGCCAATTGTTGTGCTAATTTAGTTAAGGCCGTTTTGGATTCATCCATTAACTGGCCTTCAATATCTTCAATACCTAAATACGCATAACTATATCCAGGTAAAGGCTCAACCACATGGATAATGCTAAGTTGTGCGCCGGTAAACCCGCGCATGCTGCGCACTTTGCTAATGATATAATCAGTGTCTTCAGAAAGATCTGTTGCAAATAATATATGTTTATACATAGCACCAACCCCTAAATTTTATATTCAAACAGTTACCGGCGCTTTTGAAAATACGACCCGGCCCTTTTCAAAACCCACTTGAATCACATCGCCCGGTAAAACTTGGCCTGATAAAATTTCCTGGGCCAGCGGATTTTCAATATGTTGCTGAATCGCCCGTTTTAAAGGCCTAGCCCCATATACAGGATCATAACCGGTCAACGCTAAATAATCCAATGCTTCCTGGCTAATGTCAAAACCAAAATCTTTTTCTGCTAAACGCGCACGTAAGCGATCGATTTGAATGTTGGCGATGGATTTAATTTGCTCGCGATCCAGCGGATGAAATACAACAGTTTCATCAATACGATTCATAAATTCCGGGCGAAAATGCTGGCCTACAACTTCCAACACTGCTTTTTTCATTGCAAAATAATCCCCTTTTTGCGAAATTTCTTGAATTAACTCTGACCCTAAATTCGATGTCATAACGATAATGGTATTACGAAAATCCACGGTTCGGCCGTGGCTATCGGTCAAACGTCCATCATCTAAAACTTGCAATAAAATATTAAACACATCGTGATGCGCTTTTTCCATTTCATCTAATAACACCACAGAATAGGGTTTACGTCGCACCAACTCTGTCAAATAACCTCCTTCTTCATAACCGACATAACCTGGCGGCGCACCGACTAAACGTGCAACCGAATGTTTTTCCATAAACTCAGACATATCGATACGCACGACAGCCTCTTCTGTATCAAATAAAAATTGCGCCAGCGCTTTGCATAATTCTGTTTTACCCACACCGGTTGGGCCCAAAAATAAAAAAGAGCCAATGGGTCGATTAGGATCCGCTAATCCCGCACGTGAACGGCGAATCGCATTGCACACAGCAGTGACCGCCTGGCTTTGGCCAATAATACGTTTATGCAGTGCATCTTCCATATGCAATAACTTTTCTTTTTCACTTTCTAACATTTTTGCAACCGGAATATGAGTCCACTTCGAAACCACTTCCGCAATTTCTTCTTCCGTTACATTACTACGCAATAATTGCGTTTCTTGTTGCTCCGCAATATTGGCATCTACCAATTTTCTTTCTAGCTCAGGAATTTTTCCATATTGCAACTCGGCCATGCGTGTTAAATCACCCGCCCGGCGCGCCGTTTCAAATTCCAAACGCGCGCGCTCTAAATCACTTTTAATGGTTTGCGCGCCTTGCAATGCGGATTTTTCATTTTGCCAAATCGATTCTAATTTTTCTGATTCTTCTTCTAATTTTTTTAATTCTTGTTCAAGACGTTCTAATCGTTTTTTGGATGCTTCATCCGTTTCTTTTTTAAGGGCTTCACGCTCGATTTTAAGTTGAATAATTTTACGGTCGAGAGAGTCTAGTTGTTCGGGCTTGGAATCAATTTCCATCCGAATATGACTGGCTGCTTCATCAATCAAATCAATTGCCTTATCGGGCAATTGACGATCTGAAATATAGCGATGAGATAAAGTCGCGGCAGAAACGAGCGCAGAATCCGTAATCTCTACACCATGATGCAATTCATAGCGTTCTTTCAAACCACGCAAAATAGCAATCGTGTCAGGTACTGAGGGTTCTTCCACTAAAATACGTTGAAAACGTCGCTCCAATGCCGCATCTTTTTCGATATATTGTCGATATTCATCCAGCGTAGTCGCGCCCACACAATGCAATTCGCCGCGCGCGAGTGCGGGTTTTAACATATTGCCCGCATCCATCGCACCTTCTGCTTTTCCAGCACCCACCATCGTATGTAATTCATCGATGAATAAAATAATTTGGCCTTCTTGTTTGGCTAAATCATTTAATACTGCTTTTAAGCGTTCTTCAAATTCGCCACGAAATTTTGCGCCAGCAATGAGTGCGCCTAAATCTAATGCGAGCAATCGTTTATCTTGTAAACCTTCCGGCACTTCACCATTCACGATACGTTGTGCTAAGCCTTCAACAATTGCCGTTTTTCCGACCCCTGGCTCACCAATTAAGACGGGATTATTTTTGGTGCGACGCAATAAAACTTGAATCGTGCGACGAATTTCTGCGTCGCGTCCAATCACCGGATCCAATTTGCCTTGTTCAGCACGCGTTGTTAAATCGATGGTATATTTTTCTAAGGCACGCCGTTGGTCTTCCGCATTCGGATCTTGCACGTTTTGGCCCCCTCGTTCTTCATCAATGGCTTTTCCTATTTTGTCTTTCGTGGCGCCAGATTTACGCAACAAATCGCCCAAGACACCCGCATCTTCTGAGGCAGCTAACAAAAATAATTCGCTGGAAATATATTGATCTTTACGCTTTTGTGCGAGCTTGTCGGTGAGATTGAGTAAGCGACTTAATTCATTGGAGACATGCACTTCTCCCCCCGTGCCCTCTACCTGGGGTAAGCGATTAATAGCAGCATCCAATTCAGAGCGTAAAGCCGGGATATTCACACCCGCTTTGATTAAAATAGGACGAACACTACTGCCCTCTTGGTCAAGCAAGACTTTCATGACATGGACCGGCTCAATCACCGCATGATCGCGTCCTAATGCAAGAGATTGGGCATCGGACAAAGCCGCTTGAAACTTACTGGTTAATTTATCCATTCGCATGCAGAACTACCTCAAATAATAATAAAATAAGATAGGGTCATACAGTTATATTTCAAGGATATCATATGTCATTCTGGTGGGCACGCTAAGCGTAGCGTGCCGCCAACGACTCACCATAATTCACAGGCCAAAACTCCTGCAATCAACCCAATTCCACATACAATCAAATAAAATCTAACCTGGAAAAAAATAAACCATAATTAAAAAACAAATAAAAATTTTAACGACCCACATTACGGGGAGTCCTGAGGCATCTCAGAATAACCCTAGCATGCGTTTCGGGGAAACCCTGAGGGAGGTAGGTAAAAATAGATCTCTTTTAGTTTTACGTGCTGCACCAAGGGTTTCATGAGATGTTCAACCAGTAATGCACAGAGTTATCAACAGAAAATGTGGATAACTTTATTCTGGAGAGACGCAGAAAATACGCATTATAAGAACCCAAAAATTTATTTGTCAGGCACCATAACTAGCAGGTAAAGTTGATTTTTTATTTCATTTGAGGAAAATGCTTTGTTATTACGCAAACTAACCAGCCCCGCCATGCAGCACGCTAAAGAACACATCCGCGGCTTTCCCATGGGTGGAACTAAAGGCCAAAATGAACCCGAAAATACAGCCACATCCACAACTTCATCTAACACCAAAACTGAATCAAAACCCACACCGTCCTCGGAAAATGCGACTTCTTCTTCAGCCGAAGTACAACAGAGCCCATATCGACCTAAATAAAGTTAAACACCAGGGTAATATATCCATGGGCATATCATTACCCACAAGTTTTTTTAAGAGCAAAGAAACGTAGGGTGGATTAGGCGTTTTTTGCCGTAATCCACCAAAATCTAAACGCCTTTTATTTTAATCTGGTGGATTACGATGCAAAAAACGCATCTAATCCACCCTACAGTTTATCTTTTTATTGTCATCAAAGCGCTTTTATGACTTGTGGGTGCGGTTATTTTGCTTTTACTTCGGGTTTTTAATTAGCTTAATATCTATAACAGTTTGTTACCTGACAATTTCTTGCATATCTGGAGTTACGGATACAAACTCGCATCGCATTATTCACAGCAATATCATGGGTAACACCCCGAATGCTCCATCCTTGCCCACGGGCATTATGGACATTACAACGCCAATCTGCATGAGCTGACAAGCTAACGCAGGCAAACATTAAGCCGAGTGCGAGTAAGTTTTTTTTCATGAAAACGCTCCTTTTAATTAGGTATAAATGATTCATCATTGTGTATTTTAACAGAGACTCGGTAAAGGTAATTATTTATTTTATTATCTAAAATACATATAATGATCATTTTACGACCAATTGTGATTTCGGTAAGATGTAACATCATCCCTAGATACTTCTTCCTTAAGTACAATCGAAACAGAATTACAATCCACACAATAATAAATACTCACTACGAGGAAATGCCCAATGTTTACATTTAATGGCGAAAATCTTAACGCAGAAATAACCGAACAGCCTGCGCCAACAAGAAAAGACACTTTAGCTCATGAAACCAAAGAGGAAACTGCCTCTTCGGTGGATAAAGTTAATGTATCTGAAGCACCAAAAAATAGACCTTTTTTTGCATTAAAAAAAATTGACGTAACGGATTCCAATCAGGCCCAATCTCTTTTAAATGCTATTGGTGTTTCTGCTCTCTTTTATCCAGAATCGCTTTATGTAGGCATATTAGAAGCAAATGTTCGCGATAAACTTGGACTTGAAATCGCTTATTCAGAAACGCCAACGGCTTGTACTGTAACAGTAGGAGAAAAGTCCTGGACTGGTTTAGACAAAGAAGAAGCCGCTAAAAAAGCCATATTAGATCTAAGAAAAGAGCATTTTAGACATTTTTTAATCGCCCCACCCTCTACGAACAACGATCTTTCACCCACACGCAATCTGCAGAAATTTTTACACGATTTCAGTATTTATCAGCAGCATACGCTTCAAGAAAAATATATAAAATTACCGAATCAATTAAGTTGCACTCTTAGTTTTTTAAACATTGAGCTGGGTATAGGTATAGGGGTAAATAGCGAAGCAGCAAAAGATGCAGCTGCGAGCAATGCCATTGCTAAATTAGAAAAAGCCATCAGCTTATTAGATCTTTTTACACCTGATTTTTTAATCACACAAAATTTAGTAAAAAAATCTGTTCTAATAAAAAACTTCCTTGCTGCATTTGGCATCTCTCCCATTCATTTTACGGATGACAAATCATCCTGGGTGGAAAGAATCATCGATCTTGCTCTGACACAGGATCCAAAAGCAACGCGAGCAGACATCGCTGCAAAGTTTTTCTCTATCCCATCTAAGTTAACAAAAGATCGTTATATTTCCACTTGCACCATGGAAGAGAAAGATCATGTTACGCAAACCACAGGCCAAAGTAGCACGCAAGACGGTGCCAAAGCATGCGCTGCAAAAGCAATGATGATGAATTCTCGATATAACAATAATTTCAAAATCAAGGTACCTTTTCCGTGCGAACCTGGAACAGCCAGAATCACCTTGATGGCTTTTTTGAAGGAATACAGTTTTTATTGGAGCCAAGGAATGCGCCTTGAAGACACTTATACAACACGCATTGATAATTGGGATAATGATGCCGAAAATCCATTGTCATCCATGCGGTTACTATATGAATGCGAAACAATCTGTAATGGTGCTATTGAAACGGGCATAGGCTCCACAAAAGAAGCAGCGAGTGAAAATGCCGCATGCAACATGCTAAAAAAATTAAAACAATACATCGAGGAATCTACTCCCGACGTAATTTTAGCATTAAGCACAATATTCAGCGCCAATGCTCGCCGAAGTGCAACCTCAACCAGCGACAATGCTCGCCGAGGCGCAACCTCAAATGGAGTCACTTCAGGATTATTAACAAATGGTGTATTCACCACTCCAACAGAATCAAAAGACACTGCATTAAAAACACCGACCAGATCGATAAGTCATAGAAAAACTTAGACTTGAATCTTCAGCTCTCCCATAATAATCTTATGGGAGAATATAAAAGGACTTATATATGAAATTATTTTTAAAAAATTTCTTATGCGCCTCGTTTTTCAGTCTATTGATTCTGTCTTCTTTACCCAGTTATAGCTGCACGACTGTTTTTGCCAATAACAAAGGTAGTAATAAAGTCGTTGCACGAACGGTAGATTTATATATATCGGACACTCCCCTGCTGATTGCTCAACCTCGCGGTACGCAACACAGCGGAAATACAGGTAAAAATTCTCTTTCCTGGAAATCAAAGTACGGTAATTTAGTAGTTACAGCTTTTCATACCGATACCGCTTCAGATGGTATCAATGAAAAAGGATTAGCCGCACATTTACTTTATTTGTCTGGCACAGAATATCCTGCTGTAGACCAAACCAAACCACACATTTCTAACGGTATCTGGGCGCAATATGTTTTAGATAATTATGCAACGGTTAACGAAGCCCTTAAGGGAATGAAAAATTTACAGATTGTCGCGACTAAAATACATAATAAAACTTGGCCATTGCATTTAACATTAGAGGACCGCTCAGGCGATTCAGCCATCATTGAATTTATCCATGGAGAAATGAAAATCTATCATGGCGCTCAATATCAAATCATGACCAATGAACCTGCTTATGATATTCAACTGGCCAATCTCAAACGTTACCAAGGTTTTGGTGGAAAATTGCCTTTACCCGGTGATCCAGATCCATTAAGCCGATTTGTACGCGTGGCTGCTTATTTAAAAACATCCCCTAAAGCCAACAATGAACTTGATGCTATTGCCAACGTATTATCCGTTATTCGCACAGCAATGACACCTTTTGGCGCAGTAGACACATCTGGTAACAAAACAGAAGATGCTTGGGCAACACGCTGGGTATCCGTGGCTGACGTCACTAAGAATATTTATTACTTTAATTCGACCACTGCCCCGAATATTATTTGGGTGGATTTAAATAAAATTAACTTTAATGAAGGCGCTTCGATTCTATCCATTGATCCAACTAACATCCATTTAGAAGGTGATATTACCGCCAAACTTGCACCATGAAAATAGAAGCATAATCATGACTACAGAAATTCAAATGGATTTAATGCAGTCTTATCAAACCACATTCCGCGAAGACGGTGTTATTGTTTTTCGAGACCAAGTCTCACTCGATCATATTGAACAATTAAAAAACGAAATCAATGCCATTCGTGACATTGTCATGCGCAAAATTTCCGAAATGAAACGCCCGTTAAAAAAATATTCTGATATTGCGGAACGACACTTAAATCGGCTGGATTATCGCTGCGGCTTTACAGCCGACATTTTTTCTCATGTAGCCGCTCCCATTCATCAGCTAATCAAAAAATTTTCGCCGCACATTGATTTTCGCCATTATTGGGGCGCTATTCCATCTTTAAGTGGAGCAGGCCCGACTGATCTACATCGTGATGTTTACCCATTTTTAAACACAACACCTGGCATTGATTTACAGTCACACGAAATTAATTTGCCGCCTTATTATTTTACTGTGCTTATCCCCCTGCTAGCTATTACCCAAGAAAATGGACCTACGGAATTTATTAAGAAGAGCCATCAAAAAACCCTAGTCAATCCAGCTGCAGAAAAAATTTTCGCGCCCCTTTTATCCGCGGGGGATGTGATAATTTTTGATGGGCGCCTATTACACCGGGGTGGCGCAAACCATTCTAATCAAGAGCGATTGATCGCCTATATTACTTATGTCGCTAATTGGTATCATGATCAAACGTTTGCATTGGATGACTATCTTTTTCCAGAGTTAATAAAATAAACCATCATTACCGTTTTTTATACAACGTTCCATCATATAACATATAATGATTTCCACTCTTGGCGCGATAAAATCCAACTCGAGCACCGTGCACGCCATCTCTGCCTTTCACACGATATTCTCCATTTCGATAGACAAGATCATACTGAATCTCATCGGGATTACGAATAATGATGAAATTCTCACCTACGCTGAATGTGTGCAATAATGTTTTTTCATTAATATTGACTCGATGATATGCTCCTTGAAATCGTTCTGAGATAGCTTTTTTCTCAGTCGATGGACTATAGCGCGTAAGGAATTGCTGGTAAATTTCTTGTGTATAGCGAGGCACAGTAGAAAAATCGTGATATCCCCACTGACCATACACATCCTCATAAATTTTTTCTTCATCATTGCTAAAAGTGAGATACCCTTTTTTATGCTTGGTGGAATAAGCCCAAAGATTGCAACCGCTAAAGGATAATCCTTCATATCCATAAATTAAATCATCTTCAAATTGACGAAGCTCCACCGTCAAACCGTTCATTAAGCGATTCGATGCTGCACGCGCATGCGTGATGTCGGTCATATAATGAAATAGGGGTTGTTCCAATAGGTTCTCTAATAAGATTTTCATATCATTTAACGTCGTGTAAAAACCGTTGCTATAACAAAAAAACCCATGATCGAGAATAGCAATGGATGGATAATCATAGCGATCCGATAAATCTTGTATGTAAACATTGGGCACGCGATAACGCGAGAAACAACTATTCTTTAAGTTAAATGCGTCAAAAATATACGTGTGATATAACTCTTCCATTGTAATGGAATAAGACTTTTCCAATAAGTAACCCAAAAAAATAATCGACAATTCGGAGTAATGAAACTTAGAGCGAGGTGCATAGACGGGTGTAATGCAAGTTTTACAGCGCTCCAAAAAATCAGTTTCGTCTAAAATGCGATGGTGTTTGAAAGGATGATTTGATTCAACAGCGATTAACTCACTTGGCGCCAAATCAAACGTATAAGGTAATCCTGCATAATAACTGCAAATATCATGCAATGAAAAGGCAGCGCCCAAATGAGCCTGAAAGAGCGTTAAAAATTGCTTTGCTGCCTGATTCGAGGCGATTCTTTCAAAAAAATTATCATCATCCAAGCTATTTTTTAAGATAAATTTTTCAGAAAGCAGTGAAAGACAAACATACGTTGTCAGCAACTTAGTTAAGGAACCAGCGCAATATAAGCGATTTTTTTCAACGTTACCTATAATTTCAATCATGTCGGTTATTCTGCTTTTTAATCTCATTAAAATATATCATAGAGAATGAAACTGCCGGGTCAAGCATAAAATGAAGAAGATTGTTCTTAGCACATTATCATATAAAAACGTAGGATGGCACGATGCGCTTTCTGCATCGTAATCCACCAAACAATGCTGCAAATTGATTATATATTAAGAAATCCTTTGTGTTATAAACGCCGCGACTCAGAAATTTAGACCAAAAGAATGACTTGGTAGCTACACACTTATAATGGACAATCAAAAAAATCCGCCGTAGAATCGTTGTTAATAAAAATTATTTAATAACGAGGTGTGGTAATGGCATTAGCACGTTTTTTTGCGAGAAGATCGTCGGACACAAGTAATAGCACTGAAAAACCCTCACTATTTAGTCGCCATAGAAGATCATCAGCGGTAAGCAGTGATAGCTATCTCGATTTAATTGAACGTTGCCGTGTAAAACTGAAAACAATGGAAGATAAATTTAAAGACGCTACTTCGCAAGCACACTTAAAAATTTATTCTGATGCTTCTGTTATTCTGTCTGGAATGTTAATTAAATCAGCGGATGAAGCAGAGTTTAAACAACATCAACAAGCTGCATTTAAAGCTGCATTAGCTGCTCACTCTTCGAAAAAAAATTCTGCCGAGCCACCTATTTCGCATCATTGGTTACCATTCATACTTTTTGATAAATCAGATCCAATTTTTGCTTCGGAAAAAAATTCTGCCGAGCCACCCATTTCGCATCATTGGTTACCATTCATGCAAGAAATTTTTGATAAATCAGATCCAATTTTTGCTCTCGCCTTCAAACCAATGGTGGCGACACTTGCCGAAGAAATTGCTACTACGGAAGGAATTTCTAATAAAAAAGACCTAGAGAGCACCGTGAAATTACTTTCAATACCTGGCGGCCCTGAAGGGATTTTTGATCTTAATACTAGAAATAACATTGCACAATTAATGGCATTACGTGCGGAAGAAAAAACTAAAAATCTCGTCATTGATTTTAAAAAATCTTTAACGGTAGATGAATTAAAAAATTCCATGAACTCACTCAATAGCGAAAAATCTACAACTCAGTTCACAGATGCGATAGAGAAATTAAGCGACAAAGACCTTTTTAACTTAACGCATACTGTCATGCTCTATCAACAAGCGCAATCAAACGATGCGATTTTACGCAGCTCTCCTATTTGCAGCCAACTGTACGCCGCTTATGCCAGAAAAACAAAATTTACCTTTGCTGATGGTGAAATGACCGAACAATTTGCCATACTCAATGCCATTGTTTATAAAGTGCAATCGAAAATGCCCAAAGCTGGCGCACAAGGCTCGCCTCATGAACGTGCTGCAAATGAAATATTGTTTCAATTACGCGCCCAACAAGGGGGAGCATCTTCCCAACAAATTGCCGCTCTTAAAGCTTTAGCAGATGAGGTTAATAATATCGAACAAGAAATAACAAATAGTGCCTCAGTTAACAATCGGAGAGGAATAAGGTAATAGAACCACGAATCCCGGAACATTCCTAGATAATGTAGGGTGGGCAAAGCGCAGCATGCCACCAGAGCCCTGAGATAATGTCGATTTATAAAGAAGCATTATTGAGTAGATTAGCGGCTAATATTCTGGGCATTAGGTTGGCATTGGTAAGCAGACTGGTGGGCACGCTACGCTTTACCCACCAATGCTGCACGATAAAAGCAGCACTTTTTACGGGTGCGCGCTGCAGTGAGCTAACTCAATTAGAAGTAGCTAATATTAATATTGACACTGCGTCCCTCTACATTTCACCATCCAAAAATAATAAAGGTCGATAATCACGAGATAAATCGCCCTATAACACACCCTATAATTAAACTTACCAATTATTTTAGCTTAATTAAGATATAATCGAAGCAGGTGGGTTGACCGAGGCATTCCTCAGGTAAGTTCAAAATTTCATTCTTTTTCTGTGCATGACACAAAGCGTCTTTACATAAAACAATAGCATTTTTGCGTTTGCACGCCTAACTATAGATAATAGTGCTTAAAACTGAGTCCAAGTTAGGCAGCATATTGAACTTCACCGATGTTTACGGCTATTCCATATTTCTATTACCCTTGTTAATGCAAGATAATTCACAAAACAGGAAGATAGCATGCTAAAAGGAATAATGAAGTAATGAATAAAAAATTGCACGCTTCCTGTTTTTAAAAAATAGGGAATGTTCATTTTAACATCAAAAAAAGTAATTGTTATCTGGGTAAATGATGACGAAGAAAGTAAAGAGAATAATAAAATTATAAGCTTATTTTTATTTAACAAAACAATATTTTTAGGAAATTTTTTTATCCAGAAAAATAGCGATTCAAAACATAACTGAACAGAATTGCCAAATAAGGCAGCTGCAGGTAACCATATAATAATGCTAATAAAAAATGCGATATGATTTGCAACGGCTGATTGAATGTAATTGGTTAAAAGCTGACTTATCCCATGAGCCGATGCTACATAAGCAGTGAAACTTGTTAATACCCCTATCGTAAAACCGGTCCATCTCATTAAAAAATACAGTGTATTGATATTGCAGTTTTTATTTTGATGCAAATTGATAACGGTATTATACAAGGCAACACTTGCAATTGCCGCATTGGTTATAATTACTGCAGCCGTCATAATGCTATTAATAATGAGAGGCAACATTTTTGCATAAGCAAAAAAATTCATGCACCCAGCAGATATTGCACTAATAAAACTGATACATAATAAATAAAAAATGGGAATATTTTTTTGATGAAATCTGAAACTTAATAATGAATAGGTACCTAAAGCTATGTTTGCAATAGCTGCTGTCGCGGCAAATAAAATACCAGAAACAAATGCAAACACAGGAGATATTTTTATTAAAAATCCAGCAAAAAAATAACCGTACGGTATAGTTCCTAATGAAGCAACACCAGAAGTAAGAAGGCACCCTGCTATTTTGTATATTTTCCTATTTTTAACATTCTTCATATTATTAATTAATAACTTTAATAAAACGCAATTATATACCTCCTTTTATTTTCATAAACTGCCAGAAATTACGAGCTTACCTAGCAATAACCGGTTCTATTGAAAATTGCCATCATTTGTTAAAATCTGTCGCATAAAAAAATTGGTGTCAAATTGGTGTCAAGTAACCTCATTGTACATTCCTATTTAAAAAATACTAAATGAGGTTACTTGACACCGTTTCCTTTTTAATTTGTGGCCTGGTCTTACACGCTTCCTAGAAGACGGGCGTCTTGAAATAGACAACAATCTTACCGAGCAGCAAATTAAGCCATTTGTCATTGCTCGCAAGAACTTCCTATTTGCATCATCTGTTGATGGCGCTAATGCATTATGTATGCACCTCAGTTTTATCAGGACTGCCAAATTACACGGCCATGACCCTTATCGTTACTATGTTAAATTATTAAAGAGCATTCCTCGCTGTAAGACGGCCGAAGATTATGAAAAATTATTGTCGTGGAATATGTCGAAAGAGTATGACACTAGTGTTAATTAGACAAGGATGGAGTTGGTAGATCGCTTACGATTTAATTTATTGCTCAACAAACATGGACTCACTGTATTGCAGACGAACCCACCCTAGCATCTCTAAATTGCGAATGGTTTTAGCAATTGTTTTATGCTTATCTTCAGTGTTCCAATTTTTTTTCCACTTTATTATAAAATCATAAAGCTCTTGCTCTGATATTGCAGATTTTTCTTTTTTAAGTTTTCGTGCTGAAAAAAGCACTGTGGTTACTTCTTCGGCCTGCTGGGTATTCTTTATTCTCGAAAATAAATCTACGGTTTTTTCTATTTGCTTAGCATATTTATCTAAAACACTTTGATATTTATTTTTGAATTCTAAATAATTAGAGCCCACGCTGATAGCCATCATTTTGCCTAGCATTTGCTCTTTAATTAGATTTGTATTAGTAAATACCTTTAAAGCGCTCATCATATCAGAAGAAAATGGCCCATAACTTGCTTGAGCAAATTGAAAGCCAGTATCAACTCCCTGCTCTGTAAGAATATATGCAATTTTCTGAAAAATAGTTCGGCCAACGGCATTTGCGTGAGGCTGCTGAGAAAGCTGACTTATTACCTCTAATAGTGTGAACCAAGATGGATTTATTTTTTGTTGTTCGCGGCCTTTCAATTTTTCCACAAGCACATCCTGCTGAAAAAATTCTTGCGTAAGTTGGTTTTGAGACACACCATATGGCGCATAAATTTCAACTGAAACGGGAAGCTTAGAAAACTTCTGATAAATAATCGGACCAACAACCGTCCATTCAAGCCCACCATTTCCACAGCCTAGGGGTGGAATAGCTATAGAATTAATATTCCATTGACTTAAATGCTCTATCAAATAATCTAACCCGCTAATAATATCATCTAAATTAGAAGGTGATCTCCAGTGATTCTTTGTAGGAAAATTTATAATTGAAACACCTGACTCAATAAATAAATAGGGCTCACCTAAGCGCACCTGCTTAGCGTCGCAACGCGATTTATAATCTTTATACATAGCAGGGAATTTAGCTTTAAACTCTGCAGCAATACCTTTACCCATGACCCCAACACAATTAATTGTATTCACAATTGCTTGTGCATTACTTTGCAGAATATCGCCTATTAAAATTCGAATCATTTTAACCTCATAAGAAAAACATATGGGGGTTGATTATAATATTATCACTAAATCTATAACCACTAATTGCGCTCTTGGTCTGCTCGCCACACACATAAGCTCCAAAAATTAAATCTGGTGGAACACACTTAGGAACCAGAACCTCAGCACACTTTGCTGCCTTTTTCCGCCAATAGCTAATTTGATCTTTGTCATTCCAGTCTTCTGCAAAAACCATATCAAAGTTAATTTGCTGAAGCTGTTGGGGACTATAAAAACGAACATAGTCGCGAGACGCATTTTGATCTGTAATTACCACTCCATCAATTTTCATTACATCTACTGAGATACGCAATATACAAAGATTACTTGCTTCAGCTTTCCGTTTATACAGCATCGGATTTCGAGCATGAAAGTATAAATTAGCATATTGATGCAATTTAAGACCTTTTGGAATCTGTACATTATCACGCTTATCCTGAACGCTTTGCATTGCTATTGATGCATGATCTAATTTTGCTGCTTCTTCGTTTGATAAAACGCCTCTATCTAACACAGACGGGATATTAATAATCGGCATTATACTATGCAGCTCAATCACCCGATGACTCATCTTATTCCTTAATCTGATCAGCTAAATTAATAACTAGGCTCCAATATTTAGGGGCTCAAAAATTCCAAAGATTCCATTGTGCCATATAAGAAGATAATTATTGAATTGTTACTTTGAATTATGAGGCTTATTGAGGATTTTATAAAACTAGATTTTAACTAAAAGTTGACTAAATTCGGATTGGTTTCTGTTAACGGCTCTACCCCAACTAAGGGGGCACTTTAATCACAAATAAGCTACCTTACTTGT
>CAZTDR010000057.1:0-16458 GCA_964612855.1 uncultured Coxiellaceae bacterium
CATTTGACCGCTCTTTTTTATCGTGTTGCACTTCGCATTTGAATTCGTGCCCTACTTTATCTTCTTGCTAGTTTTGCCGGAACAGTTGGAATAGAAGTGGGCGCTGAAACAGCACTTGAATTTTGAAAAAACGCCTGAGAGCTTTTTTGCGCCGTATAAATTCCTTGAGTAAGCGCATCATCTCTCATTCCATCCGCTAATATTTTCATGGCAGCAAGCTGGCCTTCTGCTGAAATCTTTCTTCTTACCGTATTTTGTTGCGTCCTCACTAGCCTATACTTGTCATCGACAGACCAGGTTAAGTTGATACTATATAGTTGTATTCCTATTTTATAGAGCTCTTTACTCACCGCATTATGTAATATATCGCTAATAGAGACTACTCCAGGGGATTCACCTTGTTGATGTTTGTCTTCAGCACAAGGAAGAAAAACGTTTAGTGAAATCTTTTTAACAATCTCTGAAATGCTCAATTCAATCTTACTTGCCACTGTTCTATGAATATCTTTAATCATCGCCTTTGACGGATTTGTTATTTGATAACATACCTTAGTGGGATTGATTGTTAATTTCGTGTTATCGCTTGTTAAAACGGAAAACTCATCTAAGGATTGTGTTTTTTCGTGAAGTTCCACTGTTCGGCACAACTCCTCCGAAGCTTCTAATACATAACGGCCTGCTGGATAAGTTATCAGCTCTTCATTTTGATAGATTCCAGCTACACGGCCAGGTTCCACAATAAGAATTTTATAAGGTTTAAAACGAGTCTCTCTTACATTGGATATGATATCCGTCGGCTTTACTGGATACGTTTCCCAAGGAAATTTATGGTATCGACCTGGGGGTAATATAGTCATTTTACCTTGGCTGTCACAACGCAACCCTAGCTGCCCTTCTCTCACCACAGACGTTTTTAAAGCGAATGAACCGAGCCCTAAAGTCACTATTCTAAAAGCCCATTCCTTCAGTCCCCGCCAACGATGAGTTGCTCGATACTCTTGTGGCAGTTCGTTGATTTTTTTAACCATAAAACACCTCTATCAATTTAAAAAATCCGGGGCATTGTGTTTTTGTCTATTTACACCTATAGTAATTTCATCTTACATAACAAGGAGATACTTATGCTACTAAAAAAATTTTTAATAGGATCAGCACTTACTGCTTTGATCTTGCCTGCTATAGCGAACGCCGATTTAGTGACCTATAACCACACCAAAGACTATTCTACCGTTAAAATAACGTCCAGCAAAAATCATTACTGTTCTTTCGGTGGTGGGCCTATGGGTATGTTTAATAAATTCACGGCGCCCGGTGGAGTAAGTTATACATCACCTGCTGAGGTGAAGACCATCTGCCAAGCCACGACAGGTTTTTGTGAAGCAGATATGTACCCAACCAAAAATTGCGATGCTAGCGGTGTGAAACCTATTGCTCATTTACAAATTGATGTAGCTACATTGAAAATCACGAAGAAAATTATACTGGATTCTAACTATTCCATTGATATATCAGGTTCAACCGTTACGATAAATAAAATTTAGGTCGGACGTCATCCCTGCTTTATCGTCTTTTCCGCTTTATCGTCATCCTCCTTTTACCGTCATCCCCGAATGCTTTTGTCGGGGATCTCCTCACTAGTAAACAGATCCCCGACAAAAGCATTCGGGGATGACGGTAAAAAGAGGATAACAGTGTTTAACAACATTGTTCTATAACTTGGATAAACGCTTCCCCGTAGCGCTGCAATTTTCGCTCACCCACGCCAGAAATCATGGCAAAATCTTCTAGGGTGCGTGGTTTTTTTTGATGAACTTCCATTAACGTACTATCATGAAAAATAATATAGGGCGGGACGCCTTGCGCTTGCGCTAATTCCATGCGTCTGCTTTTTAAAGTTTGCCACAACACATCATTCGGTATAACACCCGAAATTTCCGTTTTTTGTTTCAGGGATTTTTTATTTTTTCGCTCAGGATCGTGACGAAATGCAATGGTTTCTTCGCCACGCAAAATCGGCACGCTTTTTTTAGTTAACTTTAAACTACCATAAATGCTCATATCGACGGTTAACAAATTTGCGGCGACTAATTGGCGATAAATGCTTTGCCATTGTTGAGAGGTATACGCTTGACCAATGCCAAATGTTGAAACAGTATCGTGACGAAAACGTTCCACTTGCGGCGTCGTTTTTCCCAATAACACATCGACCAAATGTTTTACACCAAAACGCTGACCTGTACGGTACACGCAAGATAACGCCATTTGTGCAGCAATTTTTCCATCCCAAGTTGCAACCGGTTGTGAACAATTATCACACTTCTGACAAGGCTCTTGATAAATTTCCGAAAAATAATTTAACAACACTTGACGACGGCACAGTGTGGTTTCACAAAAACCTAATAAGGCATCTAATTTGTGTCTTTCGAGGCGCTTATATTGTTCCTCAGCTTCTGATTGACTTAACATTTGGCGAATGGTGATCACATCACCTAAACCATAAGCAAGCCATGCATTAGCAGGCAAGCCATCGCGTCCAGCCCGTCCTGTTTCTTGGTAATAGCCTTCCATGCTTTTCGGTAAATCTAAATGCGCAACAAAACGCACATTCGGCTTATCAATGCCCATGCCGAATGCAACAGTTGCCACCATAATGCAACCTTCTTCGCGAATAAAGTGTTCTTGATTTTTTTGTCGCACTGTATTACTCAGCCCCGCATGATAAGGCAATGCACGCATTCCTTTTTCAACTAACCAGGCAGCGGTTTCTTCGACTTTTTTACGTGATAAGCAATAAACAATTCCTGCATCGCCCGAGTGTTCGGTAGTCAGAAAATGCAATAACTGTTCACGAGCGCTGTGCTTTTGCACCACGCGATAAAAAATATTAGGCCGGTCGAAACTCGAAATAAATTGTTTAGCTTGATGCAAATTGAGCCGCTCAATAATTTCTTGGCGTGTGGGATCATCGGCGGTTGCTGTTAATGCGATGCGGGGTACGTCAGGAAAACGCTCGTGTAAAATAGAAAGTCCGACATATTCAGGTCGGAAATCATGCCCCCATTGTGAAACACAGTGCGCCTCATCAATTGCAAATAAAGCCACTTTTACCTCAGTTAGCAATTGCAAAAAACGCGGCGTTAATAATCGTTCAGGTGCTACATAAAGTAAATCAAGTTTGCCTTGTAAAAAATTTTGTTCGATTTGCCAGGCAGATTTTGCATCTAAACTGGAATTCAAAAAAGCCGCTTTCACACCCAGCTGTAACAAAGCCGCAACTTGATCTTGCATCAGCGCGATTAAAGGCGACACCACAATAGCTGTCCCAGCGCGCGCGATGGCTGGGATTTGATAACAAAGAGATTTGCCTCCACCTGTTGGCATGAGGACGAGCGCATCACTGCCGGAAATCACTTCGTTAATGATTTCGGCTTGTTTGCCGCGAAAATCATTGTAACCAAAAACAGTACGTAATATTTCTTGAGCTAGAATCATAGATTACTCGGGGTTAATAGTTGCCGTAACCCACCAAGCTATAATTAAATTGCATCATTGTTTGGTGGATTACGATGCAAAAAACGCATCGTGCCACCCTACGTTTTTTACTCGGGGTTAGTGGTGGTTTACGATGTAAAAAGCGCGCTTAAACCACCCGACATCTTGCTTTGTGCTGACATTATTATGCAATGTCCCATTTCACTTGGAATCCAAATACATCAGCACTCGTTTGGATGGAACCATTCGTCACGGATGTTTGATCACCAATGATTTGAGATAAATTACGAATGCGCGTATTCATGCCGAATAAATGGGTCCAACCCGCATCAAATCCCCACGTTTTATTAGCTTGATAATGCGTGCCTATAGCAATCGCAATGCGATCACTATCCGGTAATTGTAAATTGCGATACGTATTATTAGAGGGTGTTTCATCAAAACCCACACCGCCTTTTAACATCCATTGCTCATTGACATGATAATTTGCGCCGACTGAATAATTCCATGTATTACGATAATGCTCAGGTATGGTCACAATCAATGAATTGGTGCTCGCGGCATTATTAAGACCTGCCACATTTTGTAAAACCAATTCCGAAAATTCGCTCCATTGTGTGTAAGCAACGGTACCCATGACATCCCATGTAGGATTCAATGTGTGAAACAACGTGAGGGTCGTTGTCGCAGGCAATGTCGCATTGGTTCTAAGATGAGTTGACTCTTGCAATCCCCCGACAAAATCATTGGCAAGCGGCCCGAAAAATTTGCTATTGCCTTCCAAATGATGGGTAATTTTTGAGTGATAACTCAAACCGACGCGTGTTCCTGGATTGAATTGATATAAAGCACCCAAATGATAGCCATAACCATAACTTGTGCCAACATTCTCAGATGTCGTATCCATATTATTATCGAAAATAGAATTTAACAGTGGGTTACCCGCGACCAAATCAAACTCCCCTCTCACATGTTCGATATCCGCACCAAAACCAATTGAAAATTTATCGTTAATGGCAATACCTAACGAAGGAGACAGATCAATCACTTGCAACGATGTCAGTGTGGCGGCGTACCGTGCAAAGGTGTTACTGCCATAATCTGTTTTCAAACCAAAGGGAGAAACAACGCTCAAGCCAAAAACAACGTGATCACTCAATGGCGCTGCATAATTTAAATTAGGTAAGAGACTAAAATTTCCGCCTTGCGCCACCACCGGTTGAGGGCCGATCGTTCCTAACCCTTGCGTTGCAACACCCACCGTGCCACGAAATTTAAAATCAGTCAGAATAGGATCTAAACCGAACACCACTTGCTGATTTGGAATACGAATCAAACCGGCTGGATTGTAATAAGCTGTACTGGCATCCGGTGCTTCCGCTGCACGCCCTGCGTGATAATTACCAATACTGGCACCATCTTGTTCCCACAATTGGAAAGCAGCTGCCATGACTGGCGTCGAAGATACGAGGATGCTGGCGGTTGTTAGGGATAGAAATACACGTTGAAAATTAAATTGCTTCGCCATGAAGTCTCCGTTTTATTTATTTTTTGGAAATGGGGGATGTGTGTTACTGATATTCAGGGTGGGCAAAGCGCAGCATGCCCACCCGAATTTAAAGATTACATCGCTTCCACATTCACGTCCCAATTATGTAGAGACTCTATTTTTTCGCCACGTTGTTGGCGTTGTCTCACATATTGCTGAAATAAATCATTGATACCTTTTGTTTTTGCATAATGAATCGGACCGCCACGGAACGGTGCAAACCCCGTGCCAAAAATCATGCCCGCATCAAGCAAATCACCATCTGTCACCACACCTTCACGCAGACAAGCAAACGCTTCGTCTAACATACGCAATACTAAGCGATCAGCAATTTCATCCAATGATTTTTCAGATGCGGTATCCGGTGATTTAATTTGTTTACCTTTTTTATATTGATAAAAACCTTCACCCGATTTACGGCCTAATTTACCTTGTTCAACGAGCTGAATCAGACGGGGCGGAATTTTGCTGTTAAAATATTTGCTTAAATATTTCGCGACAGATAAACACACATCGAGACCCACTGCATCAGCCAATGCAACAGGGCCCATCGGCATACCAAAATCCACCATCGCTTGATCAATGACTGCAGCGGGAATACCTTCATCCAGCATCGTGACAGCTTCAAGCAAATAAGGCATCAAAATTCGGTTCACTAAAAAGCCTGGACTGCTTTTGACTTGCAAAGGTAAACGGTCAATGCGGCGCACAAAACTGGTGGCTTTATCGATAACAGAAAGATCCGTCATACTCCCTTTGACAACTTCAACCAATTGCATTTTTGCCACTGGATTAAAATAATGAATACCGACTAATCTAGCCGGGGTTTGTAATGCACTATTAATGTCATCCAAGGGAATACTCGAGGTATTCGTTGCCAAAATTGCGTGTGGCTTAGCCTGCATTTCCAATGCTTTAAATAAAGCTTGTTTTGCCGCTAAATCTTCATAAATAGCCTCGATAATAATATCTGCTTTCGGTATACCATAACCTTGCACATCCGGCGTTAAACGATCCATCGCTTGTTGAATCAAGTTAGGTTCTTTCAATTTTTCTTTGAATAATTGATAAGCGCGTTTAATCGCAGGTGCAATATATTTCGCCTCACGATCTTGTAATGTGACGCGCAATCCTTGCAAGGCACACCAAGCCGCTATATCACCGCCCATGGTGCCCGCACCAATCACATGCACGTGCTCAGGATTAAAGCGAACTTCTTTTGCTTGGCCTTTCAATCTTTCTTGCAAGAAAAAAACGCGGACTAAATTTTGGCAAGTATCGCTAAAAAATAATTTACCACAACTACGAGCTTCTTTATCCATGGGTGCATTACCTTGCACACCCACGCTTTCCCAATTGTTTAATGCATCAAAAGGAGCGGGATAATGGAGGGGATTAATTTTAGCACGCAATTTTTTTCGCAATAAAGCCGCGAGTAATACGCGTGCAGGTTTAGCATTGGTTAACTTTTGCCACCAAGTCGGTTGATGACGGGTAGATTTTTGCAAAATATAGGATTTCGCTGCTTTGACTAAATGACGTCTGGGTACGGCAACATCGGCAACGCCGATTTTAGCGGCCGCTTTCCCACTAATGGTGTGACCAGACAAGACCATATTTAAACCTTGCAAAGCACCGACCAAACGCGGCATACGCACTGTACCGCCCCAACCGGGATGAATGCCTAATTTCACTTCAGGCAAGCCCAGACGCGTTTTTGCACCGTCTTCCACGACTCGGTAATGACAGGCTAAAGCCAATTCCATTCCGCCGCCCAAACAAAAACCATCGATCATCGCGACAGTGGGAATTTTTAAATTTTCGAGCCTGTCAAAAATAGTTTGACCGCGCTTCAACAAATGAATTGCTTCGTCAATATCGGTAAACTGAGTGAACTGCGCAATATCCGCACCCGCAATAAAACCATTTTTCTTGGCAGATGCAATGATCACACCTTTGTAATCTGCATTATTTGCGATACTGTCTATCGCCTCGGATAATTCTTCCATCACATCACGGTCCATGGTGTTGACAGAAGCATGTTGTTTATCAAAATATAACCAAAGAATTTGATCGTTGTCTTTTTCTAATCGCCAGTGTTTATATGTTTGCATGGGTTTATGCTCCTACTGCAGAAACATTTTCAATTAACATCGCGCCGCCCTGCCCGCCGCCAATACAAAGTGTTGCGACACCTCGTTTGGCATTTTGTCTTTTTAAGACATCGATTAAACGCAATACAATTCTGGCCCCACTTGCGCCAACGGGATGACCTAATGCGATCGCGCCACCGTCAATATTTAAGCGTTCTTTATCTAATTTCCCAAACGCACCACTTAACCCTAAAAACTCGCGACAATATTGCTCATCTTCCCACGCAGCAAGACAACCTAAGACTTGCGCCGCAAAAGCTTCGTTGATTTCCCAAAAATCAATTTCATCCATGCGCAAATTATAACGTTTCAATAAAGAAGTGGATGCGTAGATCGGACCTAATCCCATTTCAGCGGGATCTAAACCGGCCCATTCGGTATCAACCAGTCGCGCGAGTACCGGTAATTTATATTTTTTGACGGCGTCTTTACTCGCTAGCAACAATAGCGCAGCACCATCTGTCACTTGTGAACTATTACCGGCTGTCACGTTCCCAAATTTTTTATCAAAAATCGGTTTTAAACTGGCTAATTTTTCCATCGATGTATCACGACGAACTCCATCATCGGAAACCGCGTAATCGCCGTTGTAACCAAAGGCAGGAGTTACATCCGAAAAATAATTATTTTCTTGTGCAGTGGCTGCGCGTTGATGACTGGTTAATGCAAATTCATCCATTTCTTCGCGTGTGATATTAAAACGGTAAGCTACGTTTTCTGCGGTTTGTCCCATGGATAAATTGACAACGGGATCGGTTAAGCCGCGCAATAATGCGATAACCGGTGCTAAAAAACCGGGTCTAAAATGCGTGAATTGTTGTAATTTTGCGGTGGGTGTTTTAGCCGCCCATAATCCGGAAAGCCAATTGACCATTTTATTATTGAATAAAAGAGGTGCGCGACTCATGGCTTCCGTACCGCCTGCTAACACTAAATCATGTCGGCCAGTGGCGATGTCTTTAATCGCACTATCTAACGCTTGCATACCCGACGCACAATTGCGTTGCACGGTCCAAGCGGGGACAGATTTTCCACAACCTAATCGTAATGCAACCAGACGAGCGATATTGGCTTCATCGGGACTGGGCATCATGCAACCTAATACCACTTCGCCCAATTCACTCGGCGCAAAAGGCTGTCTGGCAAGTAATTCTCTACCCGCGTTCACGGCCAAATCAGAAGCAGAAAATGGCCCTGGTTTTCCTTTGGCTTTTAAAAATGGTGTACGCAGACCATCCACAACGTACACATCGCGTTTCGTATGACTTCTTGTATCCATCTGCTGTCCTTAATTAACGAAAGTAAGAATCTGTCATGTAGGGGCACGGCGTGCCGTGCCCTGCGGCGTTCCTCAAAGTCTCGGGCACGGCACGGCGTGCCCCTACAATATTTCTCGATTTAACCGAGGTTAATTTAATACGGTATTGAGATCAAATGAAAATTCATTAACTTTAATAACTTCTTTCGTTAATGCATTGAACGTTTGTAATGCTTGGAATTCATCGAGATTTAATACACCACTTTTAACAGCACTTTGCAAGCGATCTTCCAGTGTGCCTTGATGCGGTACTGTACCATTTCGCAATGCATTTTGAAATTTCTTCCAACTCGCCTCGGTTTGGACGCTCATAGCCAATGCCGCTTCCATCCGACACGCAGGATCATCCGGCAATTTCGATACATAAAAATGTTGCGTCAAACGATCACGGAAATCAGAGGGCGCAAGCATGGAACTTACAATTTTATGATAGAGCGTATCGCGCGGTTTACGATAAGCCGTGCCATAGGGGAAAATAACTCCGCGCAAAATCTTGCCCAATATACGATTGGGAAAGTTATTTAATAACTCATCGATCGCATGTTGAATATCAAATAAACATTTTTCGGCACACCATTTGACATAATCCACATCCGATGCCGGTTGCCCCTGATCATTAAAATATTTCAAAACACCGGACGCAAGATAGAGTTGGCTTAAGATATCACCTAATCGCGCTGAAGTGCGCTCTTTGCGCTTGAGATTACCGCCCAAAATTAACATACTTAAATCAGCCAACAAAGCCAATGCCGCACTCATGCGGGTGAGCTGGCGATAATAAGGAGAAGCAGGCCCTCGCACCGGTGAAAAAATAAATTTCCCCCCCATTAAACCCAAACACAAGCTACGCGCAAAATTACTGATTGCATAACCGATATGTGACATTAATAATTTGTCTAATTTATCTGTTCTCTGCGGCGATTCTTTTTCAGTAAGTAATTCAATTTCTGACAAAATATAGGGATGACAACGAATTGCACCTTGACCAAAAATAATTAAATTGCGCGTTAAAATATTAGCCCCTTCGACTGTAATACAAATAGGGATAGCAATATAAGGATGCGCTAATAGATTACGCGGTCCGACTTGAATGCCATGGCCTGCTTGCACATCCATCGCATGCGAAATAACGCTACGCGCCATTTCCGTCATATTATATTTGGCAATGGCTGTAGCAATAGCCGGTTTTAATTTTAAATCGATCGCGCCTGTGGTCATGATGCGATTGGCTTCTAGCATATAGGTCATGCCCGCAATATTGCCTAACGCTTCTTCCACACCTTCAAAATTGGCAATGGATGTATTGAATTGTTTGCGTAAACGCGCATAAGCCCCAGCAGAACGATAAGATAATTTGCCACACGCTGTGCTTAATGCGGGCAGTGAAATGCCGCGGCCCATCGAGAGACATTCCATCAACATGCGCCAACCTTGTCCAATCATGGCCACACCACCAATGATCGCATCTAAGGGGACAAACACATCGTGACCTCGCGTGGGCCCATTCATGAATGCCATATGTAACGGTAAATGGCGATGGCCGATTTCCACACCGGAATACGCGGTCGGAACTAAACAGAGGGTGATTCCTAATTCCGTTTCTTTACCTAATAAATGATCGGGATCATATAAGCGGAAAGCTAAACCCAACACTGTTGCCACGGGTGCCAGGGTAATATAGCGTTTATTCCAATTTAATCGAATGCCTAATACTTCGTTCCCTTCATGCGATCCATAACAAATCACCCCGGAATCGGTAATTGCACCTGCATCACTGCCTGCCTCAGGCGCTGTTAATGCAAAACAAGGAATGTCTTCACCGCGCGCTAACCGCGGCAAATAATGGTCTTTTTGTTCTTTTGTACCGTAATGCAACAATAATTCAGCAGGGCCCAATGAATTAGGAACCATGGTATTTACTGCCGCACTTAAACTGCGTGAAGCAATTTTCATGACGATAGTAGAATGAGCAAAGGCTGAAAAAGCACGACCGCCATATTCTTTCGGAATAATCATCCCGAAAAATTTTTCTTGTTTGAGATAATTCCAAACACCAAGAGGCATATCTTTTTCGTTATTGACGATTTCCCAATCGTTTAACATGCCACATAAGGTTTCGACTTGTTGATCAAGAAAGTTTTGTTCTTCAGGCGTTAATTTCGGTTGGGGAATTTTTAACAACTTTTTCCAATCAGGGCGACCGCAAAATAAATCTTTTTCCCACCACACGTCCCCTGCCTCAATCGCTTCACGTTCTGTGTGGCTGATAGGCGGCATGCGTTTTTGCAGAGACTGAATGAATCGTTTCGTAAAATATGTTTGGCGGGTTTTTTTTAAATTGGCGAAGAGCGCAGCAAACAAATACAACAACCAAAAAATACTTAAGGCAAGCCAACCCACGCTGCCGAAAACTGTTAACAAAACTAAAACCAGACCAATACTGACTGTCCATACAATAACAGGGGCTTGGACACAGGCTAATCCCAACACGGTGACCAAAAGAATCATGCAATCCAACACAGCCATATCCACTCCTTAGTTGTAACTGACTGCTGAGTATAATCAGTTTTTTGAGGGGATGGAAATAACAGAGTTGGTTTACCCATTTAAAGAACGTAGGGTGGATTAGATGCGTTTTTTGCATCGTAATCCACCAGGCCATGCTGCAGTTTGATATTTTCCCGATCATAAGAATTTATGCTCAAGGGTGAAGTCCAAAATGATATAAGCATCTTCAAGTTATCCACAAATTCTGTGGATAACTCTGTTATTAACCTATAGAGAACTAGTATAAGCACTGGTAAATCAAGCGTGTTAGCAAAAAGCTCACGATTTGGACATAAGTAAATAAACATTTTAAATCAATTAGTTACGAAATTTTAGTCAAGCTGGCGCTAAAATCAGCCACTTTTTAAGAGTAAATAAAGAAACATTTTTAGACTGTGCACAAGTTTTTTAGCAAAAAGCCAAAAACTTCTTGTTGTCAAGAGCTGTAATCTGTTTTTATAATGCTATTCATGCGTGGTGTAAAAATAATGACAGAGTGTGTTTAATGAGATCAATCAGCAACCCGAAAAAATTTAACATTCATCGAGCTAAAACAACGACTTGTTTTATTTCCTCCTCTATTGCCAATCTCCTTGCTCTTGTGATTAGCGTTATTCGCCTGTCTTAATGGTCGCATCGTGACACTAGGACAGGCTGATTGTCCTAACACGAAGCACATACTTCCACACTTAATCCCTAACTAGGACAGAATAATAATGAATATAACCTCTTCTATGAAACGATTTTATCCCATCATCGTTATCAGTTTATGCGCCCTGTTTCTTTTTTATAAATATGTATTACAAATTTATCCCAGCATCATTACCGATCAGCTCATGCAAGAATTCAAGTTGACGGGCGCAGGTCTTGGAAACTTAGCAGCAACCTTTTATTACACATCTATTTTCACACAGCTCATCGTGGGTATTTTATTAGATAAATATAGTGCGCGCTGGTTAACCGCAACAGCGATTCTGGGTTGTGGCGTAGGTGCTTTACTCTTTTCACAAGCCGATACCACGACAATTGCTTGTTTATCCCGAGGATTAATGGGAATTGGTGTTGCATTTGCAACCGTAGCTTATTTGAAACTGGCTGCCATGTGGTTTCCGCCTAGACAATATGCACTGGTAGGGGGCTTACTCGCTACGGCAGCGATGGCAGGCGCCGTATTTGGCCAGGCGCCTTTAGCTTGGATGGTGACACAATCCGGCTGGCGTATGAGCTTATTGGGCACAGGGATTTTTGGTTGTTTTCTGGCTTTTTTATTTGCACTCCTGGTGCGTGATAAGCCTGCTATGCTCAATAAAATTCAGCCAACCCCTATTTCTTTTCGCGAAATTTTAGAAGTGTTTAAAAGCAAACAAAATTGGTTGCTGACAGGTTACAGTGGATTAGCTTTTACCCCGATCACTCTTTTTGGCGGCTTGTGGGGAAATCCGTTTATTGCAGAAGCGTATCAGCTAAGTAAAACGCAAACCGCTTCACTCATATCATTAATATTTATTGGCCTCGGCATTGGCAGTCCAGTAATAGGATTTATTTCTGATCGATTAGGAAATAGACGTCTCGTGCTACTGACTTGCACTTTTATTGCTCTCATTGCCATGTTAATAATTCTGTATGTGCACCCGCTTCCTTTGTGGTTACTGAGCGCTCTCTTATTTTCTTTTGGCTTCTTTTTGGGTGCTTTTATGTTAATTTTTGCGATTGGCAAAGAACTTAATAAAGCAGCATTGACCGCAACAGTGATTGCGATGATCAATATGAGCGATCCCATTTTAAACGCTATTAGCGAACCCGGTATCGGAAAATTATTAGATTTAGGCTGGGAAGGGACAATGGTAAATGGTGTGCGTTACTTTTCATTGCATAATTATCATGTTGCGTTATCCGTACTGCCGCTTTATCTCTTAGTTGCAACATTGCTACTGTTTTGGGTAAAAGACCGACCGATTGCTTCTTAGTGTTGATTTGAAAATTTGTAGGGTGGAATTGGAATGACGACGACAAAAAACGCCGTACCACCCACCCTATCAAAAAACACTTTTATCGACGTGGTTGTAGCATCCCACTAGCCAAAGAAGTTTGCTTCTTAAATGCAACCGAGTTGGAATTTAAAAAAGATTGCGAAACCAAAGGTGTAGCTTCGCCTGCTTTCAATACGGCACTTGAGTCTGATTTTTCATCCAAAGGACTACCGACCGGTAATAGCGATTGAGAATGAACAGATTCCAAAGAGTTAGAAACACGCCGTTGCCCCACCCTTGAATCATAAACTTTTTCCTCTGTTGCACCGATACTGTCTTTACCCCAAATTTGATACTCCACCCGGTATTTTTTATTGCAGGCAATTTCGTATTCTCGTCTATAATTGAGAGTCAGATGAGGCACTTTAAGAACTGGCTTTTTAGTCGCATCAAAAAAATTTTCAAACTCCATTTTCCGCCTAGGAAGTCCAGTTGCCACTTTTTTAAATACAGGCTCTTTTTCTATCAAAAATAAATCGTCTTTCTCGCCTCCTTGTGAAGGTATTTCATCAATTCGAGCAACCTGAAAACCCTGGCGTTTTTCCTTTTTAATCGTATCCCATTCAATGTAAAGGCTTTTATTTTCCAGAGATAGATCATCTGTCGCTGATAAGTCAGAAAAATTTTTTTCTGGCGAATTCACAGGTACCAGCCTGAAATAAACTTTATATAAGTATTTGCCTTTTAAGTTGGCTGTTTCAAACTTAAAACGGGTATAATCTTTTGAGAGTTCAAAATCAGACTCTATATACTTACTCGGCCGATAATGCGCTTTAATATACTCTTTATGACCCTCCTGCGACACGCGCCCCAAATTCATAGGCTCATATTTTGGCCTGGGATCAGGTGTAGCATTCTTAAATTCGTTAGATGAAGAAACTGCCAGACCAGGCATAGCAGACAGATAAGATTTATTAAGTTGCATATTCAATAATAGATAACCCGACTGAACGGCAGCAAACAGGTAATTAAATATTTTCCTTATTTCAGTGGTGAGTAATAGATTAAGATCTTGCTCCCAAATGGCTATATGATTTAAACAAAGTTGGCGTAAACTTGCATCCTTATCTGCCAACATGGATTCAAAAGAAGTATTTATATCAATCTCATCTGTCCCACATAGTCTTTTTATTAAGGCAGTTACATTTGCAATGTAAAAATCCACATTTGCGGTATATTCTTTAATTTTTTCTGGACTTAATTTAGGTTCTAATGCATTAAGATGCATCAAAAATTTATCTCGAGCTTGCTTTAATTCTGCGGACCAATTCATTTTTACCCCTCTTATAGTCCTTCAGATAATTATTTTGAATTTTAACACGCCATCTTACCGCCATCTCAAGGTGTTTTTCAATCACAAAAACTTGAAATAGCCCTGCTATTCCTGCGTTTTTGTTCAATCAAAACACCTTGATCTGACAGTAATCTGTCATGTTAAAATCCAAAATAATTATCTGAAGAACTATATTAATTTTTAAATAAAAAACCTAATTTAACGTTTACAGCCGATTTTAAGTACAGAATCGGTAATGTCGTCTGCAAGACCTCCCATAGCGGGATCTTGGTGCATTTTATACTGATTAAAAAGACCATGGGGCGATTGATCAGGGAATGCCGCTCTGTTTAGCAAATTCATCAATTGTTGATAGATTTTTTCATTAGGAGATAAAGAAAAATTTTTACTACAGAGAGCGATTGCCTCGTTTAGCGCATTTTTATTTCGATAATCTATTTCTAATAAAAATAAAATAGTTTGAATGGCTTTATCTTTTTTTCCAGCTTGATAACTCAGATAAACCAGCTTTAACTGTCTTTTTGTTAAAATTTTATTAGCTTCTTCTAATGTCTCTTTTAGCTCGTTTCGCTCGAACGAAGAAATATCACTTAATGGATTTTCAGCAAGATGCGCCAAATAAGTCCTGCAACGTATTATTCCGACTAAAGCTGGGGCTTTTGGTTCTGGCTTTTCATCTGCAGGCATTTCAAAAGGAGGAGTCTCCATTATCTGACAGATTTTTTCAGCTTGTAATTCTTTTTCTTTAATAACAAGCTGCAAACGAGTAATAAACTGATTCTGTTTTTCTCTTAATTGCAAAATTTGTACCATCTTATCGTGAAACTGTTCTCCTGAGCATTCGGCCGAAAAATCCGAATTATTTATTTCTTTTTTAGATCCTACCTGGAAAGATAAAGGAGCAATTTTTACTAAATTAGAAAGCAAGTTCAGCGCTTTCTTTTTATCAGAAACTTGCTGGCTTTCAGCATACTTAGAAAAAACCAACCTTAAAGAAAAAATATATGCTTCATTGCTTAAAACATATTCGTCTCGGAACTGCTCGCGCAGTGCGCCTTGCTCCACGCCTAGATGATGTTTTGGATAAATAGCATTTCGCAGCTCCATCACGGCTTTTTTTAACTCGTCCTTTTGTATTGTTAACTCTTCTAATGAATAACTAGTAACCCAGGGGAAATTTCCACTCAGTACGTCTTGATCAATACGTTTTGGATCTAAAAATAAGTCTAAAAGACTGTACGACTCCCACTCTGAGCTCGCTGCCTTAAAAATTTCTATTCCGAAATCCGCATCAGTTTGGAAAAATTTGATAAGAAGATAGGATTCATGTTGGACTGCACATTTCACCATCGCTATTTTATCTTCTAAAGTTAACGCCATATACGCCGCTTTGGTGCGTTTGAAAAGCCCTAAATCATTAGCACGGCAAGCCATAATTAAAGATTCATAAAAATAACCATGCATTCTATCTTCAATTTTTTCTTCTAACAATTCTGCATGAGCCTCATAAGGAGCATGTTTTGAAT
Source organism: uncultured Coxiellaceae bacterium (assembly GCA_964612855.1). Taxonomy (GTDB): domain Bacteria; phylum Pseudomonadota; class Gammaproteobacteria; order DSM-16500; family DSM-16500; genus DATIJJ01. The sequence continues at coordinate 15,910 of CAZTDR010000057.1, forward strand.
TCACTAGTATTGGATAGTTTTGATAAGCATTTTTAATCGTTTTTGCAATCATTTGCCATCTTTGCTGCCGACTAGCAAAAGTAATTTCCAATCCATCTTTTTCACCGTACCTAGGGAATTTTTCTTGCCATTCTTTCTCGTTACTCTTAATAGCAAAATCAACCAACATTTTCCAAAAATTTTCTAGCCTTTCTGCTAATCGCTCGAATTGCATAAAGTCCCATTTGCTACTTTCAACTGCGCTCGTGTGTTTTTTTAGAAAATAATCAAAATGGTCTTCTAGCTTAAAGATTTCATTTGCGTGACTTTTTTGAGGGAAAGGGTTGCTATCCATTTCTTTAGATTGACCCGACTTACGTAGAGCATGCTTCTGACGTATCGCTTGATTTCTTTCAATCATTAAACGTATTTTTCGATCTCTCATAAATACACCCTACTAAATTAATTATTATATTTGAATCGTTTTCAACGATTTTACACCTCTCCCCTTGTAGAGCATATCATTACCCACAAGTTTTTTAACAACAAAGAAACGTAGGGTGGATTAGG
>CAZTDR010000058.1:0-15884 GCA_964612855.1 uncultured Coxiellaceae bacterium
ACGTAGAGGGAGAAACCGTGCGACAGTTGCGTTAGCAAATAAAAATGCTCGCATCTACAACATAGTATAATCTCAAGTCCATATCAGTTAAGATCAAAAATTAGTCATAAAATCTAATTTTGCATCCGTAGTTTACCGCATTGAATAATATATGAAATTTTTCCTGCTAAATATTGATATCTTAACGTTCCCAATATAAATTACGGATCGCTAGCCAAATTGCTTTCAGGGGCTTTAAAATCGTGTTTATGTCATACCATGACTTTCGACCTGGCTTCCTCTTTACTTGCCTGCCTCCGCGCTTTCTTAAAATTCTAATCGCATATTTGGGTTATACCTCCAATTAACACAAAATTCGTCTAAAATTCTGGCCTTTTCCTTACGCTTCGATTTCTTGTAGCGTTTCCTTATCGCTTGTAAATCAGTGTCGCAAAAAATATTTAAACTACAATAGGTGGTATTTCGAATAAATAAAAAATACTAGTTATTGTGGTTAAAAATATTTGCGACACTACCTAATAATAGCTTGCTCATCATCTTCTCCTCTTGATTAGAGAAAAAAAGTATCAGCACTATTTTGCAAAATTTTACTAAAAAATTGCAAAGATATTAATCTTGAGAAACCCGTTTTCTAAAATCTGATAAATTGTTTATTGTTGAAGCACAGGATGTACCACGGCAAAAATAGGCTATTGTATTTTTTACCGCTTTTTTTTCAGCAAGAATTGAAGGTAAATTAAGTTCATTTTCAGGAATACAAAAGATGATGTAATTGTCAGATATACATTGTTTTTTCCAGATAAGCATTTCTTCTGGTGGGCCGCGAAGAAAAATAATATCAGGTGGAATAAGGTATAATTTTAATGCTGATAGTAAAGAACAGTGTTCTTCCGGATATTTAAGTAATAACTGCCAGGCAGATTTTAATGCTTTTTCAGCAACCGAAATAAAATGAGGCTTACCGAGCAGATAGCCAAGCAAAAGCAAACTGCGTATGGCTATGCTTTTTCCAGCAGAAATGGCATCATCAGCAGTTATTTCTTGTCTGAATAATATTTTTTCCTGCTTTTTTTGAACAAAATAAAAACAGGAACTTTCTTCGTCATAAAAGTTATTTAATAATAGCTCGCTTAATTGATCAGCAAGCAGCAAATAATCTGTTTTCCATGAAATCGTAAGAGCAGTAAGCAAAGCATCAATCAAATAAGCATAATCGTCAAGATAGCCAGGAGCGTTATTTTTTCGTGCATTATCATTGGCAAGAAGGCAGTATCCTTTCCAGCATTTTTCTTTAATAAATGATAGAGCCCTCTCTGCGGATTGAATAAATTTTCTTTCGTCCAGATATTCACCTGCGCTTAACATGCCTTTTATCATGATGCAATTCCAGGAGGTTAACATGGTAGTGTTGCATGCTGGTGCAATACGTTTAGAGCGTAGCATTTTTAATTTTGTTTTTGCAGAAGAAAGCAGTTCGCTTATTTTGTCTTGAGGTAAAGACAGGTTTTTAGCGACATCGACCAAAGATTCCGCAACAAAAAGATGCCATTTTTCCCCGATGTTTGGTAAAAGGCTTAGCCCATAGTAGCGTTCCACCACTTGATATTCTTCCTGCGTTAAATAGAGTTTAAGTTCCTTTTTATCCCAGAGATAATATTTTCCTTCTTCCCCCTCTGAGTCTGAATCAAAGCTCGAATAATAACTGCCATCATTTGATTGCATTTTTTCAATAACCATATTTGCTGTTTCATGGGCAATCTTTAAAAAAAATATTTCCTTATATTTTTTTGCTGCCAACGCATATAAAAATAATAATTGTCCATTTTCATATAACATTTTTTCAAAATGAGGTATTTGCCATTTTTGATCTACGCTATAACGATAAAATCCGCCGCCTATTTGATCATAGATTCCACCTTGCGCCATTTTTTGCAATGTTAAATATCCTATGGAGGATGATTGCCTGATCAGAAATTCGAGTTTTGGCGATTGAGGGAACTTTGGAGATTTGCCAAATCCTCCATTTATCTTATCGTACTGCTGTTCCAGTACGCTAAAAGCTAGATTAACAGGCTCATCATTTAAAATAATATATGAGTAATCAATGCATTTGGGCGGATTAAATTGTTCAAATAATAACGGATAGTTTGATTCAATATAACTTTCTTTTTGCTTAAAGAAATTTATTACACTCAATAACACTTTTTTGAATGCAGGCAAATAAAAAAAATCTTTTTTGGGGAAATAGGTTCCGCTATAAAAAGGTATTAAATTTTTTGGGGTTAAAAAAACGTTTAACGGCCAACCACCTGGCGTTTTAGTAAGTATTTGATGGGCGGCTTGATATATTTTATCAATATCTGGCCGTTCTTCCCGATCGACTTTAATATTAATAAAAAATTGATTCATTAAATTTGCTGTCACCTCATCTTCAAAAGATTCGTGCGCCATAACATGACACCAATGACAGGCAGAATATCCTATAGATAACAAAATAGGTTTATTTTCAGCTCGAGCTTTGGCTAACGCTTCTTCTCCCCACGGGTACCATTCAACTGGGTTATTTGCATGTTGCTGCAAGTAAAAACTTGCTTCCTGTTGAATATGATTCATGCCTGTCTTTGCATCCATAACTGCTTATTATCATTTTTTTTATCTGGAACTTCATAAGGCGGTACTTTAATTTTAGGCTCTTCTTCGGATGGATTTTTTTCCGGATCAGGCGTTACTCCCGGATTTTTAATATCAGGAACTTTGACCCGTTCAAGTAAATTTCGGACTGGATTTTTTAGGGGTATATTCTTCATATTAACTATTCCTGTTTAATATTTTTTATCTTACTCCTTGAGGACATAAATAATTATAAGGATATTCATTTATTACTAATGATTTTCCCTCAATTTCACCAAATATATACCCATTACACATCAAGATGCGAACTTTAGACTTTCATCTTGCGGCGAATTTATCATCATTTTTTAGCGAAAAATACTCGAAATACTGCTATCTCGGCTACTGCTAAATTTAATCATTTAAATAAATATTAAATTTTGATAATCCTATTTTTTATCGCAAGACTGTTAATTTTTTACCTGTTCAACTAAATGCTTAAGCGACCCTTTCCGGTCACAAACCCTAAACTGCTATGGGCCCATTAAGGTGATGACCAAGTGGTCCTATTGCAGTACTAATTAACAAGTAATTCATCATGGAGAAAGCAGTAAGTTTCAATCGAGTTATATTTTGAGGAAATTGTGCGTCTATGTTGTTAGCTTCGAAATCTTTTTGGGTTATGGTTGCTTTCCTCACATTGTTCTGAATAGATTGGTTTCGCATTTATTATGCTTTTCCATAGGGTTTTCAGCTGAGTAGCAATGTCTGTGATGAGTTCAGGAGTAATTTTTGCTGTATGCATAAAGCTTTTTTTATTATCTCCGATGAAGGCAAAAAATTTCAAAGCCTGCTTGATGAATTCTTCAGTAAAATGAGTAAACTTAGCCTTGTGGTAGTGCCTAGATTGAAATATAATATTGAAACCTTTCTTATCGTGTTGGCGTTGTATCCCGTTAACTATTGCCTCTATAAAATTGCGTAATTGCTTATCGTCCTTCTCATCTAGTTCTTTTAGTAATAAATGATAATTTTGTTTAAGAGAGTTAATGAAATTTTTGGCATTCGTCTCTTTTTTTTCAACAGTATTTTGTATTATATTAAAGTTGAGAGAAAAGCGTGAAGTCGAATTTATTTTCATTTTTAAAAAATAATGTTTTCCATAGGTTAATTGCTCATGTAGCCTAGCGCCTCTCTTGTTCTCAACAAGGATCATTTTTGCAGCGCCAACGGAGTTGGTGGTTGTAGAGTCGCTGTTTTGCTGCACAGAAATATCGTTGTGAGTAGACGATGTATTAGCAGGATAAGTAGGCTGTAACCATGACAATGAAGGTTGAAAAAAACGATAGGGTATGGAGGGCACTTTTAAATCGCACAGCGCTGATGTTTTGACTTCACTATCAGGATGGCTACTGCTTTGTACAGATAGGGTTGTTGGCATTGTTTTGCTATCTATGGTTTTTGCTAAAAAAGCAGCTGTAGGGATAGATGGAGTAATGACTTCCAGCGATGCCTCAAGGCCTTCTTCGTAGGCAAGATTTGAAGATGAATCAGCTGGCGTAGGAAATAGAGCTGCTTCCACGCTATGTGTTTTAACTACACTATTATGACTGCCTTGTGCAGACATAGTTGTTGACATTGTCATGTTATCCGTCGTTTCCGCTAAAGAAACAGGGGTAGATGTAGGCGGAGTATGAACGTCAAGTGAGGTCAAAAAGTCATCTTCGTAAGCAGGATTTTCTGAAGCTGAATCCGCTACATCAGGAGACAGGGCTGTCTTCTGCTGTACGCCACTAAAGTATGCTTCATCAAAAAAAGAATCAGTATTAAATAGAGGTGAAGAATTAGATCTTTGCATAAGGATATTCTCGTCGCGTTTTTAAAATAGCAATAATAATAGTGCACCACTCGCATCACAATTTCTGCTCGATAATGAATGTAATTCAAAGCTGTGCCTGTCCGTTCGTTATATAGTTCTTCAGATAATTATTTTGGATTTTAACATGACAGATTACTGTCAGATCAAGGTGTTTTGATTGAACAAAAAAGCAGGAATAGCAGGGCTATTTCAAGTTTTTGTGATTGAAAAACACCTTGAGATGGCAGTAAGATGGCGTGTTAAAATCCAAAATAATTATCTGAAGGACTATATTGCTTACTGAATTTGTGGGGCGGAATATTAGCATGATCAAGACGCAATTTTCCATTCTCCGTTTATTTTACAAAATACATAAACTGACTGCCCGGTGTATTGATGCGCTTGACTGACGGTTTTCATTCTGCGGCAAGTCGTGCCATTTTTGGTAAAGGTTTGTAAAGGGACAAAATAGCCGCTGGCCTGGGTTTCTGGGTTGTGCCAATTCAGTTTTATATTCTTATTAAGTGCTTTTAATGCCGTGCTTTCTGCAATTGCCCAATCCGATTTGGTGAAGTAATACACCGGTGAATAATCAAGAAAAGAAAGATTAAATGCATAAGCAGAATGGCTAGCTACTAAGCTGATTAGAATAGTCCCTATTAATTTTTTCATCTTCATCTCCTTGAAGTATCGTTCAAATTTTGGCCGTTACCCGGAAAAGTATTTAAGTAGCCACCCATCTTGAGTTCTATTAAAATATCACTTATTTTAGGGCGTGTCCTCATTCTACTTAATTTTAACCCAAGGGAACAACATGAAAAAACTCATAACATTTTTTATCTTAGTTATGGCATGCACCCAACTCTTCGCAGCGCCTATTAAAAAAATCATTTTTTTTGGTGATAGCTTGAGCGACAAAGGCAAACTTTACTCTTATTCCGATCAATCTTTTCCTAAAAGCCCCCCCTACTTTAAAGGGCGTTTTTCGAATGGCCACGTTTGGTCTGAAGTGATCGCAAAAAATCTTAAGACTCATTTTAATATCGAATCCGAAAATTATGCGGTTGGTGGTGCAACGGTGCTCATTCCCAATTTTCTAGAAGGCAACGTACCCGGTACTTTAAAAGAAGAAGTAAGGGATTATTTAGATAAGACACCTTTGGAAAAAAATAAACGCGATGGCTTATTATTTACTATTTGGATGGGAGCCAATGATTATCTCGCCGAAGTGATAGATAATAATCATGTGAACAATGACAGCGAGATCGACGCTATCAGCGATAGTATTGTGAATGAAATCGTCGCTAACATTCGTGTTTTAATAAATGAAGGAGGAGAGCATTTTTTAGTAATCGATTTACCTGATTTGTCAAAATTGCCGCGCGTCTTACAAAATCAGGGAAATAGAGATACAGCCACGCCACTCCGATTATTAAGCGAAAAACATTCTGCTAAGTTGGCTAACGCGATGCGTGCCTTACAAAACGAATATCCATCGGTCGATTTTTATTTTGTAAGTGCTTATCAGTTATTTAATGATTTGGTGATAGACCTTGAAAAGAGTAATACTAAGTACCACACGCAATTTACTAATAAGACTCAATCTTGTTGGCAAGGTGGTTATTTCTTGCAAAAAACAACCATGACGTTAAAAGACAGTGATGTGCATGGATTGGCAAAGGCGATTTTACACTCCCCTTCACTCAGTGAAGCGTATCGTGTTTCTCAGATCAAAGAACAAATTAAGAAGACGGATGATTCATGCAACGACTATATTTTCTGGGATGAAATTCACCCAACCAAAGTAGTTCATCGCATATTTGCTTCTGTCATTGAAAAAGAACTCGCCTCTCACACTAACACATTCCCAGGAAAATAATATGTTAATGGCTTTATCGAACTATACAAAATCACTGGATGAAGTGAATATATATCGTGACCAGCATATCAATTATTTGAAAAACTTAATCGCCGAGAACAAATTATTGGTCGCTGGTAGACAAACCCCGCCAACGGGTGCTGTGATTATTGCGAAAAATATTTCTCTGGAGGAATTCAAAACGATTTTGGCAAACGATCCTTATACCGAAGCAGGTGTTGCGGGATATCAAATTATTGAATTTGCTCCGGCAATCTGTGATGAGGCGTTTAAAGCATTTGTTTCGTAATGAAAAAAAAGATGCAACAGACGGCAGGGTCTGTTGCATCACTTGCTACTCCACTCCGTACCCATTTGACGTGTTATTGATGACGTCTTAAGGATATTATAACATTCTGGGAGGCAGTGTTTTGATCTTATATTGAACAGCGTCTCTTATGTTGCAGGATGGCATGGAGTGTTTTTTGCATTGCTATCTATCAAATTATCGCCAAATGGTGATTTATTAAACGTAGGGTGGATTAGGTGCGTTTTTCGCACCGTAATCCACCAATCAGCTGACACTATTTCACACCCCAGCTCGAATTAAATCATGCATATGCACGACGCCAACAATTTTTTCATTTTTATCCAACACAACCAGCGCAGTGATTTTATTTTTTTCCATCATATGCAACGCCTCTGCTGCTAACGTACCGGCATAAATCACTTTTGGTTTTTGCGTCATCACATCACGAATCGTTGCGGTATGAATGTCCATATTTTTATCTAGAACCCGGCGTAAATCTCCATCCGTAAAAATACCGAGTAATTGATTATCGTCTGTCGCAATCGTCGTCATCCCTAATTTCTTTTGTGACATTTCCAATAATGCTGTTTTTAATAAAGCATTCGCGTCAACTTTGGGAATAGTTTCACCTGTCTTCATCATTTCATCCACACTCAGTAATAAACGCCGACCGAGGGTGCCACCTGGGTGAGACAAAGCAAAATCTTCCGATGTAAAACCGCGCATTTGCAATAAAGAAATCGCTAAAGCATCACCCATCGCCAAAGTTGCTGTGGTACTGGAAGTAGGCGCAACCCCTAAAGGACACGCTTCTTTTTCTACACTCACGTCAATATGGATAGTGGATGCTTGGCTTAACGTCGAATTTATTTTACCGGTGAGCGAAATCAGCGGAGTTCCTAAACGCTTAATTGTAGGTAATAAAAAAAGAAGTTCTTCCGTTTCTCCCGAATGCGAAATAGCAATCACGCTATCTTGTGCTGTAATCATACCCATATCGCCGTGTTTTGCTTCTGCTGGATGCACAAAAAACGCGGGGCTGCCCGTACTCGCAAATGTCGCAGCTAGTTTTCTGCCAATGTGACCCGATTTTCCAATACCCGTCACAATGATTCTTCCTTTACAATTAAATAAAAGACGGCAAGCCTGTGAAAAAGAATGACTTATCCTAGCCGCAAGTGCTAAAACTGCGGCAGATTCGGTATGAATGACCGCTCGGCCTAATTCACAAATTTCTTGGTCTGTAGGATTGAATAAAGAAATTTTTTGATTGTCTTTCTCTGCATAATCACAAAGATTGTTCATATCTTGCATCTCTATCGCTCCGGATAAATAGTGGCTCATGACAAGGGGTAAATAATTGTTACACAAAATTTGGTTAAGTTATATACTAAAACCTTCCATTAAAACAGCACTTGTAGGGGCATGATATGCCATGCCCGGCGGCTTCAGCGAGATATGCAGCACGGGCACGGCACGCCGTGCCCCTACAAAAATAGATTTATTCAACGCTTAACTGTTTGTATCAGCCTAAAGGAATTAACACATGATCATGGACATTGAAACGATTTTAAAAGTGTGTGGTGCGGGCAGTTATTTACAAATTGGTTGTGGCAAAAATCCACTCGTGCATCCCTTATTAAAACGCTCCATAAATGCATATGGTATGGATGCGTCTCTTGAGCTCGTTGAACAACATAATGCAACGGCGCCTGGACGCTTCATGCATGGCGCATTGCAAAATTATCCTTTTGCCGCCAAAACATTCGATACCATTATTGTCGGTGCTGAATTATTGTATTTTGCACCGACCGATTTACCTGTTGTACTCACGGCATTACAACAGATGACTAAACGACATTTAGTTTTGTATTTTTCGCAAGAAACATTAGCTGCAATTCCGCTTCATTCAGCGGCCTCTAATCGTCTTTTTTGGGAAAAAGCATTTATCGATGCGGGCTTTCGTAAACATACCCGAGCGATGTTGAGCGTGCCTTATTCGGAACTAGAAAACGAACGCATCAACCAATTCACTTTTTTTGAGTGCTTATCAAACGAAGCATTGCAAACCTATTCTTTAGCGTGGCTTGCAGAAAACCGTGACTTGCACATGGATATGCTACGTGAGCCCGGTCGACGTTCAGATGGTCACGTGTCACGCTACGTATTAGCTGCCACGTTAATTCGTCCAGGTGATTTTGTAGTAGATGCGGCATGTGGTTTAGGTTACGGCACAGCCGTAATGGCAGCATGCAGTAATGGCGCACGATTTATGGGAATTGATATTGATAACACGTCCACTGCTTACGCGACAGTCAATTTTGCGGCACAAAACTCAGCGCTTTCTTATCAATCCTCTGACGTTACTCAACTTGCTTTTTTACCTGATCATTCTGTCGATGTGATTGTTTCATTTGAAACGATTGAACATATTGTCGATTATGATCTTTTTCTTTCCGAAGCAAAACGAATTTTAAAACCCGATGGCCGTTTCATTGGAAGTGTGCCTAATTTATGGTGTGATGAAACAGGTAAGGACCCTAACCCTTATCATTTTCACGTATTTCATTGGAATAAATTATACGAAGTGGTCAATAACTATTTTATTGTCGATGGGCGTTGGGCACAAACTGCAGGCGGTGGTTATAAAGTTGCACAAGGTCATCGTGAGATGCATTATGTTCCACTCGCAACCGTCTATGACAGAGAAACAGAATGGTGGATTATTTCCGCTTGCGGTGATCCCCTAACTGCGAAAGAAGTGCCTTACACAAATCCATTTCAACGAACACAAAAAGACATCACACCCGCACACGTTGATTTTGCGACATATTATGATAATCCGTGGCTTTATCGCGTCATGGTTCAATTAGGCGAACGCTTGATTGATCGCGATGTGCTTTTTGATTTTTGTGCGAAAGTAGAAAAACAAGCGCGTGTAGGTTCTGCCGATCAAGGCGCTGCATTATGTGTGCTTTCCTATCAATTATTCGAATCCAATTGTATCAATATCGAATATTTATCCGCACAACTAGAACGCATTAATGCCTTCATGGCAGCCTATGATCCCACTAATTTACACGCTTATCGTTGGGCAGTTTCATTGAGTTATATTGTCGCGCGTTTATTATTAATGATTGGGAATCGAGATGAAGCGCTCGCTACCTTTCGTGAATGCAGTAATATGGATGCCTTACGATTTAGCCCCTTACTTGCAACCAAAACCATTTCTTCTCGACTGTATGCGGGAATGATATTAGCAGGCAATGGATCCATCGCTGAGGCAAAAGAACAATTTTCTTTGGGAATTCAAGACGCTCATCGCGTCACGCAAGGTGATTGGGAAACGATAGTTGGCGATATTCGCGCTCCCTTTGCTTTTGGCTTGCCGGAAATTGCCGAAGTACTTGAAATCGCAGCACAATGCGCACAAGCACTACACGCTGTTGAAAAACAACAAAGTGTGCCGGGGTATTTTTGGAATCAAATCAATTTGCGTCGCTTTGGATTGCTTGAATGGAATAAGCATTTAGAACGAGAAAACGAAATATTGCGAAAACAACTGGCAAATGCGCCCATGTTAGCTTGAAGAGTATAAGCAAAAGCTGTGTTTTTGCTCAGCATCTAAACAAAGCAAGAGGTTCCCACCTCTTTTCAGCGGGAACTGCTGGAAATTTTGTTTTTAACTGTTTTTTATCTATGATACAGTATGTTCGCAAGTTCGATTTAGTCGAGCTTCGCAAAAGTATGTTTAATTAAATTGAGGTTTATTATTTTATGGCAACGCGTGAAAAAGGAACCGTTAAGTGGTTCAACAACAGCAAGGGTTTTGGTTTTATTCAACGTGATAAAGGTGATGATGTATTCGTTCACTTTAAAGCGATCACCGGCACAGGATATAAATCCTTGGAAGAAGGTCAACGCGTCGAATTCTCTGTTACCCAAGGTCAAAAAGGCTTACAAGCTGAAGAAGTTACAGTTATTGAATAACTCTATTCTTCTATAAATGATCGGTGGATTGGTGCGAGAAAAGCGCTAATCCACCACTATAATATTAGGTCAAAAACGACGAACTTCTCAACCAGCTTTGGTCAGGATAATACGCCACTACCAGCGTTTCTCCCTTAATGGTGTTAATCAATGGCTTAATCGTGCCTGGATCAACTGCCATACAACCCCAACTACGTCCTACCATCCCATGTTCTTTTGCAATGTCTGCACCTACATAAGAAGCACTATGGAACACGATATCGCGACTATAAGCATTACTATTAACCCCAGGCTCTAAGCCTTGTACCCGTAAAGATTCGCCATGCTTGCCATTATAAGTATCGGATGTGACAAAGACGCCCAAACTAGATTTCAAGCTACGGGAAGAATTTGAAAAAGACGTGGCATTTTCACCACCGCTATTTTTGCCATGGGCCACCCAGGTATTAAATAAAACCTTTTGGTGCTTTAAATCAAATACTAATAAACGACGGTCCTTTGAAGATTTAGAATAATCAATTAGCGTCAATAATTCTTTGTTATCCAACCCTTGTTGACGCGCCTTTTGATAGGCAGTCAAACCGACTTTGATCGCTTCTGGACTGAAATTACTCGCCTTAGAGGTGATAATGTTAGTTTCTTTGGTTAGCCACGTTGACGAACTTTCCGGTGCATCATTCGATCCATCAGTGAAAAAAGTAAAAGGCCCCCATCCAACAATGCTTACGAATGCACAAATAAAGAGTAACTGTTTGGTTTTTTCCATAGTGATTAATTCTTCAATTATGTTTACGTTAATAGGATGTTGCTTAAGTTGTTACATCATTGATGATGCTGATAAACGCAGAACATAGCGGATAAATGAATCGTCTATTGATTGACGTCGGATAGCTATGATGCGCGAATATTATCCATCCTTGGTTATATTGTCAATTATTTGCTTATTTAATTGACTATCTTTTAGCCAAATCAGTATAGGGTAATCACCTTAAATGAACCTTAAGTGACTCTTAACTTCTTGAATTTAAAGAAATTTTACAGTTGAACTGTGTATTTTAAATCGACACGTTTATATATATCTATCACTCATTTTGCTAGTAGCATCGTATGCAAAAATTCATTATATTAGATTCCCATAACGCTACTTAAAAAGAGTAACCGAGGAAATCATGCAATTTTTCAAAAGCCTATTTCGTATTAAACGGGACTCTAAAAACACTGATCCCTCTTTACAATTAGATCGTTCTCTCACCACACTGGATCTTACGTTACTCGGAATTGGTGCGATTATTGGAGCGGGTGTCTTTGTTTTAACCGGTATTGCCGCAGCCACTCAAGCAGGACCTGCCGTCATTTTATCGTATGTGTTAGCTAGTATTGTCTGTGGATTCAGTGCGTTAGCTTATGCAGAATTAGCATCGAGTGTAGGTGGCTGTGGCAGCGCTTATGGCTATGCATTTGCCGGAATTGGTGAATTGGTCGCTTGGATTATTGGCTGGGATTTGTTACTCGAATATGGCATGGATACAGCGACTATTTCAATTGGCTGGGGTGGTTATGTGCAAAATGCGTTGCAAGCAATGGGTATCACACTACCGACTGCTCTCACCACCGATCCTTTTCACGGAGGTATCATTAATCTGCCCGCAGCGAGCATTATTTTTTTATTAGCCTGTGTGTTGTCGTTTAATGTCAAAGCCAGCTCACAAGTTAATAAAATTATTGTCTTTATTAAATTGACCGTGATTGCGCTTTTTATCGCCATTGGTTCTTGTTATTTTAATCCAGCCAATTGGCATCCTTTTTTACCTTTCGGTACACAAGGGATCGTGAACGGTGCAGGATTGATTTTTTTCGCCTATATTGGTTTTGATGCCGTTTCAACGGCAGCGGAAGAAACAAAACAACCTCATCGCTCTTTACCCATTGGTATTATTGCATCGTTACTTATTTGCACGGTGATTTACATTTTAGTAGCGGGCGTGCTAACGGGTGCAGTGCATTATTCCGGACTTAATATCAGCTCCCCCGTTGCCACCGCCTTAATGAAGTTAGGCCATCATACGGCAGCAGAAATCGTTGCATTAGGAGCGGTCGCTGGTTTGACCACCGCTATTCTTGCTATGTATTACGGATTCACTCGAATTTATCTTGCCATGGCACGGGATGGTTTATTACCCAATGTATTTATCAAAATTCATCCTAAAACACGTGCTCCGCGGCAACTTGTTTGGGCTGTGGGCACCATCATGGCAATTATCGCTGGATTTTTCCCCATTAATCAAATTGCAAACATCGTAAATATTGGCACCCTTGCCGCCTTTGCAGCTGTTTGCGTGAGTGTTATTGTTTTACGCTACACCCGACCTCACATGCCACGACCTTTCAAAACACCCTTCTCACCATTGGTACCCTTGATTGGTGCTCTATTGTGTTTTTATTTGATGAGCAGCTTACCCAGTATCACTTGGATGAGTTTTTTAATTTGGACTGGGATAGGTTTAGTGATTTATTTTGGTTATAGTCGGGCAAACAGCGTCGTTAACACGCCAATGTTGGCAACGGAATAATATTAACCGTCAAATCACGCGAATAACAGCGTTCGAGGAGACGGTTGAAACAATTTAAAAAAACTCCACCAAATCCAATGGCGTTAACGCAGCGCGTTGTTCTCCACTTAAATCTGCCAGCACTTTTCCTTGCTGTAAAATCACCGTTCGATTACCCAACTCTAGCGCTTGCTGCATGCTATGGGTAATCATAATGGTTGTAAGTTGATGTTTTTTGATGAGTTGCTGTGTCAACCGTAAAATAATCTTTTCCATTTTAGGATCTAAAGCAGCCGTATGTTCATCTAATAACAAAAGTTGACTAGGAATTAACGTGGCCATTAGCAAACTTAACGCCTGGCGTTGTCCACCTGACAAATGTGTTACACGCTCAGTCAATCGATCTTCCAAACCAATGCCCGTTTCTGCTAGCAAAGACTTAAAATACTTTTTTCTTTCTGCTGTAATGGCCAATGAAAACCCACGAGGCTTGCCGCGTTTCATCGCTAACGCCAAATTTTCTTCAATGGTAAATTCCTCGCAAACACCGTGACGAGGATCTTGAAAAACCCGAGAAATAATCCGCGCATGTTGTTCGAGTGATTGCTTAGAAACCTCTTGCGCATCAAATAAAATTTGTCCCGTATCAGGAGTCAATTCTCCCGCCATTAAATTTAATAAGGTGGATTTGCCCGCACCGTTATTGCCAATCAAGGTGACAAAATCACCCGGTTGAATCACTAAATTAATATGTTGTAGCGCTTTTTTCTCTAAAGGTGTGCCTTTATTAAAAGTGAGCGCGATATTTTGTAATTTAATCATATTAATTCCTAACTACTAAATTACGAAAACGGGGAATCATTAAGGTTAGAATAATCAGTCCCGCTGTCATTAAATTTAAATCGGATGCCTGTAAACCTAACGCGCCACTATTCAATGAAAAAACAATAGCCAGCCGAAACACAATAGCGCCAATCAAACAGGCGAAAAGACGCACGATGATGTTGGGCGAAATTAAAATGGCTTCACCAATAATCACAGAAGCAAGTCCTGAAATTAACGTGCCTGCACCTAATGAAATATCCGCAAAACCTTGTAATTGGGCGAACAAAGCGCCTGCCAATGCAACCAAGGCGTTGCTGAACGCCAATGTAATCACCGTCGCTTTGCCAATACGAATACCATAAGCACGGGATAAACGGGCATTGGTTCCAGAAGCACGGATGGCCAGACCATATTCACTCAAGAAAAAAAGTGCCGTAAGCAAAATAATAAAAAGAACAATGCTAAGTAAAATAAATAAGGGTGAGAAATTCCCAGAAAAAAGTGTGGGTATATTTAACAATGCAATATTGGGTCCATGCATGATGCGAATATTAACGGAATACAACGCCGTCATGGTTAAAATACCAGCAAGCAACCCCATGACACGCAAGTTCACATGGAGGTAACCTGTCACTATGCCAGCGATGGCACCTGCCAAAAAAGCCAATAACGTAGCAATTAGTGGATGAAATCCATGCACTAACGCCCCGGCGGCAACGGCAGCCCCAAGGGGAAACGTACCATCCACCGTTAAATCTGGGAAATTAATAACGCGAAAAGTGAGAAAAATGCCAAGGGCAACCAGGCTATAAATTAAGCCAAGTTGCAAGGCGCTGGATAAAACAATCATGGTCATCAATAACTTACCTTTAAATGCAGGGTTAACTTATTTTTGCTGGCTACTTTATCATTCTCTTCTAACAATTTCATCCAAGACCCGCCAAAGCAAAAACGTAGGGTGGATTAGATGCGTTTTTTGCATCGTAATCCACCAAAACATAATCAAATTGCCGCATTGTTTGGTGGATTACGATGCAAAAAACGCATCTAATCCACCCTACGTTTTTCCTGGCATAAGAATTTATGGGTAAGCATACTGCGTTACCAATTGATGGTTGCTTTCTTGAGGAGGTCAGGTGGAATGAGGAGATGCAATTGTTTTGCCGTTGCCGTATTGAGGATTAAATCAATCTTAATAGGATCTTCTACCGGCAATTCGCTGGCTTTTTTGCCTTGCAGAATTTTAACAATCATTTTTCCAGTTTGACGGCCTAATTGATACTCATCACACGCCAAACCTGCTAATGCGCCCATTTTTACCGCATCAAGATAGGTTGAAAAAACGGGAAATTTATTTTTTTGTGCAGTGTCTAACACAGCAGGCAGTGCCTGTGCGACGGTATTATCTTGTAACAATAACAACGCATCTGCTTTGCCGATCAAACTCGCTGTAGCAGCTTGCACATCGGCAGAAGAATTGACGCCGACTGCTTTAACAGCAATATTAAAATCCTTTGCTTCTTCTGTAATAATTTTTAATAAATCCACGGAATTTTCTTCGCTATAATTAACAAGAATACCGAGGGTTTTAATTTGCGGTATGATTTTTTGGATTAAAGCCAGCTCTTGTTTGACAGGCGTCACATTCCGAGTGCCAGTAACATTATTATCAGGATGGGTTAAGTTCGTCACTAATTTCGCTTTAATGGGATCTGTCACGGTGGCGAAAACCACGGGAATGGAGGTTTTGCGCGCTGCATTCACGAGAGATTGTGCAGAAGGAGTTGCGATAGCGACCATGATATCAGGCGCACCAGCCACAAAAGATTGCGCAATTTGAGCTGCAATCGCCATGTTACCTTGCGCATTTTCAAATAAAATTTT
>CAZTDR010000059.1:0-15497 GCA_964612855.1 uncultured Coxiellaceae bacterium
GCATTTGAATTCGTGGGGTGGATTAGATGCGTTTTTTGCATCGTAATCCACCAAATCAAACCACATTTTGTGGATATACCGCTTAGTTTTTAGTCAAAAACCTTGGCGCAGGCCAAAATCCCAGTATAGAATATCTCCCTATTTGTTCAGGTAGAGGAGTTCATAATGAAAAAGATAACAACTATTATTCTTGCATGTATCACCAGCATGGCAGTGGCCGGATGCTCAAACGTTAGCAACCAAGATGTCGGCACAGTGGCCGGTGGTGTCGCCGGTGGACTGTTAGGTAGCCAATTTGGCGGTGGTAATGGCAAACTATTAGCTGTCGGTGCTGGCGCATTGGCGGGTGCTTTCATTGGCAACGCGATAGGTAAAAACATGGATGCGAATGATCAGCGCAATATGAATCAAGCATTAGAAAGTAATAGCGTTGGCCAACCGGCTTATTGGCAAAACCAAAATACCGGTAACAGTTACACCGTCGTACCGACCAAAAACGTGTCTAGAAATGGTAACCAATATTGCCGTGAATATCGCACGACAGCGAATGTTGCGGGTAAAGCGCAACAAGTCTATGGCACAGCTTGCCGAAAGCCGGATGGGTCTTGGCAAGTGGTGAGTTAACGTTATAAAACACTATCGAGTCATCCATGGATGTTTTATAGGGGATAAAGAGATCCCCGACTAAAGCATTCGGGGATGACGGTGTGGTGTAGCATTCGGGGATGACGACATAAACAAAGGAGTTGTTATGCAACACATCGGTTTTATTGGTCTTGGCATTATGGGCAAACCCATGGCCCTCAATTTAATGCGCGCAGGCTACCCTGTTTCTATTTATGCACGACGTCCCGAGGTCGCAGAACCTTTAATCAACGAAGGTGCGCAAACCTTCACTTCTCCCAAAGAATTAGCCGCCCAGGGTGTCGATATCATTATCACCATGGTGCCTGCCACGGTCGATGTCGAAGAAGTGATTAATGGCAAAATGGGTTTGATTCATACCGCCAAACCGGGTTGCATCGTGATTGATATGAGCACCATCTCTGCCAATGCAACTCAACGTTTTGCTAAACAATTGGCTACAAAAAAAATTGATATGTTGGATGCCCCAGTTTCTGGCGGCGAAAAAGGCGCCATTGAGGGAACGTTATCCATCATGATCGGGGGCAAAGCAACCGTGCTCGATAAAGTTCGTCCGATCTTAAAAAAGTTAGGCAAAAATATTATTCACATCGGCGATCATGGCGCAGGACAAATTGCTAAAGCCTGTAACCAAATTATCATTGCCGAAACCATTATTGCTGTCAGTGAAGCGCTCGTATTAGCGGAAGCGTCTGGCGTTGATGCAGCGAAAGTACGTGAAGCTTTGTTAGGTGGTTTCGCCAGCAGCCGTGTGCTAGAAATTCATGGTCAACGCATGTTGGATAAAGATTATAAACCCGGCTTCAAATCTGTCTTGCATCGCAAAGACATGCATCTTGCCTTAGAGCAAGCTCATCAAGTGGGTGTTGATTTACCAGGTGCTAATAATGCGATGCATGAGCTCGATCGTCTTGTCCTCAAAGGCCATGGTGAACTCGATTCGTCTGCGTTACGATTATTAATCGAAAATTAAGAGCCCTTTTATGCCCAAAGCCAAATTGACTCACGCGTGTCAAACTTGCGGTGCACAATTTTCTAAATGGTCCGGGCAATGTGCTGGCTGCGGCACCTGGAATAGCTTGGTGGAAGAAATCACACAAATTGCCTCGCATCCACGCTATCAAGGTTATGCGGTGGGTGAACCTGCCATTACGCAAATGAATCAAATTACCTTACAAGAAGAGGACGCTCGTCTGCTGACGGGATTAAAAGAATTGGATCGTGTATTGGGCGGCGGACTGGTGATGGGCTCTGTCGTATTAATCGGTGGAGATCCTGGCATTGGTAAATCGACTCTCTTGCTGCAAACGCTCTGTCATCTCAGCCAACAATTGAAAGTGCTCTACATTACGGGAGAAGAATCCCTCCAACAAGTGACCATGCGGGCTAGACGTTTAGGACTGCCCGAAGAAAATTTATTATTGTTAGCAGATACTCACGTTGAACGCATTTTAAAACATGCGCAAAAAGAAGAACCGCGCGTATTAGTCATCGATTCTATTCAAACCATGCACACAGATTTATTGCAATCGGCACCCGGTGCTGTGGGTCAAGTACGAGAAAGTGCAGCGCAACTGGTGAAGTTTGCCAAGCAAACGCAAACCGCTTTATTTCTCGTCGGCCACGTCACAAAAGAAGGCACGTTGGCTGGTCCTCGCGTGCTTGAACATATGGTTGATAGTGTCTTGTATTTTGAAGGCGAACAAGACAGTCGTTATCGTCTCATCCGCGGTATTAAAAATCGTTTTGGTGCCGTAAATGAATTAGGTATTTTTGCGATGACCGATAAAGGATTGCGCGAAGTGAGCAATCCGTCGGCGATTTTTTTATCTCGCTATGAAAAGCCCGTGCCAGGGAGTGTGATTATGGCAACGAAAGAAGGCACACGTCCTCTGCTCGTTGAAATACAAGCGTTAGTTGATCAAAGTCATATGGGAAATCCCCGTCGCGTGTGTGTAGGTCTTGATCCTCAACGTTTATCTATGCTGCTTGCGGTATTGCATCGTCACAGTGGTATTGCAACCTTTGATCAAGATGTTTTTGTGAATGCGGTAGGTGGTGTGCGGGTCACTGAAACAGGCGGGGATTTGGCATTATTGATAGCCGTATTATCCAGCTTACGCGATCGCCCGCTACCTCATGATGTGATTTTATTTGGAGAAGTTGGATTAGCTGGCGAAATCCGTCCTGTGCAAGGTGGGCAAGAGCGATTGCGGGAAGCTGCAAAGCATGGGTTTAAGCGAGCGATTGTGCCGCAAGCCAATGCACCGAAAGAAACGATTCCAGGCATACAAGTGTTTGCTGCACAGTCATTGCAAGATGCAGTGGAGTTTTTTAAAAATCTGTAAGGGATGTCGTTATATTGCCCTCCGGCATCCCCGAATGCTACCCCTCCTCCGTCATCCCCGAATGCTTTTATCGGGGATGACAGAGGAGGGGTAGCATTCGGGGATGACGGAGAGATTGTTTTTGGTTTAACTTGAGATTATTGCTTCATCCGCAACAAATCCGACAAATCATCGGCATGATCTTCTTCATCTTGCAAAATTTCTTCTAACATACGCCGCGTCGTAGGATCGGCTGCGCCAAACCAGGTAATTAATTCGCGATAAACCATAATCGCAATGCGCTCAGCAACCAAATCTTCTTCAACTAATTTAAGCAAATCAGTTCCTGAACCATATTCTGTGGCAGTACGCTCATTCACCGTTGCTGGATTAAAATCGGGATCTCCACCCAATTGATTAATCCGCTCCGCAATCATCATCATGTGACGCTGCTCATCATCCGCATGTTCTTGAAATTCCGCAGCCACTTGCGGACGATCAATCCCTTTCGCAATAATTTGGTGATGACGATAACGTAAAACACACATGATTTCTGTGGCAAGCGCTGCATTTAATAACTTGTAAGCTTGCTCTAAATCAAGCGGATAATCTTGCGTGACTGCTCCATTTTCTAGGGATTTTTTTGCCATTTGTCTGATTTCATCTAAGCTATAGGGAAGGTTCTTTGGTTTTTCGCTATTCATTCATATCTCTCCTTGAAATGATTGGTAAAAAATGCAGCCATTGAGCAAAGGAAGCGTGCCCACCAGGGCTCTATTCTTTCACTTCCACATGCACACGCTGAGTAATGCGTGTTAGTAATTCATAGCCAGTGGTACCGCTGTGTTTTGCGATGGTTTCAACGGGCAAACCAGGCCCCCATAAAAGAACAGTATCACCTACTTTAGCATACGGTTGTTTGCGCAAATCGACTGTTATCATATCCATGGACACCCGACCCACCAGTGGACAAGAGCATCCATTGACTAACAGAGGTGTTCCATTTTGGGCATGACGCGGGTAACCATCACCATATCCCACTGCCACTACGCCCACGCACATATCTTCAGGCGCAACCCACGTCCCACCATAACCCACGCGCGCACCTTTGGTCAGAGGATGAATTGCAATTAATTCCGATGTTAGTGCCATCACCGGTTTCAGTTGATATTCCGCACCATTGCGAGCATCAAAGGGTGAAACCCCATATAACATAATCCCGGGACGTACCCAATCTGCATGTGCCGCCGGCCAAGCAATAATGGCTGCTGAATTAGCTAAACTACGCTCGCCTTCTAAAGAGTGGGTAATGGTATTAAACAAGTCGATTTGTCGTTGTGTTGACGTGCGATCCATCGAATCCGCATCAGCAAAATGGGTCATCAAACCAATGGGTTTTTTCACTGCGTTACACTGCATAAGACGGCGATAAATATCGTCTACGTCAGGTGGATTAAAACCTAACCGATGCATGCCGGTATCTATTTTTAACCAAACAGATATTGCATCTAAAAGTGACGATTGTTCAAGCATGTCTATTTGGGCAACATGATGCAACACGAGAGTAAATTGATTGGCAATAGCAACCGCTAATTCATCGGGAAAAAATAATCCTTCCATTAATATAATCTTATTTTTGACACCGGCTGCACGCAAAAGCAATCCTTCTTCGCTGCAAGCGACACCTAATGCATCAACATCATACAACGCGTTTGCAATGCGATTTAAACCGTGCCCATACGCATTGGACTTTACCATAGCAAGAATCGAGCTGGTGGGTGCGAGTTGTCTAACGCGTTGCAAATTGTGGCGTAATGCGGCTAAATCAATCGTAATTTTGGTTGGGCGTGTCATTAATCCCTCGGGTTAGCCGCAATCACCTTCTTACCTTTAATAAGGATGTCGGGTGAAATTTTCAAAACAAGTATATTGACCCAAAAATGTTAATCGTACTTTACCAATAGGACCATTACGCTGCTTGGCAATAATAATTTCTGCTGTGCCTTTATCGGGACTATTATCGTTATAAACTTCATCACGATAAATAAAGACAATTAAATCCGCATCTTGTTCAATAGCGCCTGATTCACGCAAATCTGACATGATCGGCCGCTTATCCGCTCGTTGTTCCAAGCCTCGATTCAACTGAGATAATGCAATAACTGGGACTTGTAATTCTTTTGCTAATGCTTTCAATGAACGAGAAATTTCCGAAATTTCTGCGGTGCGATTTTCATTATTTCCCGGAACTTGCATCAACTGCAAATAATCAATCACAATCATGCCCAGTTTGCCATGCTCTTTTGCTAAACGACGTGCGCGTGCGCGTAACTCGGCTGGACTTAAGGCAGGCGTGTCGTCAATAAACATAGGGGCTTCTGACAACATGCTGACCGTAGACATCACACGCGGCCAATCTTGTTCTTCGATTTTTCCGGTGCGAATTTTTAATTGGTCAATGCGTGAGAGAGATGAGAGAAGACGCATGATAATGGCTTCGCCGGGCATTTCCATACTGAAAATCAACACGGGCAGATTGTTTTTCATCACCACGTTTTCTGCAATATTCATGGCAAAGGTGGTTTTACCCATCGAAGGTCGACCGGCAATGATGACTAAATCGGATGCTTGTAAACCGGAAGTCATTTCATCCAGGTCGTGATACCCTGTGGGTACGCCGGTGATCGGGTCATCTAAGTTGGATAAAGTATCAATTCGTTCCATCGTTTTAGCCAAAAATTCATTGATGTTAACTGGGCCGCCATTGCGCGTGCCTTGTTCGCTGATGGCAAAAACCTGTCGTTCCGCTTCATCCAACAATTCCGTACTGGAACGGCCTTGTGGGTTAAAGGCATGGCTTGCAATATCATTCGCGGCGCCGATAAGCTGGCGTAATACCGAGCGTTCACGCACAATATCTGCATAAGCTCGGATATTGGCAACGCTGGGTGTATTGTTAGCTAACTCAAAAAGATAGACTTCGCCGCCTGCATTCTCCAATTCATGCAATTCACGTAAAGCTTCAGAAACAGTCAATACATCTAATGGCTTACTTTGCTCAGCAAGGCGACTCATCACACGATAAATCAGTCGATGATCATGTCGATAAAAATCGCCATCACGCAATCGATCAGCGATTTGATCCCAGGCACGGTTGTCCAACATTAACCCGCCTAAAACAGATTGCTCAGCTTCAATGGAATGGGGAGGAACTTTCACGGCCTCGGTGTCTGTTAGGGGTTTTTTATAACGTTTGGGGGACGTTTGCGTATCCATGGGGGTCTCTTCAAAATCCAGTGATGGAGGGATTTTCGCATTATTTGGTGATAGTTGCCAAATACATAAATGCCTTTTGTAGGGGCAACTACCCTGAGGCGATACCGCTGGGCGGACACATGGGTCCGTCCCTACCTTTAGAAACCCTGTGCTTAACATTCACTGCTATCTATTCCCACCGCCCGTAATGCTTGCTGCACCGGGGGAAGATCATATTTAAAATCTCGAGTGGCTGTTAAAATGCCGCATGCCGCTTCGGAAAAAGAGGTCGTGGGAGTCCAATAATAACGATTGGCTTGTACCATGACGTTAAATGCTTTTTGCGTATCCCATCCTTCTGCCGTACTAAGCAAGTAAAATAGTTTGTTGAAAACACCGCTGCCGAAATGTACGTCTAACTTATAATGATAATCTTTCATATTATTGATGGAACAGAAATGTCCGGGACGCTGTCCAACTTCGCAATCCTTGGTTGGTTCGTCTAAGTAGCGCAAGGATTTATTTTCTTCTTTTAAGATTTCTTCACCAATTTGCCAGCTACTTTTTTTGTAGACAAAAAATTCTGCTGCTTGCGCTGCCATATCCGAAAATGATTCATTGATGGCCCCTGCTTCACCATAATAGAGCAACCCAGCGTGTTGTTGCGTAAATCCATGACTCATTTCATGTGCGCCAACGCCCAAAGAAACCAAGGGATAAAATGTCTTGCCACCATCACCAAATGTCATTTGTTTACCATCCCAATAAGCATTTTCTATGGCTTCGTGCATACGCATAATTAACATCATGGGTTTATCTTTTTTGCTTAAGACCGGAATGTTATACCATTGCTGATACATTTGTTTCACAGTGCCGCCGATAAATAAGGCATCATTTACCGGCGAATAACCGCCATTGATTTGATCTTTGAGGCCATCCCAAAATAAATTTTGATGAAGTTTGCTCGGGTTTGTACATGAAAAATTGATTACGGCATCTTTTT
Organism: uncultured Coxiellaceae bacterium; assembly: GCA_964612855.1. GTDB lineage: Bacteria > Pseudomonadota > Gammaproteobacteria > DSM-16500 > DSM-16500 > DATIJJ01. The sequence continues at coordinate 7,231 of CAZTDR010000059.1, forward strand.
GTTTCGCGTCAACAATCGTGACATCGTCATTTTTAAGATAACAGACTTTATTTTCTTCATTGCGGGTCATTAACAAATTAGGTAGATGTGTTGATTGGCCATCATAAAGGATTTTTCCGGATTTTTTATTACCTCCCCAGCCGCCGCCATGGGTCAGTCGGTCGATCGTTTGTAAATTATTCCAATATTGATAGGTGGTGAAATGGGTCGCATCTAAAATAAAAGTAGGCTGCATGGGTTCGCCATTTATTTTTTTCGCATAAAAAGTCATATAGTATGCCCAGTGTGCTTTATTTTCGTTATCCACGTATACAATCCGTTGCACATCGCCCATAGACTCTATTTGAAAATCCCCGATTTCTTTACGAACGAGCGCAATCGCCTGCTCTTTTGCTTGTTTGATTTGCATCGGACTGAAAGCATAGGAAGGTGTAGCTTGTAAATCGGCTACGAGATTTTGATAAATTTTCCCATTTGCTGTTAGATGGCCAGGACGAAGTTGTGTGACATCCTGTAATTTATACTGCCCTCCTTTTGCAATATGGATGACACTTTGCGTACCCCAAACCAAATAATTTTCATAGTGTTGTTGAAAATGAATATGTTGGGTTTGATTAAAATCTATTTCACTTCGTGTTTCTACCAGCTCGGTTTTTTCTCTAGCAACGGACGACGTTAATTTTAAAATTTCGGGGGATAGATGGCGTAAATTCAGGGGAACAGCGGCAAAAGCATTTGATAGCGTGCTAATACATAAAATAATAGTAAAAAAAATAGAATGCATAGGTTCTCCTTAGAGAGTAACGATAAAAATTATAATACAGAGACAGAGAGTGTTGTTAAGAAGTGAGTTAAAAATTTGGGCGGAATGAGGAGTGAAACAAGAGTGGTGGGTAGGCATGGTGGATATGCTGCGCTATAAAGAGCAAAGAAACGTAGGGTGGATTAGGCGTTTTTTGCCGTAATCCACCAAAATCTAAACGTCTTTTATTTTAATCTGGTGGATTACGATGCAAAAAACGCATCTAATCCACCCTACAGTTTATTTTTTTATTGTCATCAAAGCCTACAATCACAGCGTTGCCCCCAACAGGCGGCCATAGTAAAGCAACACGGTAAGAAATGATTAAAAATGAGTGGAATAATGACAGCAGGGGATGAGGAATAATAAGTAACGTCGGGTGGGCAATGCGCAGCGTGCCCACCCTACTACTTTGATTTACGCTTGCGGGACGAGATTGAATTTAACGCCAGTCACGACATCGCTATGGAATTCAACTTCAATGTCATATTCGCCTATTTGACGTAATACGCCAGATGGTAAGTGAATTTCGCTTTTGCAAACTTCAACACCCGCATCGGTAATTGCTTGAGCAAGATCACGTGTACCAATCGAGCCAAACAATTTGCCTTCATCACCTGCTTTTACGCTCAAGGTAATCACGCCAAGTGCCAATACGGCTGCTTTGCGAGCTTCAGCTGCTTTGATACCTTCCGCCGCGGCTTTTTCTAACTCAGCACGACGTACTTCAAATTTAGCAAGGTTGTCTTTGGTTGCGTAAACTGCTTTCCCTTGTGGGATCAAAAAGTTACGGCCATAACCTGATTTGACTTTAACTCTGTCGCCAAGCGCACCCAATTTTCGTACTTTTTCTAATAAAATTACTTCCACTTTATCACCTCATTCAAATGAATCATTTTGTTAACCGCTGGCGCAGATTTAACATGCTATCCAACAATCCCACTAACGAAACCAACGCTATTCCCATCGGGAAAATAAATATAATGCCCAAATAAACCATGACGATCCAAATCAAACTCGCCTTTTTACTGGCCAATCCATAATGAATCATGCTTAATCCTGCGATACAAAACACAGTGATCATAATCGGCATCATATCGACACCTAACGCATTCCCAGTGTAAGCCAGCCCCATGATTGCGATAAAAGCTGCAGCAAAAACATAACTTAGGCGAATTTGATGCAATTCTTTTCGTAATCCACCTGGATTAAAAATAGCCGCCTGCCACCACCTTGCAATAAGCAATTGCAGGAGAGCATTAAGAACAACCGAGGCAATCACAAATCCCACAATATAGCGTTTTGTGTTTGCGGCTAATACTCGCATTTCATCCGCCGTGCCAACATCGTTTGTCGCTAACGACCCCAGTAGGGTAGCTGTTTTATTTAAATACGCTGTTAATTGTGCTACCCACCAATTCTGAAGCTCAGGAAAAATCCCGTGAATCAGAACAATTAACACCAAACCTATAAAAGCAGCGATTTCAATTACCAACCCCCATTGAGGGCGTTCTCGCAAAATCACCGCCAACAGCCAGGTCAAAATATCAATCACAACCACGGTGATGGTTGCTGCCAACACGATTTGTGAGATCGCGGGCGTTACAGCATAACCTAACAAATACGGAGCCAGTGTTGCTACTAAAACCCAAGAACCTTCAAAGGCACCCTTGCGCAGCGTGACTAATGCAGTAATCAGAATACTGATGCTAGCGCCTAACGGAAGCAGAGACAGCACAAACGCGGCGCCCATCGCATGGGAACGGCGTTTCAAGATAAAATCCGTAAAGCGGTGTAGTATCATTCTCGCATACACTAGTTAAAACGTGCCCCTCCTCCCGGAATGACACGCTGTGTTAATTAATGTTTATCGCAATACGGCAATAAAGCCAAAAAGCGTGCAACCTTAATTGCTGTAGCCAATTGACGCTGGAAGCGTGCTTTTGTTCCTGTAATTCGGCTTGGAACAATCTTGCCACTTTCAGTCACAAACTTTTTCAAGAGATAAACATCTTTGTAATCCACTTCATCAAGCTTGTTGCTTGTGAAGTAACAAAATTTTTTACGACGATAATACGTTGACATATTTTTTATAACTCCTGCTGTTAGTCTTATTTACCCGCACGATCCATTTCAGCCTCCCAAAGGAGCATCCATATGATCTTCATCTCGCATTGGCGCTCTGCGGCCTTTTGGTTTGTGGCCTGTATCGGAATCAAAATGACCACCGCCGGTAGAGGATTCGCCACGGCCTTCTTTTTCTTTCAATAGAGGCGAGACGTCTTTCACAGCGCGTTTTACATTCAATACTAAGTTGCGGATAACAGCATCGTTATAACGGAATGCATTAGTTAACTCTTCGAGAGCTTCTTTGTCACACTCAATATTCATTAATACATAGTGTGCTTTTAAAATTTTGTTGATGGGATACGCTAATTGACGACGGCCCCAATCTTCCAGACGATGCACTGTCCCTTTGCGTTGGGTAACCATATTACTGTAGCGCTCAATCATCGCGGGCACTTGCTCACTTTGATCGGGGTGAACTAAAAATACGACTTCATAATGTTTCATAGTGCTTTACACTCCTTACGGTTATTACAGCCTTATCCAACACAGTTGAATGAAGGCAAGGAGAAAATCATTATTAACTTAGTTTATAAATGACCTTCGAAAGGCTGGTGATTTTACGCAAGATCGGCCTGAGATGCAAATTTTTACAACATTAAAGAAAGATCGGCCGATAACAGCACAAAAAATGCGCCTACTTTATGTTATTCTTTTAACTATTTTTAATATTTATCAGTAAGTTATCTTTAAATCCAAATTATCTTGACAAGCCATACTCAAACTTCGAGAATAGCGTCCTTGTTTGATTTGGCTATGTAGCTCAGCTGGTTAGAGCGCGGCACTCATAATGCTGAGGTCGGTGGTTCGAGTCCACCCATAGCCACCATATTGAAATCTTTAGGAATCCTCAAGTGTCGGCTCTTAGGCAGCACTGACATTGGGTGGCAACAGATCCCAATCTACGACTCTTTACTCAACGACAAAATTTCCTTATTCAAGGTGAAACTAAGCAACGTACGAATCAACACGATACTTGCCAAAATACCCACTGAATAATAATCCGGCGTGGTGGTCGTACCGATCAAATCGGCCGCGACAATAAATTCCAGCCCCAGAATAATGGCTTGACCTAAATTAAGACGTATTTTGTTAATTATGTTTTTGCGCGCGGCGGTTTTAGGCGAAAAAAGAGAGTGTAAAAATTGATACAGCGCGATCAAGGTGCCGACCAGAATAATTAAAATACCTAAAAATGAAACTGTATGCTGAATGATTTCCAATATGTCATGCAAACCGAGTCCTTGCATCCTTACTCCTTAGAAGCTATCAATCCGTTGAAAAAGACGATCCACATCCACACGTGGTTTTTGCATTAGGATTACGAATAATAAACTGCGAACCCTCGATATCTTCTTTGTAATCGATTTCAGCGCCAACTAAATATTGAAAACTCATCGGATCCACTAACAACTGCACCGAATGATCACTCGCGACTTGAGTCACGACCGTGTCATCGTCATTGACCACTTCATCAAATGTAAACCCGTATTGAAAACCCGAGCAACCGCCGCCCGTGATATAAACACGCAGTTTTAAATTAAAATTGCCTTCTTCTTCAATCAACTCCCAAACTTTGGCAGCTGCGTTAGGAGTGAAACCTAATGGCGCATTCATACAATCGACCTCTATTAAACGTTTCGCTATACTCTCGACCTAGCTATTCATAAATCAAGAAAATGCAGGTTGGTTTTTAGTTTGTGTCCTGCAGGTGAAGAATTATTATACATTAGATTTTGAATAAACATAAGGAATCGCTATGCTTTGGGTAAAAGCCTTTCATATTATCTTTATAGTGACATGGTTTAGCGGCTTGTTTTATTTACCGCGTTTATTTGTCTACCATGCAGACGCACGGGATCTTATTAGCCAAGAACGCTTCAAGATCATGGAAAAAAAATTATTTTATTTCATCACGACCCCGGGTGCGATTTTAACCATCGTATTTGGGCTTTGGCTGATTAGCTTCAATCCAATTGGTTATATGCAGATGTCTTGGCTGCACATGAAGTTAGGATTGGTGTTATTGTTGATTGTTTATCATGCTTATCTCGGCAAATTAGTGAGGGACTTTAAGAATGACATGAACCAGCACGGCCATGTTTTTTATCGTTGGCTAAATGAAGTGCCCACTATTTTCTTGTTTCTGATTGTCGTGTTAGCAGTGGTGAAGCCTCTTTAAATAAGAGCAACTCCATCCGTTGACGAAATTTAAAATGTCTTTGGCTTTTTCAAATGCGTCGCAAACGATTTATCTGCATACGCTTGCCAATTCGCAAAGGACTTATACTGATCCAAATTTAACAATTTTTTTTGCAAAATAGTTTTAAAAGAATTTCCCCAATGTCGGCCGCCCCGATAGATCACATGATGGTGCATTAACCGAAGAATAGCAGGAGGGTCATCTTCTGCTTGCTCGACTTGACGCTTTAATTCCAACGCTTGCTCTCTCCCTGTTTCACCATGTAATGCAAAAAAATCAAACGAGCGTCGTCGCCGCATCGGTGCTTCCAAATGATTAATACGCACATAATCGGCATAAGCGTCTAGTACGACTTGTTTTAATAATGCCGCAACAATCCATTTATCAGTCGCGAATGCGGCCATTTCGGCAAGAATAGAGCGTTCGATTTCAACTAACTCCGCAGAAGGCTGTGGGAGCTTTTTCAGTGCTTTTGAAAACTTAAATAAACCTTGTCTTGCAAGATTTAATTGCGATGATATTTCAACAGACTTATGCGTGAGCAGCATTTGTCGGCAAGTTTCAATTTGCTCAGCAACCTGCAACACTTCTTCCGCGGCTTGATAAAGCGGCTTGATGGATTTATCCAAAATAAAAAATGGATCATCCACTGCCACAGGATGAAAAACATAACCATCAATATGAGGTAAATTTTTTCGCACGCGTGCTCGTATCTTGGCTAAAAATTTGTGCCGTTGCTGAGGAGTGCGACCAAAGAGGCACATTTGTGTCATGACTTGCAGGACGGATATACGCTCGTCTGGTATGGGATGTTGCAGCTTTTGAATCACTCGATCGATACGCGCTTTTATATCCATAGGCTCTCTGCGCATTAATTTTCTTGCTTCTACTAGCACAGCACCTAACTTATACAAATCATATTTAATTAAACCGTTATTTCCGCTCGTACGTTGGTGATCATTCAGCTTGACTTGATACGCACCATTTTGAAAAAAAACCAGAAAATTCTCGGGGTCAATATTGCAATGCGCCATATCGCGAATATGATGATCATATAAAGCTAAATGAATTTGAGCGATGATATCAAGCACGGTTTTCCAGCGCAGCTTCCCCTGATTTTTTTGAATAAACTGGCTCAAATTACCTTGATCTGCAGCAACCCCAAGACGGACGCCTTGCGTATTAGAATAAAGAGAATAATGATTAAAATCAGGTGGAACACCCTCGTTGCGCAGAAATTCTTCGGCATCAACCAGTTCGGCAATAGCGTCTTTTGAGAGATCAGATGTCGGTCCTAATAAAACGACCGGCAATGATGAGTAATTTTCTTTACCTATCTTCCCCGTTAACTTCGCCTGATGATAGCTCGCATGATACCGACTTGAAGCAAGCATGCGATGCTCGGGTTGTTCTAACAGCCCATTTTGCAGACGTTGCAACGCTTGCTTTTTAAACTCAGCCATCAAAGCCAACGTTTTTTCGCGAGCCGTTTGCATAACCAAAAGATCCTTTATCTTGTTTAAAGAGAGGAACTTTTTTCTAAGGCATCTTCCATTAATTTAGCAAACGCTTTTTCAGCCGCGGCTAATGTTTTTAGAACTTCCTGTTCGCCATGCATGGATGACACAAAACCTGCCTCATAAGCCGAGGGTGCCAAATAAATTCCTTCTTGCAACATGTAATGGAAAAATTTCTTAAACTGATCCACCTGGCATTTTTTCACATCGGCGAATGTGGTGATCGTTTTAGCTGTTGTGAAAAATAATCCGAACATACTGCCAACTGACGTCGTGTAAAAAGGAATGCCCGCACGCAGCGCACGCTCGTTTAAACCGCGCATTAATTGTTCCGTTGTTTGCGCAATTTTTGCGAAAAATCCCGGCGCGGTAATCAACTCTAAGCCTGCTATGCCTGCCGCCATGGCGACAGGATTACCGGATAACGTACCGGCTTGATAAACAGGCCCAAGCGGGGCGATGCAACGCATGATATCTGCACGACCACCAAAAGCACCGACAGGCATCCCCCCACCAATCACTTTACCTAATGTGGTTAAATCAGGCTTGATGCTGTAATAAGCTTGCGCCCCGCCCAATGCAACACGAAAGCCTGTCATCACTTCATCAAAAATAAGCACGCTTTGATATTGATCGCAGAGTTTACGCAAGCCGGGTAAAAATTCGGGAGTCGGTGGAACGCAATTCATGTTGCCTGCAATGGGTTCCACAATGACAGCGGCAATATCATTACCATAAAGTTTAAATAAATTTTCTACCGTCGATAATTGATTAAACTCAGCCAGCAACGTATGTTGCACAACACTATCCGGCACCCCCGCAGAACTGGGCACGCCAAGTGTTAACGCACCGGAACCTGCCTGGATTAATAGAGAATCGGAGTGACCGTGATAACAACCCACAAACTTAATAATTTTATTCCGCTTCGTAAACCCGCGTGCTAAACGAATAGCACTCATGGTCGCCTCAGTCCCGGAGTTCACCATCCGAATCATTTCAATTGAGGGCATTAATTGGCAAATTTTCTCAGCTAACTGAACTTCCAATTCAGTGGGGGCACCGAAACTCAACCCGTTTTTTGCACACTCGATGACCGCGTTAATAATGTGAGGGTGGGCATGGCCTGCAATCATCGGCCCCCAAGATCCGACATAATCTATATACTCTTTATTATCGGCATCAACAACGTAAGCACCTTGGCCTTTTTTTAAAAAAATCGGCGTTCCCCCCACACCATTAAATGCACGTACTGGCGAATTCACTCCCCCTGGAATAATGTGTTGGGCACGTGTAAATAAATCCATTGAGTACGTCATCTTAATCTTCTCTTTTAACAGAATTAGTATATTATGTGGGCAATAATTTACTTCTATAATCAGAGGAAAGCAATCTTGAATTATAAGCGTTATATGTGTTTGTTGTGTGGTTATATTTATGAAGAAGAAAAAGGCTGGCCGGAAGATGGAATCGCTCCGGGCACGCGCTGGGAAGATGTGCCGTTAACGTGGCAGTGCCCAGAATGCGGCGCTACGAAAGATGATTTTGAGATGGTGGCAGTGTAGAAAACGCTGTTATTCATCCTCAAATGATTTTGTAGGGGCGGACCCATGTGTCCGCC
>CAZTDR010000060.1:0-15243 GCA_964612855.1 uncultured Coxiellaceae bacterium
GTAGGGGCATGGCGTGCCATGCCCGGCGGCTTCAACGAAATAGGCAGCACGGGCATGGCGCGCCATGCCCCTACAAAAACAAATCTACGCAACAACTCCAATTGCAAAATTTAACACCCTGAAAATGTAGACAATTTAGAAAAGCGCATTCGATTTAAGTTGCTCTATTATATAAGTATATATGATTCAAACAAAAGAGATGCTAACTTTTTCAGTTATCGGCTTCGCCTTAAATGTCGGCTGGTCGTTTGGAGAGGACAAAGTAGTCTTTCGCTCAAATCTATTGGAGGCAACACGCGCTTTTCTTGCTCTTCTATTTCTGCCAGTTGGCTGGCAAATTTTTCTCTCACCTCTTGCTGAAGTTCAATGAGTATAGGCAATAAATGTGAGCCGGGTCTTTGCTTTTTTTGTTTGTATTGCCGTTTAAAAAATCCAAAATTTTCTGGCGCTGATACTTCATCAATCGCCTTAATTGCATTGTGAATTGCTTTATAGAATTGATCCAGATAGACATGGAAATCGATTTTATTGTCAGTCGCTTTTTCTTTCCATGTCGTGATGCTTTTAAATAATGTGATCACGGCTATTAGTTTTGCTTTTCTTCTTTTTTTTGCCCAGTTACAAGATAAGAAACTATTTTTAGAATGTCGATAATTTTCCAATGTGGTTAGAATATTTTTCCCACTCAAAAGCGCGTCTAATTCAATGAAATTTTGTTTATCTATTTTTTTATTTCTTATGATAAGCACTTGGTTAGCGGCAGCTCTTTCGATTTGTTCATCAATCAATGATGCTTGAATCGCTTTGTTGTGCTTTGTTAAATGAAGTTTCAGAGCTAACGTAATTGCAATTCTAAAATGATCTGGGTCACGAATCATGCCAGGACGCTTGACTCGTAATTCTTCCAGCTTTTTCTGAATAGCGAGCAAGTCCGGTATTTCATCGCGATAAAATGTGTCGTACTGACTAAAAAGACAATAAGTGAATTCCAGCATTTCTGCATCACTTATTTTTTCGCCGCCATGAATAGCGAGATCTCCCTCACTGCTATAAATATCGAATAATTGCTGGACGGTGAGATGACGAAAAGAAGGTACCTGATAAACATCAAAATTTTTTTCTCCTGCCAAGAACGATGCTTCAACAGGGGTAGGTTCAGGTTTAATAGTTAATTTGAAAAGTTTAATTTCAGAAGTTTGATTCTTTTTTTGAACTCCCTGTCGGATAATTTTAACATGCAGCTTTTCTTCAATTTTACTTAACTTCGCTGGATCAATTTTGCCGGAAAATGGCGGTGTAAAATAATCCAAATCGCATGGGGTTTCTGAAGTGAAAACGACGATTTTTTTTACGTTAACGTTGGGATTAAGCAATACATCGTAAAAAAAAGCCAGCGCAGATTCAACGCCTTGCGGACGTCTTGTTATAGCTCTGGGACTTTCTTGTAGTAAATGGACTTTTTCGCCATGAGCTTCTGCCGTGACAGGTTAATTTGGAAATGTGTCTTTATTATAGAGCGCCATCACCTCAGGATCACGTCGATAGCAGTATTGGTAATCCAACGCTGGATGAGTTCCATCTATTTGTTCGTATAGAATAGGAAAGGGGCGCATTCCGAATTCGGGAGGAAGGTCGCCTAGTGGTAGTTTTATTCTCTGCATTTTTGCTTAGGGCTTAAGTCAAGATGGAAATGGGTTGGGCTGGTGGACACGCCGCACTTGGTCCACCCTATGCTGTAGAGAGTGGACTAAGCGCGGCTGGCTACTTAAACGTCCAAATTCACCACTTCTAACGCGTTTATTTCAATAAATTCTCGACGAGGCTCGACTTGATCACCCATTAATGTCGTGAAAATTTGATCTGCTGCCACAGCATCTTCAATGGTGACTTGTAGCATTCGGCGCGTTTCAGGATTCATTGTCGTATCCCATAATTGATCCGGATTCATTTCACCTAATCCTTTATAACGTTGGATCGTTTGCCCTTTTTTTGCTTCGCTCATTAACCATTCAACTGCCTCAGCAAATGTCTGAACCGGTTGGCGTTTTTCGCCTCGTTCAGCATAGGCACCTGTTTGCAATAAATCTTGTAACTTATGCCCAAGCGCAGCGAGCTTTTGGTAATCGCTCGACAAAAATAAATCTTTATTTAACAATAAGTTGTGACTGAATCCGTGATGAAGAATATTTACTTTAGGCAGCCAAATATTTTTTTCCAGATCATGAAACACTTCGAAAGTATAATGTGTTGGCGCATCTTCTTTCACTTGGAGTAAAACTGAAAGCTTCGCGACCATTTCTTCAACAACTGCTTGCTGGGTTAAGCGAGCTTCGTCTAATACGGGCACATAAATTAATGCTTCCAAAATCGCTGTTGGATAAAGTCGCGATAATTTTTTAATAGATGCATTTACCGTTAAATATTCTAGCAATAGTTTTTCTAATGGAGCGGCTGTAATGGGTAAGCCATTATTACCTAAATATAATCGCGCATTATCCAATGCAGATTGAACTAAGGCCAGTTCAAGCGCGTCACCATCTTTGATGTATTGCTCTTGTTTGCCTTTTTTGAGCTTGTACAAAGGTGGTTGAGCAATATAAATATGACCACGTTCAATCAATTCTGGCATTTGACGATAAAAGAAAGTCAGCAAAAGCGTACGAATGTGGGAACCATCGACGTCAGCGTCGGTCATGATAACAATATGGTGATAACGCAATTTATCCGGATTATATTCTTCTCGACCAATTCCGCAGCCTAAAGCGGTGATGAGAGCAACCACTTCCCCCGATGAAAGCATTTTATCAAACCGCGCTTTCTCTACGTTTAATATCTTGCCTTTAAGCGGTAAAACAGCCTGATTTTTACGATTCCTAGCTTGTTTTGCTGATCCACCTGCTGATTCACCCTCAACAATAAAAACTTCAGATTTGCTAGGATCTTCTTCTTGGCAATCCGCTAATTTGCCGGGTAATCCCGCCATATCGAGTGCGCCTTTACGTCGTGTCATATCGCGGGCTTTTCTTGCGGCTTCACGTGCACGAGCTGCATCAATCACTTTTAACACAATTGCTTTTGCATCTTGCGGAAATTCCATTAAAAACTCTTGAAGTTTTTCTCCTGTCGCCGACTCTACGGCTGCTTTTATTTCAGAGGAAACCAATTTATCTTTCGTTTGTGAGGAAAACTTAGGGTCCGGCATTTTGACCGATAAAACGGCCGTTAATCCTTCACGAAAATCATCGCCCGTCATCGTAATCTTATCTTTTTTTAAAAAGCCTTCCTGCTCAATATAATTGTTCAGCACTCGCGTCATCGCACTGCGAAAACCTGCCAAATGGGTCCCGCCATCACGTTGAGGAATATTGTTGGTAAAACAAAAGATTTTTTCGAGAAAGGTATCATTCCACTGCAAAGCCACTTCAACCGTAATACGATCCTTTTCCAAAGAAAAGCAGAAAACCTTTGAATGTACAGGTGTTTTGTTGCGATTTAAATCTTCAACAAAAGCTTTAATTCCACCATCATATTGAAAACTATCTTGCTTGCCGGAACGTTCATCTATTAATTCAATTTTGATGCCTGAATTTAAAAATGAAAGCTCTCTTAGGCGCTTAGCTAAGATATCATATGAAAAATGAATATTCGAAAATGTTTCTTTGCTGGGTTTGAAACGTACTTCTGTGCCGCGTTCAGACGTCTCGCCCACAATACTTAAAGGAGCCAGTGGATCGCCATGTTTATAATGTTGTTCATGCACTTGACCATTCAAACGGACGGTTAAATAGAGATCCTCAGATAACGCATTGACGACAGAAACGCCCACGCCATGCAGCCCGCCAGAGATTTTATAAGAATCATTATCAAATTTACCGCCCGAATGCAGCACAGTTAAAATAACTTCTGCCGCTGAACGTCCTTCTTCAGGATGAATATCCACAGGAATGCCACGCCCATTATCTTTTACGGATACTGATTCATCGGTGTGAATTGTCACGCGAACCGCATCACAAAAACCGGCAAGTGCTTCATCGATTGCATTATCCACGAGTTCAAACACCATATGGTGTAACCCAGTGCCGTCATCCGTATCCCCAATATACATTCCTGGACGTTTACGAACGGCGTCTAATCCTTTCAATACTTTAATTTTCGATGAATCATAGCTGGCTGCACTATTCACTCTGCATTACTCCCGAATTCCGGTTAGTTTTCTTCCCTTACACACCCATGTTCCACGTGAAACATTTTAATGGGGACTCGACCATATGAAGCAATTAAGGCTTCGCGCTCTACAGCAGTTATAAATACCTGCGATTCTTGTCTAGCCAACAACTCCATTAAATGGGATCGGCTATGGCTATCCAGCTCCGCCGGGAGGTCATCAATTAAGTAGATTGGCTTTCTGTTAACAGACTCGTGTAGCAACGCTCCTTGGGCCACCATCATAGCACAAATGAATAATTTTTGCTGTCCTCTTGACAGGATATCTTTCAGTGGCGTTTGGCCAATAGAAAGTTTTAAATCAGCGCGATGAGGTCCTAATTGCGTATAACCCGTTGCACGATCTTTTTCTTGTGATTGCACCATAGCCTCTTGAAAAGTAAAACTTTTGTCCCAGCCTTGATAATAACTGCAATTCAGCCCTGGCAAATCGATTAATTCAGCTAATGCATTCTGCAAAAAAGGTAATAATTGGCTCACAAATTCGCTGCGCAATGCGTCGAGTGCTGCTGCACAACGCACCAGCTCTATCGACCATACTGTTAATTCTTTTGCGCTCCCTCGCGCACGCAAAACCTCGTTTCGTTGTTTTAATGCACGCTCATAGGTTTTCCATGTCCGCAAAAAATCATTCGTTAAATAAAATGCACCCCAGTCAAGGTACTTGCGACGAAAAGCGGGGCCTCCGTCTAATAAATCAAAACAACTCGAATTAATCAGCAAGGCGGGGGTTAATTCTAATAACTCCGCAAACGAACTATTTTCCTGGCCAGTGATACGTATCCGCAAGTTCCCATTACGCTGACGCTCCATGCCGACAGGAATGGCTTGTCCGCTGTTTGTTTGTATTTGGGCAAAAATAGCAAGTTTTTCGGCAGCGGTTTGAATAATATGGTTAATATTGGTGCTTCGAAATGAGCGGCCGCGGCTTAAGTAATAGACAGCTTCAAGCAAACTGGTTTTACCGCTGCCATTTTTACCATGGAAAAGATTAAATCCTTGTGGGATAGGGTCAATTTTGGCGGTGGTTATATTGCGAAGATGCGTTATATCGAGGCGGAGTAATGGCATGGTGGGGGGTCGCTTTTTACAAAAGTATCTGGCCCGTTGTGGTGGGTCTGGTGGGCAAGCTGCGCTTTGCCCACCAGAACCAGATCAACGAATATCTACAACCTCATCGGCATAACAACATACATACCATCGTCTTTTTCTGTTGATTCGATCAAAACACCGCCGTTGGGATCGCTAAAAGACCAAGAAATTTTTTCTGACGTGATCGCTGACACCACATCCAATAAATAAGCCACGTTAAATCCAATTTCCATGCCGCTACCTTGATAATCCATTTGGATAATTTCTTCAGCTTCTTCTTGTTCTGGATTATTAGCCACAATGCGTAAAGAATCCGTTTCAAGCTGCAAACGAATACCACGAAACTTCTCATTAGAGAGAATAGAAGCACGTGCTAATGCTTGTTTCAAGGATTCACGATTTGCAATAGCGGTGCTTTCAATACTCCGCGGGATTAGTTTTTCATAATCCGGATACTGAGCATTAATTAATTTAGACGTAAAAGTAAATTCAGAAGATCGAATACGAAAATGATTATCGCCAATACATACTGTGATCATTTCTTCACTATTCACATCCAATAAGCGCACCAGCTCCAACACGCTCTTACGAGGCAAAATCACTTTAGCAGGTGCGATCCCTGTCTCCCCCGAATCGATTGTACTAAAAGCTAAGCGATGACCGTCGGTCGCGACACAGCGCATGATACCTTGGTTAATATCAAATAAAGCGCCATTTAAATAATGTCGAACATCTTGTTGCCCCATCGCGAAATAAACTTTACTGATTAATCGCTTGAACTTGGCCTGATGAATAGAAAACTCGGTAGAAAAAGAACATTGTTCCAAATTAGGAAAATCTTGAGCGGGCAAAGTAGTTAAGAGAAACCGACTTTTGCCTGAGCGCAAAACGACGTGTTCTCCCTCTAACGTCAGCGTTAAAACTGCATCTTCTGGTAACGCCCGACAAATATCTAATAGTTTTCGGGCTGAAACGGTAAAGGAGCCCAGTTCCGACATTTCATCTAAAAGCACATTTCCGATCAATTCGATCTCAAGATCCGTCGCGGTTAAAAAAAGATGATTGTCTTTAAAAGTCAGTAAAACGTTGGCTAAAATCGGCAACGTCTGCCTACGTTCAACAACTCCGCTAATTATTTGCAAGGGCTTTAATAACGCTGATCTTTGAATGGTTACTTTCATAGACGTTTCCGTTCTATCCGTTAAGTAGTTAAAATACGCAATAAATTAGTATAGTCTTCTTCAATATCTTGATTAGACTGCTTAAATTCTGCAATGACTCGGCAAGCATGCAATACAGTGGTATGATCTCGCCCACCAAAAGCATCGCCAATTTCAGGCAAGCTGTGATTAGTTAATTCCTTAGCCAACGCCATCGCCATTTGCCGTGGTCTGGCAACAGAACGGCTGCGACGTTTAGATAATAAATCAGCCATTTTAACTTTGTAATATTCCGCAACCGTTTTTTGAATGTTCTCAATAGTAATGAGCTTATCTTGCAAAGCCAGCAAATCACGCAATGCATCTTTGACGAAATCCAAGGTGATCGGTTTACCTGTAAAATGGGCATTCGCAATAATACGCTTTAGCGCTCCCTCTAACTCACGAACATTTGAACGTATCCTTTTCGCTACGAAAAATGCCACTTCGTAAGGCAAATCGATTTTCGCTTTTTCCGCTTTACTCATTAAAATAGCCACACGTGTTTCCAACTCAGGCGGCTCAACTGCAACTGTTAGCCCCCAACCAAAACGTGACTTCAGTCGTTCTTCAACACCATTAATTTCTTTGGGGTAGCGGTCACACGTTAAAATAACTTGCTGCTGGCTTTCTAATAATGCATTAAACGTGTGAAAAAATTCTTCTTGCGAGCGGTCTTTGCCAGCAAAAAACTGAATATCGTCGATTAATAAAGCATCGACTGTGCGATAATATCGTTTGAATTCATTCATCGAATTCGTTTGCAGCGCTTTTACCATGTCAGCTACAAAACGCTCTGAATGCAAATAAAGCACTTTGGCATTCGGCTTGTTACGAAAAATTTGGTTACCGATTGCATGTAAAAGATGCGTTTTTCCTAAACCAACACCGCCATATAAATAAAGAGGGTTATAAGCAACGCCTGGATTTTCCCCGACTTGCAATGACGCCGCTTTCGCTAATTGGTTGGATTTACCTTCCACAAAATTATCAAACGTAAAATTGGGATTAATATTGCTTTGGTAATTAGGCACTTCAGTGACAGTGACCGCTCTTGGTGCTGATGGCATTGCTGCTTGCGGCTGCTTATTGACCTCAGCTTGCAGCGGAGCGCCTCCGCTCGATCCTGAAGCAGATGTGTTACCGCCGCCTTTGCTACCAATTTCTAAATAAATACTAGGTGCTTCCGTTTGGCTAAACTGACTCACTAATTCTTTAATACGGGCCAGAAAACGCTCTTTGATCCAATCTAATACAAAACGATTGGGCGCAAATAGGGTGAGCTTTTGTCCTGCATGCTCAGCTTGTAAGGGTCGAATCCAAGTATTAAATTGCTGCGACGGAAACTCATCTTGCAAACAACTCAGACACTTATCCCAAAGTGTTGCGCTCACGCCTATCTCCTGAATGCTTCAAATCCCGCCTTTTTCAAACGAAGGCTTGGGTCTGTATTACTCTAATAAAAATTTCGCACCATATAAAATGTATGGGTATACTACCATAGTTTAAGAGCCTGTCTCGATAAGCAAATTGAAATTTTAAATAGTAGAGAATACCCCCCAATGACAGATCGCCCCGCAGTAAAACCCCTCATTTTAGTGGATGGTTCATCTTATTTATATCGCGCGTTTCACGCCATGCCATCGTTGACCAATTCGAAAGGATTTCCGACCGGTGCCATCTATGGCGTAATTAATATGTTACGTCGTTTACTCATGGACTATACGCCAGAGTCAATTGCGGTCGTCTTTGACTCCAAAGAAAAAACGTTTCGTGAAGCGCTTTATGAACAGTACAAAGCCACTCGCACCGCCATGCCCGACGACCTTATTTTACAAATTAAACCGATTCATGAAATTATTCGGGCGCTCGGATTGCCGTTAATCATTGAACACGGCGTCGAAGCGGATGATGTGATTGGCACCCTCGCCAAGCGTGCTGAACAGCAAGGCATAGCGACCATTATCTCGACGGGCGATAAAGATCTAGCTCAATTAGTCACGCCGCATATTACGCTCATTAACACGATGACCGATACCATACTTAATCCACAAACTGTCGTCGACAAATTTGGTATTCCGCCAGAATTGATTGTCGATTATCTCGCCTTAGTCGGTGATAGTGTAGATAATATTCCAGGCGTTCCTCAGGTCGGCCCAAAAACCGCCGTGAAATGGTTACAACAATATGGAAATTTAGACAATATCATTAGCAACGCGGATAAAATAAGTGGAAAAGTGGGCGAAAATTTAAGAAATTGTCTAGGCCAACTTCCACTCGCAAAAACACTCGCCACCATTAAACTCGACGTGAATTTAGCGGAAAATATCCACGATTTACAGCGCAAATCGCCTGCTAGCGAAAAATTAATTGATTGGTATAAAGAATTAGAATTTAAATCCTGGCTCAATGAGTTACTCGAAAAAAATCCACAACAAACAACCGAACGATATGCGGCTTACGAAACAATTTATACGGAAGAACAATTACAATCCTGGATAGAAAAATTAAGCAAAGCGGCTATTTTTGCCCTTGATACAGAAACCACAAGTCTTGATGGGATCAGTGCTGAAATCGTTGGCTTATCGTTTGCGATCACACCCGGAAAAGGAGTTTATATTCCACTCGCGCATCATTATCCAGACGCTCCAGAACAATTAAATCGAGAAAAAGTGTTGCAAGCATTCAAACCCATTTTAGAAAATTCCGCGATTAAAAAAATCACGCATAATCTTAAATATGATTTGACTGTGTTAGCCAATTATCACATTCATCTGCAAGGCGCTGACTATGACACTCTATTAGAATCTTATATTCTCGATAGCGCTGCTAATAATCACAACATGGATGCGCTCGCATTAAAATATTTAGGTTGGCGCACCATTCAATTCACAGATGTAGCAGGAAAAGGTGCAAAACAAGTTACTTTTGACAAAGTACCCGTTGAAATTGCAGCGACCTATGCGGCAGAAGATGCGGATGTCACGTTACAACTCCATGAATTATTATGGTCAAAACTTTCGAAAGAGCCGGGCTTAAAAAAGGTATTTAGCGACATTGAAATGCCACTGGCTTCGGTGCTTGCAACCATAGAAAAAAATGGGGTATTAGTCGATGTAGATCAACTTCTTTCCCAAAGCGAAGAACTTGAAAAACGCTGCGCTGAATTACAACAAGAAACATTTATCCTTGCCGGGATGGAATTTAATTTAAATTCACCTAAACAATTGCAAGAAATTCTCTATGGTAAATTAGCGCTCCCCATCTTGCAAAAAACACCGACCGGCCAGCCGTCCACTGCCGAAGTTGTTTTACAAGAACTCGCGCAGGATTATCCTTTACCTAAATTACTCATCGAATATCGCATATTGAGCAAGCTCATTTCCACTTACACACGACGCTTGCCCGAACAAGTTCACAGCAAAACTCGCCGCATTCACACCTCCTATAATCAAAGCGGTACAGCAACGGGACGCTTGTCATCTTCCGATCCCAACTTACAAAATATCCCCGTTAAAACACGAGAAGGGAGACGTATCCGTCAAGCATTTATCGCACCTGCCGGACACCAATTAATCAGTGCGGATTATTCACAAATTGAATTGCGTATCATGGCACACATTTCCAATGATGCGACTTTGCTTAAAGCCTTCGAACAAAATCTCGATATCCATCAAGCAACGGCTGCCGAGGTGTTAGGCGTTCCGTTAGATCAAGTCACTCCCGAAGAACGCCGCGCCGCAAAAGCCATTAATTTCGGTTTGATTTACGGCATGTCCGCGTTTGGTTTAGCAAAACAATTAGGCACCGATCGCCATGCTGCACAAGCCTACATTGACCGTTATTTTGATCGCTATCCGGGTGTGCGAGACTATATGGAAAATACTCGCACACAAGCCCATCAACAAGGTTATGTTGAAACGTTGTGGGGACGACGGCTTTATTTGGCTGACATAAATTCAAGCCAAATGATGCGACAAAAAGCCGCAGAACGCGCAGCCATTAACGCTCCTTTGCAAGGCAGTGCCGCAGATATTATTAAACGCGCAATGCTTTCTCTAGATGCCTGGCTAAGAAAAACCAATTCGACAGCAAAAATGATTATGCAAGTGCACGATGAATTAGTTTTTGAAGTCGCCGATGCGGATGTCAATGAATTAAAAGATGTCATTTGCGAACACATGATGAATGCCGCGAATTTAAAAGTACCTTTATTAGTCGATGTCGGGGTAGGAAAAAATTGGGATGAGGCTTCTCAATAATCGATCATTCGTCATCCTTGAATGCCACACCGTCATCGCCGACGACAACATCGTCATCCCCGACAAAAGCATTCGGGGATCTCCTAATTAGTAAACAGATCCCCGACAAAAGCATTCGGGGATGACGGTGTGGGTCGATGACCGATGTAGGCCAACATGGTTTTTTAATACGTGCCACATCACCCAACCAAGTATATACTTTTCACCCATGACACAACCCACTCACACGGTTTTACTAGGTTTTGATTTTGGACTAAAACGCATAGGCGTAGCAGTCGGGCAAACCATTACGCAAACAGCACGTCCATTAACGACATTGTCTGCGATTCAAGGCGAACCCCAGTGGACTCAGCTAGATAATCTAGTTAAAACATGGCAGCCAGATGGCTTAGTGGTAGGCATTCCGTTAAATATGGATGGAACCGAGCAACCATTAAGTCATGCCGCACGCTGTTTCGGGCAGCAATTACATGAGCGATTTCAATTACCTATCTATGAAATGGATGAACGCTTAAGCACAAAGGACGCCCGCGAGCGCGTATTCGCACAAGGCGGCTATAAAGCATTACAGCAAAAGCAAATTGACAGCGTAGCAGCACAATTGATTTTACAAAACTGGTTATATTCACGATAGACAGAACTAGACTCTCTTGCGACATTTTAATACGATAAGCTCTTTCGTGGCGAGACAATGTTGTCTCCATGAACACTTACAACGAGCAAAAAGAATGATAAATAAGCTTTCACCACGCACATTATACTTTATTGGTTTTTTGATTACCGTTTTATTACTCGGCATCACGTATTATTTACAAACTTATGACGGCTTTGTGCCTTGCCCGCTCTGCATTTTGCAACGCTTTGTCTTCATTTTATTAGCCAGTGTTTACTTTCTGGGGAGCCTCCTCCCGCTAAAAAAAATAGGTCGCCTATTTTTAAGCCTGCTAGCCAGCTTAATTGCCTTAACAGGCGTATTACTTTCCGGTCGCCAAGTTTGGTTACAACACTTGCCCTTAGATAAAAATGCCGATTGCGGTGTCAGCCTACAATATCTGCTGAATGCACTGCCCTTCGATCAAGTTGTTAGGAAAATACTCCAAGGAACAGCAGAGTGTTCACAAAAGGGTTGGGAATTATTCGGTTTCAGTCTAGCTGAATGGTCCTTGTTTTTCTTTGTTGGATTTGTCGTGTTTGGATTATTACAAATGCGACGTGCTTAGCGTGTGATCCAGTAAAAAAATAAGCAAATAAATTCCGCCACAAACCACCAATAGACGCAGTGGCATGCCCATTAAAAAAAGTCGCAGCCTACGCCACCAGGAAATATGTTTAATTTCCATATTTCTGCAACCAAACCACCCATCGCCATAAGAAATTAAAATTTCCTCACCTTTTTTAATGACGCGGCACGCCTTAAAAATTAACAATTCCTGCTCTTTGTCAAAAATATATGTCGCATTGGGATCAATGGCATGGTTATAAATTAAACCGAAACCAGTAGAAACAACATAATATCTGCCGCCACTGTAATAATAATTTTTTAATATATCGTCGCCGCCATATGTTAAAATGGCATGGCATTCTTCAATAATTTCACCTTGTACGAAATCTTGTTCAGCAAAGACACCGTAACCCTGAATCATCGACTTTTTAACCGCGATAGCCTTTTGAACTAAGACATCCTTTTTCATTTACTATTTCCATTCTGAAAATCTAGGGCTAAAATGCCACAAGGAAGAGAGTCTCGCAAGCAACCGAGCATAATTATAGAGATGTCGAATGATGAAAATAAAAAAATGGATTGCCGTATTGCTCGGCATCAGCTTGTCATGCTGGTTAACTTTCACGCAAGCACAAACATCCTTAGGACAAACGTTGCAAATCAATACTCGTTTTCGTTCGATCATCGGCAAACCTGTCTGGCTGCTTATCATTCGCGATGTCGATACCGGCATTATTTTGCCCTATCTCTTTGATATCAAAAATAATCAAGATTTCTGGGTCGCGTTTACTTTCGCCCGTAATTATCAAATCACGGTTTCGGAATTAAAATTTGGTCCTTTTGCCATCATTCATAATTTTTGTCATCTTGAAGGTGGCGTCATGTCAGGAAAATCAATGATCCTGACATTAACCGGCGATCTTACTCCCAGCCCTCAAACTTCAACGTGTCACAACTTAACATACAACGATAGCGCCTTTCCTATCGTTACTCACCCCTATTAAGGAGCTTTATGAAATTCAACAACATCTTGGAAGTGATTGGTAAAACACCCTTAGTGCGTTTCAATCGCATTGGTCGTGATCTTCCTTGCGAATTATATGGCAAGTGTGAATTTTTAAATCCCGGCGGCTCCGTTAAAGACCGAATCGCCGCCGCGATGATAGAGTCTGCTGAAAAAGCGGGAAAAATTAAACCCGGTGATACATTGATTGAAGCGACTTCAGGCAACACTGGCATTGGTTTCGCATTAGCCGGTGCTGTTAAAGGGTATAAAATCATTATCACCATGCCCGAAAAAATGAGTCATGAAAAACAAGTCGTCCTGGAAGCGCTGGGGGCAAAAATTTATCGTACACCGACAACCGCAGCGTGGAATGACCTGGATAGCCATATTTCTCTCGCCAAAAAATTACAGAAAGAAATTCCCAACTCGCACATCCTCGACCAATACACCAATCACGCCAATCCAGATGTGCATTATGATACAACTGCAAAAGAAATTTTGGAGGATGCAGGGGATAATCTCGCCATGGTAGTGATTTCTGCAGGTACCGGCGGCACTATCACCGGCGTTGCAAAAAAACTCAAAGAACGGAATCCCAAAATTCAAGTCATTGGTGTCGATCCCCACGGCTCTATTTTGGGGGGCGGTACTGAAATTTGTCCCTATCTCGTTGAAGGTATTGGTTATGATTTTATTCCCGACGTCTTGGATAATTCATTAATTGATGAATATGTGAAAACCAAAGACAAAGAATCTTTTTTAATGGCGCGCCGCTTAATTCGCGAAGAAGGTTTGTTAGCGGGCGGTTCGAGTGGAGCCACTGTATGGGCGGCGCTACAAGTTGCTGGCCGGTTAAAAAAAGGCGAAAAATGCGTCATCATTTTGGCGGATGGCATTCGTAATTATCTCACCAAATTTGTCGATGACAAATGGATGCAATCCCATGGATTTTTAAATACTGAGAACTCTCTATGAAAAAGCATGTAGACCATCTCGAAACGCGTGTCATACACGCAGGCCAAACACCCGATCCAACAACTGGCGCCGTTATGACACCGATATATGCAACATCGACTTACGTACAAGATAGCCCTGGAAAACATAAAGGTTATGAATATTCGCGCACCCGTAATCCGACCCGCGATGCTTACGAAAAATGTATTGCTGATATTGAATCAGGCAAACACGGTTTTGCTTTTGCATCCGGCATGGCAGCAATTGCCACCATTTTAGAATTGTTGCAACCCGGTGATCATATTATTGCGATGGATGATTTATATGGCGGCACTTATCGTTTGCTAGAACGCGTACGCAAACGCTCTGCGGGAATACAAGTCACGTTCGTCGACATGTGTGATATAGAAAAAGTAAAAGCAGCCATTCGCCCTGAAACACGCATGTTGTGGGTAGAAACACCCACCAATCCGATGTTGAAATTGGTTAATCTCAGCGAACTTGCAACCCTAGCAAAGCAACACCACTTAATTTCGGTTGCGGATAATACATTTGCCACGCCCCTAATTCAACGACCCATCGAATTAGGATTTGATATCGTTATGCATTCGGCAACAAAATATATTAATGGGCACTCGGATATGATAGGCGGCATCGTTGTCGTCAATGATAATGCAGAGCTTGCAGAAAAAATGGCTTTTTTACAAAATTCTGTCGGTGCAGTTGCGAGCCCATTTGATAGTTTCCTCGCATTACGGGGCGTTAAAACATTGGCATTACGTATGGAACGCCACTGCAGCAATGCGCTGGAATTAGCAAGCTGGCTGGAAAAGCATCCTAAAATATCAAGGGTAATTTATCCTGGATTAAGCAGTCATCCGCAACACGCGCTGGCTAAACAGCAAATGCAATTATTCGGTGGAATGATTACCGCTGAACTTGCTTGCGATCTCGCACAAACCGTGGAAATTTTAGAACGCTGCAAATTATTTGCGTTGGCAGAAAGTTTAGGCGGCGTCGAAAGTTTAATTGAACATCCAGCTATCATGACACATGCCAGTGTGCCGAAAGAACAGCGCGAGAAACTGGGCATTTCAGATAGCTTGATACGGATTTCAGTGGGTGTTGAAAACGTCGAAGATTTGAAACGCGATTTGGCAGAAGCGATGCAATAAAAAGCAATGTAGCGCTTGTCATCCCCGAATGCTTATGTCGAGGACCTCCTTATCAGCATATCATTACCCACAAGTTTTTTAACAACAAAGAAACGTAGGGTGGATTAGG
>CAZTDR010000061.1:0-14754 GCA_964612855.1 uncultured Coxiellaceae bacterium
TTGACCGCTCTTTTTTATCGTGTTGCACTTCGCATTTGAATTCGTGCCCTACAGTTTATCTATTTATTGTCATCAAAGCCTACAGTCGCAGTGCTTTTATGACTTATGGGTAATGATATGTAAACTCAGAATAGTAACGCTCTTTTGCGATTCAGCTGCATGTCCGTTTACGATTAATTAACGTATTCATTGACAAACAAAGCTACCATCCGGAAAATCGTCTTTCTCAGGAGAGGAGATTGACATGAATCCAGGAAAACAATTTCGTGATGCATTGCTAATTGAAAATCCACTCCAAATCGTCGGCACTATCAATACTTATTCCGCTCTCCTGGCAAAACAGGTGGGTTATCAAGCACTTTATTTATCGGGTGCGGGTGTCGCGAACGCTTCCTATGGTTTACCTGATTTAGCTATCACCACTTTAAATGATGTCTTAGAAGATGCTCGACGTATTACGAGTCAAGTTGACTTGCCTTTATTAGTGGATATTGATACGGGCTGGGGCGGGGCATTTTCTATTGCGCGCACGATTCGAGAAATGATTAAAGCAGGCGTTGCTGCTGTTCACTTAGAAGATCAAGTACAAAATAAACGCTGCGGGCATCGACCAGGAAAAGCCTTGGTAGATACAAATGAAATGGTTGACCGTATCAAAGCCGCAGTCGATGCCAAAACCGATCCTCACTTCGTCATCATGGCGCGAACGGATGCACTTTGCACAGAAGGATTATCCAATGCAATTGATCGCGTACTGCGCTATGTAGAAGCCGGTGCGGATATGATTTTTTTTGAAGGCGCTAAAGAACTTTCTCAATATCAAGCTGTCACTCGTCAATGCCCCGTGCCTGTATTAGCCAATATTACAGAATTTGGTTTAACCCCACTTTTTACTGTAGAAGAATTAAAAAGTGTCGGCGTTCGCCTGGTGCTCTATCCCTTAAGCGCTTTTCGCGCGATGAGCCAAACTGCATTAACTGTTTATAAAACGATTCGAGCGGAAGGAACCCAAAAAAATCTTATCGCGGCGATGCAAACGCGTGAAGAACTCTATCATTTTTTAAATTATCACTCTTATGAAGATAAATTGGATGAACTTTTTGCAAAGGAAAAAAACAAATGACCCAAAAAACTGGCGGCTTGGAAGGGATTATTGTCGGCAACACTGCAATTAGCACGGTGGGCAAAGAAGGAGTCGGTTTAACTTATCGAGGCTATGATATCCATGATCTCGCAGCGGAAAGCACATTTGAAGAAGTGGCTTACTTACTCATCTATGGCAATCTTCCTAATCAAAAAGAACTCCAAGCGTATCGTGAAAAATTAACCCGATTACGTGATTTACCTGATGCTTTAAAGTTAGTCTTGGAAACCATCCCGGCTAAAACCCATCCTATGGATGTACTGCGTACAGCAAGCTCTATGCTCGGCACACTAGAACCTGAATCGACGCAATATGGACAATATGATATTGCTGACCGACTCATTGCGAGCATGCCTTGCATGTTGCTCTATTGGTATCAATTCCACCGCACAGGAAAACGTATCAAAACAACATCCGACGAACAATCCATTGCCGGACACTTTTTATACTTGTTGCATGATGGAACACCAAAAGAAGATTATCGGCGTGCCATGGATGTTTCGTTAATTTTATACGCAGAACATGAATTTAATGCGTCCACTTTTGCGGCACGTGTCACGACCTCAACCGAGTCTGATTTTTACTCCGCCATTGTTTCCGGCATTGGCACACTGCGTGGCCCCTTACATGGTGGCGCAAATGAAGCCGCCATGGACTTAATCAGTCACTTCAACAATCCCGATGATGCAGAACGTGACATTCGTACCCAGCTCGCCAATAAAACCAAAATTATGGGCTTTGGGCATCGTGTTTATAAAATTTCGGACCCACGCTCGGATATCATTAAAAAATGGTCAGAAAAGCTCTCTAAAGAGGCAAAAGACGGATATCTTTACGCCGTCTCTGAACGTATTGAAAAAATTTTATGGGATGAAAAACACTTATTTCCCAACTTGGATTTCTACAGCGCGACAGCTTATCACTTCATGGGCATTCCTACACCGATGTTCACTCCCCTCTTTGTGATGTCACGATTATCTGGGTGGAGCGCGCATATTATTGAGCAACGAAGTGATAATCGTCTCATCCGTCCAGAAGGTAATTATGTGGGTCCCGCCCCCCGCCCTTATGTTCCTGTAAGCGCAAGATAGAAAAATAAAATCGTCATCTCTACTTATCGGAGATGACGATAAGACTACAATTTTTATCCACGAGGTTAATCAATGACAACGCATCATGCGGACAATAATGTTCGCCCTACTCCCGATAAAGAATTTGCAGCGATCGCTGATTACATGACGCAACACGAAATCACCAGCGAACTGGCTTATTCCACCGCACGTTATTGTTTGATGGATTCGTTAAGTTGCGCTTTTCTCGCCTTAACTCATACACAATGCACCAAATTGCTCGGTCCTATCGTTCCTCATACTGTCGTGCCCCATGGCGCACGCGTGCCAGGAACGCCTTTTGAGTTAGATCCCATTTTAGCGGCTTTTAATATTGGCACCTTAATTCGTTGGTTAGATTTTAATGATACGTGGTTAGCCGCTGAGTGGGGACATCCTTCAGATAATTTAGGCGCCATTTTAGCCGTTGCGGATTATCTCAGCCGAAAAAATAAAGCAGAAAAAAAACCGGCATTGCGCATGCGTGATGTGCTTACCGCCATGATTAAAGCTTACGAAATTCAAGGCGTGCTTGCGTTAGAAAATAGTTTTAATCGTGTAGGTTTGGATCATGTCATCCTCGTCAAAGTCGCATCTGCGGCAGTTGCTATGCAGTTATTAGGTGGTCAACACGAAGATATCATCCATGTCGTCTCACAAGCTTGGCTTGACGGTCAAAGTTTGCGCACCTATCGTCATGCACCCAACACGGGTTCTCGCAAATCTTGGGCGGCGGGTGATGCAACCAGCCGTGGGGTTCGACTTGCGTGGCTCACCAAACAAGGTGAAATGGGGTATCCCAGCGCACTGACGGCAAAGACATGGGGATTTTATGATGTTTTATTCAAAAGTCAGCCCTTACGTTTACCACGTGAATTCGATTGTTATGTCATGGAAAACATTTTATTTAAAATCGCTTTTCCGGCAGAATTTCATGCTCAAACGGCTGTAGAATGCGCGATCATCTTGCATAATCAAATCCACCACCGGCTGGAAGAAATCGATAAAATTGTATTGACCACCCAAGACTCTGCTATTCGTATCATCAGTAAAACAGGGCCGCTTTACAATTACGCCGATCGTGATCATTGTTTGCAGTATATGGTCGCTGCCGGATTATTATTCGGTAAGTTAAATCCAGAATATTATGATGATGCTTTTGCAAAAGATTCTCGCATCGATCAATTACGCGATAAAATGCAAGTCGTCGAAGATCCGCAATTTAGCAAGGATTATTTAGATCCTGCTAAACGCTCTATTGCAAATGCAGTGCAAATTTATTTTAAGGATGGCACTCAGACAGAAAAAGTCCAAATCGAGTACCCCATAGGCCATAAACGCCGTCGCTCAGAAGGCACTCCCTTGTTGATCCAAAAATTTGAAAATAGTTTCAGCGCGCATTTTCCAAAAGACCGTGTCACCGAAATGACCGCCTTATTTTTAAATCAAGATAAATTAGAAAATATGGCTGTGGATGATTTCATGGCGCTATGGGTGACGGATAAATTATAACCGTAGAACGTAGGGTGGATTAGATGCGCTTTTTGCATCGTAATCCACCAAATCCGCATAAATACCTAGGGCAGCTTGGTAGATTACGGCAAAAAACGCCTAATCTACCCTACATTTTTATTTATACGTCGATGTTTTGGGGCGCCCCCACACCGCATTGACACACCTAATCTGAAAGACTAGCATGGCTTTAATTTTATCCTTAAAATATAGAGAATCCCATGCGCAACGCTATTTTTCCTTTATTCAACACATTACTCTTCAGCCTATTAGCCCTGTCCTCGTCTCAAGCTGCAACGTTAGTGACGTTAAACCATCAATCCAGTCCCGTGCTAACATCAGCACCCGGCACGACACTCAAAACCCTTTCTACCTATCAAGATTTTAATCATCAGCAACACACTCGATTACAACAAATGTATCAGGGTTACCCTGTTTTTGGGGCTACTCTCATCAAACATTCGAATGGCCAATTGAATGGTCATCTGTACAATGGTTTAAATGCGGAACTGCCGAATAAAGTGCTCTCTACAACACTGACGACGAATGTTGAAGCGGCGACCATTCAAAGTGCCGAAGCCCTTTATCGACGTCAACATCCCAATCAACAAATGACTATTTTAAAAACCAAAGCAAATCGTATTGTTTACCTGGATAAAGATAATAAAGCGCATTGGGCTTATTTGGTTGATATGGTCGTCAATACAAAAGGTAAGCTGGAAGAGCCTATTTACATTCTTGATGAAAACACAAAAGCACTCTATCAATCGTGGAATAACTTACATACGGAAGAAACAAAATTAACTGCCGTTGAGGGTGGTGGTTTTGGCGGAAATAGCAAAATCGGCATTAAAGCCTACGATGGTTTAACCCGTTATGCATCTAGCTTCATCCTACAGCGTGATAAGAATAAAGGTATTTGTTACTTAAAAGGCTCTACAGAAAAACTGCTGGGTGGTGTATTTTTTAGCGTGAGCAATGGCAGCCATATGTTCGACCAAAATGCGGAAGAACCTGTTTTAGTGCAATATGACTGCAAGGAAAAAAATGCGCAACATCACGGCATCTATTGGAATGATGATCTGGCAGCTACCAATGATAATGATGCTTTTTATTATGCAAATGTGGCTAATAATATGTATATGAGCTGGATGAAAACCCCAGCCATCTTCCGCCCCGGCACACCCGATAAAAATGGCGAAGCCGATTTACTTCCTATTCCCATTTATACGCATCTGAATATGTCAAATGCAGCATGGATCGGCGCTCTTAATGCCGTTTTTATTGGCGAGGGGGATGATAATGAATTTGCTTCTTTTGCCTCGGTTGACATTCTCGCTCATGAATTAAGCCATGGTTTTACAGAACAGAATTCAAACCTTATTTATAACGGCCAATCTGGAGGCTTAAATGAATCCTTTTCGGATATGGCTGGCGCGTCAGCCTCTTATTTTCTAACAGGTCAAACTAATTGGAAAATCGGTGCTGATATTACGCTAACGCAAGATGCATTACGTTATATGGATAATCCACGTCATGATTGCGTGAACGTCGCACCGTATGTCAACATCGGTGGGTATAAAATTCGCAATTGTTCTATCGATAATATAAAAGATTACAAAGATGGCAATGCGGATGTATTGGGTTTCCAAGTCGCTTATACCGATCCTCATTTCAGTAGCGGTATTTTTAACAAAGCATTTTATCTGATTGCCCAAGGTTTTGGTGGTGATAAAAACGAAGGCACACGAAAAGCTTTTGAAATTATGGTCCAGGCAAATCGGGGTTATTGGGTCGCAAACAGTACTTTTGAAGAAGCTGCGTGTGGTGTGTTGGCTGCGACGCATGATTATGGATATGATGAATCTGTTGTGAAAAATGCGTTTTATCAGGTGGGTTTAGAGACTTCTCGATGTTGATTTAGTTTGATTGTAGGGTGGATTAGATGCGTTTGTTGCATCGTAATCCACCAGATTAAAATAAGAAGCGTTTAGATGTGGTGGATTACGGCAAAAAACGCCTAATCCACCCTACGCTTCTTTGTCTGCCGTTTCCGTTTCTAATTAATGACGCTGGTAAGCACCCATAACGGAATTCTGCACCCCTGATGTCATATCCTCCAGTTTCTGTCCCATTTGGGATTTTAATGATTCAAATCCAGGCTGCACAATGTTCTCAAGCCACTGTACCATCGGCTGAAACCCTTTTACCAAGGATGATTCTGACCAAACAGTCTGCTGCGAAAAAGGCGTCAGTTGAGCGAGAAAGATAATCAATAAAACAATTAAATACCCGCGGCCTAAACCAAAAATCCCGCCTATAAATCGATTACCAATACTGACGCCCCCTCCTTCCACCGCGCGATTTGCAAAATAACCGAAAAGTGAGCCAATAATAATGGTCGCAAAAAAGAGGATGGAAAAGCTTAAACCGAGAGCCAGCATAGAAACTTGGCTGGCGGCTGAAACACCAAATGTGCTGGTCGAGGCAGAAGAAAGTGCTGACTTGACTTCTGGAGAGCTGGAAAAATAAGCAGCAAGTGAGTGAGAAAATAAACCGGCAATAATAAAAGCCGCAATCCAGGTCACGACAGAAATAATTTCTCTGACTCCCCCTCTCATTAACCCACCTAAAACCGAGATAAAAAATACTGCCAAAAGTGAGTAATCGATCCAATTCAAAGCCGAGCCCATAGTGTTTTCCTTATTTAATGAAATATCTCTTAATCCTGGTCATCACCATTCAGAGATGACCCTAGTTTAAAATATGATGTATCATATACCCATTACACCTTAAGATGCGATGTTTAACAATTTAGATTGCAAGAAATTGGAGTGATTTAAAACTGAAAAACCGGAGCAATACTTGTAGTATTGTGAGGATTTTTTAGTTTTAAATCGCTTCAAGTTCGCCGCAAGATAGGTTGTTAAACTTCGCATCTTAAGGTGTGATGGGTATATAGGCAACAATTAAGGGATAGTGTTAATGATGGAAGAAGACTTAATCAATGCAATTAAAAATAATAAAATTTTCTCTTCCTTAACGGATGAGGGCATAGAAAAAGTATTACCCAAATTCATTCGCATGGAATTAAACTCGTCTGCAACCCTTTTTTATCAAGGCGATCCTGCCGATACTATTTATTTACTCATCAGTGGCAAACTGTCCGCTTCGCTTACCAACGCCACGGGTGAAACACGGGTCGTGGGTTACATTGAACCAAATGAGGCAGTGGGTGAATCCGGCGCACTTACGACAGAACCACGTGCACTCACCATTAGAGCCGTAGAGAATTCGGTTCTTTATCGATTATCGAGCAAAGATTTCATTGAACTGTGCCATCAATACCCTGCGTTAATGTTTGCGACCATCCATCCTGTGATTGCACGTTCACGCAGTATTATTCAATTACTTTCATCTGAGAAAATTAATCGTCACATTGTATGTGTGCCCGCAACAAAAGATATTTCTCTCGAAAAATTTGCGAGCAAACTACAACATTTTGCCGCAGCGTATCCCAGTTTAGTGTTGCTTTCGGAGTTTGACTCGGAATTAAATCTTGCCGAAATGTCGCAAGAAGCCTTAAAAGAAAAAATTACCGAAATTGAAAGACACAAAAAAAAATCGCATAAATTTTTATACCTTTTGAAATCCCATGAAACACCCCTCGCAAAAATTGCATTGCGAAAGGCTAATATTATTTATATTACAGCGTATAGTGATTCCACGCCTAAAATAGATAAGGCATTGAGCGAGCGTTTTCAAATTCAGCGCATCAATTTTCGCCCTGAAGCCGCACTTGTATTATTGCATACAGAAAGCACGGTGATGCCTCGCAATACGGCCGCCTGGCTCGCATTAATGCATTTTGATACCTATCATCATCTCCGTCTGGGTGTGACAAAAGATTTCCTACGCTTGTTACGCTTTATTCGCGGCAAAGCCATCGGTGTTGTTTTAAGTGGGGGCGGAACACGGGGCTGGGCCCATTTAGGGGCGATTAAAGCCTTACGTGAAAAAAAAATCCCTATTGATATGATAGGCGGTACCAGCGTAGGTGCCATTATTGCGGCTTGTTACGCCGTGCATGAATCTTATGAAGATGCCTATGAACGTTTTTATAAAGTCATTGTTGGATCCGCTAAATCCGTTTCCTGGCGCAGCCTTACTTGGCCCGCCATTTCACTTTTTAATGCAAAAGGCTTTACACAATCCCTGATGCAAGTCTTTGCTGACCTTAAAATTGAGGATCTATGGTTACCATTTTTTTGCATCTCTTGTAATCTGGCAACCAATAGCGAAGAAGTCCACCGACAAGGACTCATTTGGCAAAAAACACGTGCCAGCTCAGCTATTCCTGGCATTGTTCCACCCATGGTCATCAATAATGAGTTACATATGGATGGGGGTTTACTCAATAATTTACCTGTGGATGTGGCTCGAGCTTATCTAGGCAAAAAAGCAAAAATCATTGCCCTCGATTTAAATAATTTCACCCCCGATCGCCATAAGTATATGTTTCCACCCATTTTAACGTTTAAACAAGCCTTTTTTGCTAAATTAGGTTTTACACTCGAAAACTACCATTTCCCCCGCTTTATTGACACCTTTATGCGCGGTATTTTTATAGGTTCTTTATTAAAATCCGTGCAAAACGGTTTAGCTGCTAACATATTGGTTAATATCGATTTAAATAAATTCAGACTGTTACAATCCAATCCACAACAAGCTGAGAAATTGGTGCGAATTGGCTATGAAGCCACTTTGAAGCAGTTAGATATTCTTAAAACCGATGAATCCTAACCTGCTTAATAGACAGCATTTTATTCAGATTAAGCTATACTCATAAAAACAATACACAAAAATCTATCTGCTTACGAGAGGAATAAAAATGTTTGATAGACGAAAAGCAATCCATGACACTATTCAAAGAATCAAAGGTAAGGACGCGCGTATTTTCGTTTATAATCAATTAAATACGGCTCTCAAAGCTTATCAGCATATCGGAACAAAAGCGATCGAGGAAAAAACCGGCCAAACGCCGGCCATTAGTGCTGCTTTACATGAAGATCCTAATCCCCATGTCTTGCGCTGGCTTACAGACCAAGATGAACATGCTAAATATGGACGAGCGCAGCATAGAACTAATCCGCGTTGGCAGCATAAAGATAAATCCGGAAAAACAGCTTTAGTTCATATAGTTAGTTTTTCTGACATAGATACTTTTATTAGCGCTGCCGAAGATAAAAACGTTGTAGAAAGAACGAAACGCAGAAAAGAATGTATAGAGATAATTTTGCAAAAACGTTTTCCGCCCGGGAAACCCATTGAACAAGATGCAGAATCGCTCGCTGAATTTAACTTAGCAATAGAGTCTGCAATTGACGCGAGAAATGTCTCATTTTTTCAGGTGCTACGAGATAAAGGACTACAGGATTTTGGAAAAATCCCGCCTATTCTTGACCGCTGCAAGCACATTTTATCGAAACCGGATTTAAATGCAAAAGACCATGAAACCCTGACTTTTTTATTCCAAGTGATAAAACAATCAGCACCTGCCTGGTATTTATCAGATATCCTTAATTTCGACTCCTACTTTAATCATCGTTCTCAGTATGAGTTATTACGAAATAAATTTTTTGATGCTTTGCCTGTTGCATTTAAAAATCTCGGATTCATAGACGACTTTCTTCAGTTACAAAAAAACGCCATTGATAAACTCGATTACAAACATTTAGAATATCTTTGTCTAATTGCAACGAAAGCAACGACAACTCAAGATTTGGTAATGCTTCAGACCCAATTATTAAATTATATTTTCTCCAAATATCACGAAAAAAAATTGGATGCTAGGCAATTAATCGCTTTCGAGAAAATTATAGTTAATAATTTATTTAGAGGGGCAGAAAAAGAAACCGCGCTCAATTTTAAAGAAGAATTTCAATTACAACATCTCAAATTAGCTGCTAGACTTTATCGCCGTTCGGCTAAGAATAGACCTCTTTTTGATAATGAGACTATTAAAGAGGATTTAATTAGTTTTGCTAGACAGATAGTAAAAAACACCCTTGAAGCTGAGCCTTTAAATGTTTTAGAAGCAAAAGGAATCCTTCAAAATATACTACCCATTTTATATGAATACAAATCAGACCTGGTGGTAATTGCTCGCGCAATTGTAAAACTAGATGATACTAATTTAATGAATCAATTCATCAGTGAGTTTGTCAAAATTAAACAACTTGATGAGAAAAATCCAGTAGGAGCCAGATTACAACAAGTAGAATTATTAAATTTTGTTTACTCTAAACATCGACAAGGCAAATTAAACGATGCAGAAACACACAAACTTCAATCGGCCCTATTAGACACTTTACCTCAGGGGAAACCCTCTGCTGAGGAAGAAGGTCTATTACAACTCATTAAAGTGGGGGCTCAGCTTTATTCGCAACTTCCTGCGTATAGAAGTCTTTTAAAGATCCAAGGTAATTTAAAAGGATTTACTAGGGAAGTTATCAATACTGTATTTCAAGCTAACCCTTTAAATGTTGAAGAAGCAAAAAAAATCCTTCAAATTATTTTCCCCATTTTGTCAGAATTTAATTTAAAGCTTCCTCCTCAAGCTATTGCCGCCGTACTCGCAAAAAAGGGAGATGATTCTATAGCAAAATTCATTCTGCCAATTATTTACTCTAGATTAAAGGAATACTCGGCGCATCTTCCCGCTATTTTGACTGCCGTGGTAGATT
The DNA here is from genome assembly GCA_964612855.1 of uncultured Coxiellaceae bacterium. Lineage (GTDB taxonomy): Bacteria > Pseudomonadota > Gammaproteobacteria > DSM-16500 > DSM-16500 > DATIJJ01. Next base: position 10,512 of record CAZTDR010000061.1, read on the forward strand.
TAAATGACGTCACTCTAGCCGCTGACTTGATTAAAAAATTAATAGAAATTACACAACCTGATAAAGAAATTAATCTTTCGGATCTTACCAATTTCATCGATTTTGCTTCGTTCAATCAAACTAAACCAACTGCCACCCAACTTTATTTGCGCGTTATGAGTTTAATGAAACCGTCTCCCACGAAAATGGAAGTCCAGGATTTTAATCAGGCGGTTAGCAAATGTAAGCATGATAATGACGCAATTAAAGCATTAACCCAGCTTTTTCAATTTTTTCAAAAAAATAAAGAAGCTTTTCCTTATCTCCAAGCCTATTCAGATTCTTATTTTCATTCAAGAGCAGCAAGAGGCGCCATTTTAACACCGAAAGGTAAGCGGATTGATACAGAATCCTCTGCTGCTTATGGTCCTGCAAAAGAATACAAAAAAAGTCAAACTCCAGACGCTCTGACAATCACCCCGCATAAATCGGCAGCAGACCAACTTTTATCGGCTCAATTAGCAACAGAACATGACCGTCTCTTTACTCACGATGAACATCATGAAAAAAAAGACCTCGACGCTAAAGCAGACCAGGCGACAAAAAAACAGACATCCCCTGCGAAAAAGAACTAGTTCGTCATCCCCGAATGCTTCCATCGGGGATCTCCTTATTAACATATCATTACCCACAAGTTTTTTAACAACAAAGAAACGTAGGGTGGATTAGGCGTTTTTTGCCGTAATCCACCAAAATCTAAACGCTTTTTATTTTAATGCAGGTGGATTACGATGCAAAAAACGCATCTAATCCACCCTACAGTTTATCTTTTTATTGTCATTAAAGCCTACAGTCGCAGCGCTTTTATGACTTATGGGTAATGATATGCTTATTAATAGACAGATCCCCGATAGAAGCATTCGGGGATGACGAAGTTCAAGTAAGAAAGTTTATTAAAAAAAATCTTTCATCTGCGGTGGACAATTGCTAAAAATCGCATCTACACCAAAAGTCCATAAACGTTCTGCAAGCTGAAACTCATCCACCGTGTACGACAACACAAAGCGCTTAGTTTTTTTTATCTCGGCGATGCGTGCTTGATTTAAAATCGTATGCTTAACATTGACCGAAATACAGCCAAATGCATCACAATATTTTTCCCAATCATCATGCCATTCACCCATGAAATAAGATAAAAAATGCTTTTTAGATTTTTGTCTAACACATTCCAATACGCGCGGGGAGAAACTTGAAATGAGTGGTGCTGACATATCCGGCCGCCAACAGGTATCGATGACTTGTAATACCCGTTGTACGGTTTCTATTTCCTGGCCTAACGCAGGTTTAATTTCAATGTTGGCAGCTAATTGATACTCATGCAGGGTATCAATGACTTCCGCTAAGGTGGGAATTTTTTCTCCCTTAAATTGCGAGTCAAACCAAGTTCCCGCATCTAAGGTTTGTAAATACTGATAAGGATAATCACTGACGAGTCCGCTGCCATTCGTTGTACGATCTAACGTCTTATCATGAATGACGATGACCTCTCCGCATCCTGCTAACATCACATCAAATTCTACCCATTTTGCGCCTAACTCGCTCGCTTTACGAAAAGCAGCAAGGGTATTTTCAGGAGCCAAAGCGCTCGCGCCCCGGTGGGCGATAATGTGTGTGGGGAAAGATAGGTTGATAGCTTGCATAAGAGTAACCTTGCTTAGCGGCTATTTTTAATTATGCAACGACTTCATTGCATCGGAACTCGATAATACCACCACAGAAGAGAGTCGCAACTTATTACCTATTTCCATTGCAACCGGTGCCGCCGCCATTTTAACTTGTGCCATCATATTTTCCGCCATCGGACGCGGTATAAATTCATTGATAAAATTGACTTGATGTAAATAATATTTTTGCTCAGGATAAAGTTTATTTAATTGATCCAATTCTGTTTTGACTTGTTGATAAATGACTGTGCGCAATGCTGTATTCGCCTCACGCATTTCCTCTTCGCTTGGAACAAATTGCAGATTATCTAGCGTAAATGTCACGCCAGGTTTACTGATGGACTTGACCTTATCACGCAATCCGGCGAGCGCTGAGTTACTTAAACGCGCTTGTGCGGTGGCTTGAACTTTTTCTAATCCGGATTGGTCCAAACTACGATCGAATGAAACAATATGCCAATCTGTATCCCCTGCAATTTGTTTTAATTTATCGAGAATTTGATTTTGCATTTTTCCTAAATCATTATCACTGACAGAAGCATTAATCCCCACCGTCACTAACGCAGTTTTAGTAGTAACCCACTGCTCCGCACTCAAGCGCAACGTCACGCTATTTAATAAAGCTTCTACATTGGTATCTGCCCAAGCAGGTAACATACAAAATAAACTACACAATACTATCCCTAGTTTTCGCATGACAATTCTCCTTATTTTTTATACGGTAAATATTCAGGCTTCCACATAAATTTTCTCAAATACGCTTCTAAATTGTCTACGGTAATAGACGATTTAGTGGCGACTCCCGAAACAATCGCTTCCCTTGCAACAGCCAATGCAACCCGCAATGACACTTCACGAATTTCATGTAACGGCGGCAATAAATTGGCATCAGGATTCAAGCGCGCAGGTGAACATTCCGCTAACGCTTTTGCTGCCTGCATAAACATGTTATCCGTAATGGTGCGCGCTTTGACCGCAATCAAACCTAACCCTATACCAGGAAATATATAGCAATTATTCGTTTGATCAACGCGCCAAGTTTTACCTGCTTTATTGATCACACCAAATGGACTTCCCGTACCAATAATAGCACGATCATCTGTCCATCTCAGCAAATCGGCCGGATCAGCTTCACTACGTGATGTGGGATTGGATAAAGGAAAAATCACGGGACGTTCAACGTGTTTTGCCATTTCGCGAATAATGTTTTCTTGAAATGCGCCCGCTTGCCCAGAGACTCCAATCAATAAGGTGGGATGCACATGACGCACGACATCTTCTAATCCTATATGATTCAGATTATTAAGCTGCCAGCCACTGACTGAATCCCGCGATTGGGCGAACGGCTTTTGAAAAGGCAATAAATCCGCATCATCATCGAGTAATAAGCCATTTTTATCCACTAAGTAAAATTGACGCCGTGCTTGGGCTTCACTTAAACCCTCTTCTATCATCGCGGTTTTGATGAGCGCGCTAATCCCACACCCTGCCGAGCCGCCGCCTAATACAACGATGCGCTGTTCTCGCAAAGGCTTACGCGTCACTTGAATAGCCGCAAACAATGTGCCTGCTGCAACAGCGGCCGTTCCTTGAATATCATCATTGAAAGTACAAAGTTGATTTCGATAACGCTCAAGTAGCGGATTCGCATTTTGCTGCGCGAAATCTTCCCATTGCAGTAACACATGGGGAAAACGTTTTTTGACACCGGCAATAAAGAGTTCGATAAAATCATCGTATTCTTGACCGCGAATTCTTTCATGCGGCCAGCCAATATAAAGCGGATCATTTTGTAAATCCGGATTATTTGTGCCACTGTCTAACAATACAGGCAGGGTAAAACTGGGATGAATACCTGCACAAGCCGTATAAAGCGCTAATTTTCCTATAGGAATGCCCATACCCCCTGCACCTTGATCGCCTAAACCTAAAATCCGCTCGCCATCGGAAACGACGATCACTTTCACATGATTAAAACGCGGGTTTGCTAAAATATTATCGATATGAGTACGATTGGGATAAGAAATAAATACACCACGCGGCCGACGATAAATGTGACTGTAACGCTGGCATCCTAAACCCACCGTGGGCGTATAAACAATTGGCATTAATTCGTCGAGATGACCACACAATAAATTATAAAAAAGTGTCTCATTGGAATCTTGCAAGTCACGTAAATAAATATATTTTTCCACATCGGAGGTTTTGCTTTTACAGGTTTCATAAGAACGCTTATGCTGAATAGTTAAATCAATCTGGCTAGGCGGTAAAAGTCCCCATAAATGAAATAATTCTCTTTCTTCTTGAGTGAAAGCCATCCCTTTGTTCAACAAAGGATTTAGCATTAAAGCATAATCGGTAAGCCCGACTTTTAAATAAGGTTTGTCTTGGTGATCCAGTAAATATTCATAATCCATAAAAGAAAACTCTAATTCTATTTTTTAGTCATTAAGTGTAACAGATTTACTAAGTGGTAGGCACGCTGTGTAGGGGCACGGCGTGCCGCACTGCTGTCCGGTAAATCGGTATTAAATTTTCAC